>JBEKLF010000001.1:0-195031 GCA_050010335.1 Terriglobia bacterium
CCTCGCTCGAAGCCGGGAAGTTGTATGCGGTAATAGCTGACGAAGACGCCGCAAGACGTGGGTACCTTCGTGTGATCGACGAGAGCGGCGAAGACTACGCGTATTCGGCAGAGCGTTTCTTCTTGTTGGACGTACCCGCGGCGCTGGTGAAGGCTCTGCGGCCCCGCTCCAATACGAGAGCGCCTCGCGCTCACAGCGGGTTGCAGCCGACCGCCGGCCGCGCACGAATGAGCGGCCGTGGCTGAACGTTCCTCAGTGAGACCCGCCCTCATCATGAACCGTGCAGTCCTGATCAACGCCCGCGTGACCAGGGGTTTTTCCTTCCATGACGAACCCACGGTCAATTCTCAAGACGAGATGAGCGAGCGTAGCGCGGACCTGCTTTGTAGGTCCGCGGCCCTTCGCGGGCTTATTTGAAGGGTATATCCACTTCGGCATAACTGCCGGGGGTTGCCACGGCCACTGCCTGGGCAATCCGGTCAAGATGGAGCCGCACAACCCGCCATGTGGAGTTCCCCAGTACTACAATGGCAATTTTCCGGGCGGTTAAACTCTGCTGATAGCGGATTCTCTTGTCGGTGGTGAGCAAAGCGTCGAAGCCTGCGGTCTCAGCTTCTTTGAGTCAATCGCCGCTCGAATTGCTGTCCCAGCCGCGTTCGATCGCCTCGGTAACGTCGTGGCCGGAAAGCGACCCGGCAATGCCGCTGACCTATACCCCTGTTGGCAGGGAAAAGCCGCGGACCTACCGAACAGGTCCGCGCTACACTCGCTTTCCGCCAGCGACATTTTGTAGCCTCTAGCACTGGTAGAATTCTCTTGACTTTTTAGTACACGATGATATAATAACCGCGTGTTACTGTGAGGTGCCGCCACGTCCGCGCTCTGGGATTGCCGATTGCCGATTTGCGGCGAGCGCCTGCCCCTCCAATGTTCCGGCTCATGACGATATTCTTGCGCGTAAACGCCGAGCCGAGTGAAGCGGAAGTTTGAGAAATCCCCGGATAAGCGACTACATCTATGAAAATAAGGATACTTACAGGATATTCAGACAAAACCATGCAATGTTCAAGTCATTGCAAACAGGCAAGTTAGCCTGAGGCCGGTGAGGCGCGGAAAAGAAAAAAGATGTTAAAAACGCAGGTTGATCCGACTATGTGTATGAAAACACAGGGCCGACTGACAAAGTGTCCTACGGAAAACCCGGCTTTTTTGCACAAATTGGGGCGCATTTGACGGGAATTGGTGGCGTTTATGGGTAGAGAGGCACACGGCGCCCGATCGTCCTGGCGCATGGGCAGCGGCGAGTGGCTCGCCCGCATTTCTTACCACGGGGGAACTTCAAAGATCACGGAAAGATCTTTCCCCACGGGCATTCGGTGCGAAGCTTTAGAGTGCGGCAGCTTGCTCGCGAGAACTTCGACCGGTGCCGCCATTGCCCGCCGTCGAGCTGGCTCGCGCAAAAGCGGCAGCAAGCTGCCGCACTCTAAAGCTTCGCTCGCGCAGACAGGATGTCTTGAGCGACGGACGATTTCGAGGAATTAGCGGCCAAGCTCGCGGAAAAGGCTGTGGGCAAGGAAAGGCCGCGGCCCGAACAGGTCCGCGCTACGGTTGCTCATGAACATTGAAAAACGTTGGATAGGTTTGCTGCTTGGCCGCGCGATGGATCAGCAGCGCGAGCTCGCGTGCGTGATAGTCACCCCACATGGACGATTCTCCGCAGGGCACTTGCTGTCCCGGCGGAACATAGTCCCAACCTCCCGGGCGATGATAAACCGAGTGGAGAATCAATCCCTGGTGATGAGGATCGGTGGAAAGGTACGGCGACTCGAACAGCGTTTTGGCGATGGTGAGCGCGGCTTGGCGATATTCGTCGCCGCGCCCGGCTTGTTCCGGCAGGTGATTCAGATACGTCCCAAATCTCCAAAGCCCTTGCGCGGCGATGGCCGCGGAGGAACTATCCACGGGCTCATAGGAATTGAACGGATCACTCGGCTGGTTAAGCCAATCACCGATCTTTTCGAGATTCGGAGCGCCGGTATCCCAGTAGGGTATGCCGTCCGTGGCCGCTTGCGCGAGGTAGTAGTCGCAAGTCGCTTGCGCCGCCCGCCGCATCATGGTTTCGATTTTGCCGCGCCCTCCCTGCGGCGCAAGATCCTGGTCGGAAACAGTTTCGAGAAACTCCAATTGCTCCGCGTACCCGCACATGATCCACGCCAGCGCGCGGGTCCACGTGGTGAAGGGTGAATAACCTTGTTGGGTCGAGGGGCAGCGGTAAGCGCCGTCGGCGGGATTGAAAAGCGATTCGTGGGCCACGCGCCCGCGCACGTCATAGACGTCGCGTCCTTCTCCGTAATAGACGGCGAATTCCGCCGTCACTGCCGCGTGCTGCACCAGCCGGTCGAGAAGCGAGATGCGGCGATCGTTCTCGCTCTTGAGCGCCTGCCCTAAACGGTGGGCAAGGGCGAGCGACCGCAGGGAACGGAGGGTATCGGCAAAAAGCGAATGGGCCCCGTTGAACGAGTAAATGTAGCCGCGGCCGTCGCGTACCGGCGACCAACGCGCTGCCTGCACGGCGCCGCTCGCTTTCAGCGCCAACGCGTAGAAATGCCTCTCAAACTCACTCGCCTCAATCCTGCCTTCGGTGGCCAGACGCAGCAGGTTTCCATAAGTGCTGACGTTGTTGAACCCGTGATCGTGCACGCCCGTGTGCGTAACGTGCGCCGCCATTCGGCTCACCGTCTTGCTCCGACCCCAATCCAGAAACCAAGCGTCGCCGGTAACGTCGAATTGCAATAGCGCGGAGCCGTAATGGAATCCTTCGGTCCACTCCGTCCAGTCCCGGCCGACGTAGGAGCCCTGTACGGTAAAAACCGGCGAGCCCTGCGAGGCCCCAAAGGCGGCGGCAATATTGCGGATCTTTCCCGCGGAAAGATCGAACACGTGCTCAATCCGGGGGAGGAGTTTTTCCGGCGTCAAGTTCCGGTCGATGCGAATCATTTTGGAAAGTCGAAAGTCGAGAGTTCAGAGTCGAGAGTTCAGAGTCGAAAGTTCAGAGTCGAGAGTTTAGAGTCGAACGTTAAAGTTCAGAGATCAAAAGAGGTAATTCCTCCTTGCTTTCAACTTTCGACTTTCGCCTCTTAACTTTTGACTTAGAACTGACGACTCCTCCTACAGCCGCCGAATATGGAACCCCCCATCCACGTTGAAGACCTCGCCCGTCGAGAACGGAAACTGGTCCTGGGCGATGGCCACCACGGCGCGGCCGACGTCTTCCGGCGTTCCCCATCGCGCGATGGGGGTCAGGCCCTCGGCAATCATGCGGTCGTATTTCTCTTTCACGGGGCCGGTCATGTCAGTAGCCACAATTCCGGGGCGAATCTCGTAAACGCCAATTCCCTGCCCCGCAAGCCGTGCGGCAAAGAGTTGGGTCATCATCGAGAGCCCTGCCTTGCTGATGCAGTAATCGCCGCGATTGATGCTTGCCGTGTAGGCAGAGATGGATGAAATCGTGATGACCTTGGGCCGCGGGCGGGCCGCATGTTCTCCCAGCCTGGCGAGCCAAAAGTTTGCCACCGCTTGTGTCAGGAAGAAGGGGCCGCGGAGGTTGATGCTCAATACGCGGTCAAAGCTCTGCTCCGTGGCTTCGAGTAAGTCCCTACGCTCCGCCGGGCCGACACCCGCATTGTTCACCAAAAGGTCAATCCACCCAAAGCGGTCGATCACCGCCTTAAACAATTGCTCGCGCCCGCTCGCCGTGGAAATATCACCTGCGAATATATCGAAGGAAGCCCCGGAACCCGCCGGCGCTGCCGCTTGGCACAATTGTTGGCATTCCGCTGCCGCATCGTGGTTCGACGCAAAACTGATCGCAATGCTGAAGCCGGCTCGAGCCAGGGCAAGGGCAATTCCCCGCCCGATTCCTCGCGACGCGCCGGTCACCAGAGCGATGGGCGATTGAGTCATCATCAGATCAAGTCAGAAATAAGTGGCTCGAGCCCGCAGACCCGTCCTGAGGACGGTGATGTTCGAAGTCCGTATCCGAATCATTCGGCCTTGAGGCTATGTGCCGTCTTGTGGCTCGGCTGGTAAAGACCAATCTCGGCACCGCTCGGAAGCATCACGGTTGTGTACACTCCCCACGGCTCCTTGCCAATTCCCGAGCACTCAGCTTTCTTGGCCTCGAGCGATTTGACGACCTTGGGCAAATCGTCGCACATCAGGTAAAGAACGGTCGCCAGCATCGAGTGCCCGCCCTGACGCTTCCCAAAATTCCTGCTGGCAGGGTGAACCGCAATTTCCGACGGAGGCAAAGCGAAAATCAGCCAACCGCCACCGACATCGACCGAGCTAAACCCCAGAACGTCGCGGATAAAGGCTCGATCGGCTTCCGGGTCCTGACTGTAGATAACGAAGTGGGCACCGTTAATCATGGCGCCAGTCTACCACAGCACGTGAAATCCTCAAGCTTGTCCTAGCGAAAATGCCACATGCGAGAGGGAACACGCGCGATTAGCGCCGCCTAGCCGCGCCAGCAGATTAGTTTCAATTCCGTCATCTCTTCCACGGCGAATTGCGGACCTTCCCGTCCAATTCCGCTTTTCTTGACGCCGCCGTAAGGCATGTGGTCAGCGCGGTAAGCAGGAACATCGTTTATAATCACGCCTCCCACGTGCAGCCGGCGAGCGGCTTCAAACGCCTTGCCGATGTCCCGCGTGCACAGCCCGGCCTGCAATCCGTATTCGCCGTCATTCACTGCGGCAATGGCCTCATCGAGCTTATCGTAGCGATGCACCGCCACCACGGGTCCAAAAGCTTCCTTGCAACAGATCTCCATATCCGGAGCAACGTCGGTAAGGATGACAGGCTCGATGGTGGCGTTTTGCCGCTTGCCACCGATAACAACCCGCGCCCCCCGGGAAACCGCGCTTGCGATCCACTTTTCCACTCGCTCCGCCTCGCCCAAAGTAATCAGGGAGGAAACATCCGTGCTCTCGTCGAGGGGGTGCCCGATCTTGAGCTTTCTGGTTGCGGTGGCAAAGCGATCGATAAATTCCTTTTGTATGGATTCCTGAACGTAGATGTTTTGCACGGAAATGCAAACCTGGCCCGAGTGCGAGAAGCTCCCGGTCACGCAACGCGGAATCAGCAGATCGAGGTCGCAATCCGGTTCAAGAATCACGGAGGAATTCGAGCCCAATTCCAGCGTCGCGCGTCGAAGGCCCATCTGAGCGCGGATTTGTTCCCCCACTGGAACGCTGCCGGTAAACGTGATCATGGCCACGCGCGGGTCGTTGATCAACTGCGGCCCCAGCCTCCCGCCGGGACCGGTCACCACGTTGTAAGCCCCCGGCGGCGCGCCTGCTTCCTGAATCAATCGGGCCAAACGCAGCGCGCTGAGCGGGGTGTTTCCCGAAGGCTTGTGCACCACACTGTTGCCCGCTGCCAAGGCCGGGCCGATTTTATGCATGGCGAGATTCAAGGGAAAATTGAAGGGAGTGATGGCGCCGATTACGCCCAGCGGCTCACGCACCGTCATGGCCCAGCGCCCCTTACCGATGGGAGCGGCCTCCATCGGAATCACCTCTCCACGCAAATGGCGAGCCGCGTCAGCGGAAGCAATCAACGTCTGCACGGAGCGGTCCACTTCTGCCCGCGCCTCGCGGATGGGCTTCCCGCATTCACAGGAAACCAGAAAGGCAAACTCGCCGGCGTCGCGTTCCAGCAGCCGCCGCATGCGATCGAGCAACTCGGCCCGTTCGTACTGCGTGAGCTTCGCCACGGCCGCCGTTCCCGCGTCGGCCGCCGCCACGGCATGCTCGGCGGTCGCGGCGTCCGCTTCGTAAACGTCTCCCACCGGCGTGCCGTCGTAAGGCAGAGTGATGGTGCGCAGCGTGGGCGTGCGCACCCACTCGCCGCCGATCAACATCGGAAATTCCTTCTTCTCAATGACTGCGGCGCCCATACCTCATGCTCCTTCTTAAGGGTTGAGTTTCTTGACGAGTTTGGCAACATTGGCGGCAAAGTGCCGGATGGTGTCGATTCCCTCCTGGTCTTTCCACACCTCGCCGGGAAGGCGGCCGAAAACCATGTTCCAGTAGGTTGATCCAGGCACAATCATATCGTTAATGAGGAAGAACATCAGGATTTCCTGGAGAGTTAACGTCTGTCCGCCACGGCGCGCCACCGCAATGGGTCCCCCCACCATTCCCGAAAGGAACTTATCGGTTTTCATGGAAACATAGCCGATGCGTTGGAGGGCGGACATTACATCTCCGCGCGCTGTGCCGAAGTAAACAGGAGAACCCACGATCAGACCCTGCGCGCCGCGAATTTTCTGGATGATTTCGTTTAACTCGTCATGGATGTCGCACTCCCCGGTTTCCGAGCATTTCCCGCACGCGGTGCAGGATTCAATACTCATCCCGGCGAAGGAAATCACTTCCGCCTCCACACCTTGCTCCTGAATCACCTTGGCGCATTCACGCATGAGCTGTGCAGTGTTTCCGTCGGGCTTGGGACTTCCACTGATTAGAATAGTTTTTAGCATGATTCCAACTCCCAAAGAGATATATCGAACCGCATATTGTCTCACGGTCTCGGCCTGCGGACACAGCGCGAAAACGATATCCTGGACGTAGCGTGGGCGTCTCGCCCGCTGTCGCGGGAGCGTCCCGCTCCCGCCAAGAATGCGCGGGCAGGATGCCCACGCCCCAGCGGGCGGGACGCCCGCGCTACGATTTTCGCCCGCCCCCAGCGGATCCCCTTGACAATCGCGCGGCGGCCAGTTTAGGATTCTCCCATCGACATCGATTGGAAGGGCGCAAGAGCATGAAGGACCAATTGCTCGGCAAGATGGATCTGCTGGTTCTGCGCATTCTCGCTTGCGGTGAGAGCATGCACGGATATGCGATCGCGGAGCGGATCGAGCAGATTTCGAACAATGTGCTCCAGGTGGGCGAGGGATCGCTCTATCCGGCACTGCACCGGATGGACGAAGCGGGCTGGATTCGCTCCGAGTGGTCGCCCTCCGAGAACAACCGGCGGGCACGGTACTACCGGATCAGCGCGGCCGGACGTCGCCAACTCGTGGAAGAGGAGACGGAGTGGCTGCTCGCCGCAGAGGCAATCACCCGCGTGTTGAGGCTGGCCTGATGGCTGTCTTCCGGCGCATCTTGAACGCATTCCGGTCCGAACGGCTCGATCGCGAACTCGAAGAGGAACTCGAGTTTCATCGTCAAACTAGCGCCGCGCGTTTCCAGGATCGAGGCCTGGGCGCGGCGGAGGCAGAAGCGGAGGCGAAACGCCGCATGGGAAATCTCCTGGTGGCAAGAGATGAGATGCGGGACGCGCGTACGGTCGGGTGGCTGGCGTCGTCTCTCGAAGATCTGCGCCATGGCCTCTTCCTGCTACGGCGGGACCCCGGTGTGTCGGGCCTGATTGTGCTGGTGCTGGCTCTGGGGATCGGCGGCAACGCGGCGGTCTTTACGCTGCTGAAGGCTGCTTTCCTCGATCCACTGCCCTACAGCGGCGCCGGGCAGCTGGTTAATGTCATCGAGAATGATGGCTGGATCCCAACCGTCTCCGAGTTTCTCGAAATTCGCAAGCACACCCGCACCCTCGAAGAGATGGCCTTCGCCGAGTACCGGGATATGCAACTCAGCGGGACGGGCGAGCCCACGCGGGTTTTTGCCGCGCGCGTGACGGCATCCTTCTTTCCGCTGCTGGGAGTGAATGCGTCGTTGGGCCGGACGTTCCTCGAAGAAGAAAATCGGCCAGGATCGCCGCCGGTAGTCATCCTGAGTAACGCCTTCTGGCGATCGCGGATGGGATCGGACCCTGGCGTTCTCGGGCGCACGCTGCGGCTCGATGGCCAGCCCGCTGTAGTAGTGGGCGTGCTCCCACCCAACTTCCATTTTGATTATCCCACGATGGGTGCTCCGGAGCCGGTTGACCTCTACGCTCCCTATCCTGTCGAGGCGCCCGTCTCCTTCGAGCGGGCCGCCAACGGCCAGGGCGTGCCGGTTTGGGTGATGGGCCGATTGCGCGAGGGTGTTACGCTGGAACAGGTGGAATCCGACCTCTGGGACACGGCGCTCGTTCTGGCACGCGAAAATACCTCGCCATTTCCCGGCCACCCGCACGACCCGGCCATGTTTGCCTTCAACGTCATGACACTGCGCGATGCCATGGTGGGGACGCAGAGGTCGCTGCTGTGGCTGCTGCTCGGAGGCGTCGCGGTCTTGCTGTTGATCGCGTGTGCGAACACCGCGCAACTGCTGCTGGCGCGGTCGCTGCGACGCGCAAGGGAAATCGCGGTCCGCGCGGCGCTGGGCGCGAGCCGGCTCCGGCTGATCCGGCAGTTTCTTCTGGAGGGGCTGGTACTTGCCTGCTGCGGTGGCGCGGCTGGTCTGCTGGTGGCGGGCTGGATGGCGCGCGTTCTCACGAGCTTGCTGCCCGTGCGCAGTCCGCTTTTCGCTTCGGCACATGTGGACTTGCGCGCCGTCGGCTTTACGCTGCTCGCCTCGATGATCTCAGCCCTCGTGTTTGCCATTATCCCGGCAGTGAAGAGCAGCCGATGGACGCCAGGGCCAAGCCTCAGCGCGCGCGTCGCAACGGGTGAGGGAAACCGTTGGCGGCACGCGATGATTGCCATCGAAGCGACGCTCTCCGTATTCCTACTCTGTGGCGCTGGCCTCGTGGCGCAAAACCTGTGGAAACTTATTCACACTCCCATGGGTTTCAATCCTCAACATGTTCTGGCGATGCGGTTGCAACTCCCGTTTGGGAAGCTGGAGCAGCCGGATCCGAGAGCGGGTGTGGCGCTTCAGCAGTACGTCGATAAAGTCGAAGCCATCCCGGGCGTCGAGGCGGCCGCCACCGTGACCGGACCGCCGCTGCGTCCAGCGCGCGGGGGCGGTCCGATTCAGCTCGTAGGAATGTCGGACCCCGGCACGTTCGGCTGGTCGCATCAGATCAGCCCGGATTACTTCCGTACGCTGCGCATTCCCCTGCTTGCCGGGCGCACCTTCCGCCCTAGCGACGCGGGACGGAAGATCACCGTGGGAATTGTGAATGAAGAGTTCGCCCGCCACTTCGGCTTGGGACCCAATATCGTCGGCAAGCAGATCGCCGACTCTGAGGGGCCCATCACCATCGTCGGCTTGGTGGGCACCGTCCGCGCGGATCGGTTGGAAACCAAACCATCTCCGGAATGCTATTATTCTTTCCTGCAAATCTCTTGGCCGAATGTGCATCTGCTGGTGCGTTCGACGATGCCCACGGCGCAACTGCTGAAACAGGTGAAGGCGGCGATTGCGTCCGCCAACCCCGATCAGGCCGTCTTTGGTGTCCAGACGATGAACGACCTGATTGCGGATTCGCTGACTGAGCCCCGATTCGACGTCTACCTGATTGGCGCGTTCGCGGTCCTCGCGGTGGCCATGGCGGCGGCAGGAATGTATAGCGTGATTTCCTTTCTGGTCTCCCAGCGGACTAGCGAGATTGCCATTCGCATGGCGTTGGGCGCCAGCCGAGGCGCGATCATCAAGGAGGTTCTGGGGGTGACGAGCCTTTGGGTGGTGGCAGGATTGGCAGGCGGTCTCGGTCTGGGGTTGGCCGCAAACAAAACCTTGCGGTCGCTTACGGAGACCGAAGCGGCCGGGTCGCCGGAGATGTACGCGGCCGTGCTGCTATTTTTCCTGGTGGTGACCCTTGTCGCCGCCTACCTGCCCGCTCGGCGGGCCTCCCGGCTCGATCCGGCGATAGCTCTGCGCTGCGAGTAGGAGGACGACTCGCTCAGAAATTGGCAATCCCGCACTACCATTCCCTCGCCGCGTAACTTTAGTGGAATAGGATACAATGGCGGTCTGTACCAAGCGCCGGCGGCGCCTCTGCTGACGAAGTTTCAGAAAGCCAACATGCACATCCCGGATGGTTATCTCAGCCCCTCGACCTGCGCGGTTCTCTATGGAGCCGCCGCGCCGTTCTGGTACACCGCCTTGCACCGGGTGAAGAAGAGCCTCACGACGCGGCTGGTGCCTTTGCTGTCGGTGATGGCGGCGCTCTCCTTTGTCATTATGATGTTCAATTTGCCCCTTCCTGGCGGCACCACGGGACACGCGGTGGGCGTCGGGATTGCTACTATTATCCTGGGGCCGTGGGCCTCGATTCTTGCCATCTCTATTGCCCTGGCGATACAGGCCGTCTTCTTTGGGGACGGGGGCATTACGACGCTCGGGGCCAACTGCTTCAACATGGCAATTGTAGGGTCGCTCGTGGCCTATGCTGTTTACCGGCTGGCGGCGGGACGCGCGGCTCTGACCTCTTCGCGGAGGGTCGTGGCCGGGGCTCTGGCAGGTTACGCGGCGATCAATGCTTCGGCGTTCTGCGCTGCGGTGGAGTTCGGGATTCAGCCGCTCTTCTTCAAGGACCCGAGTGGCGCGCCGCTATACGCTCCCTATTCTTTAAGCATTTCGATTCCCGCCATGATGATCGGCCACTTGACGTTTGCCGGCCTCGCGGAACTGGTACTATCCGCGGGAGTGGTGGCTTACTTCCAGCGAACCAATCCAACCCTTCTAAAGCTTACGGCGCCCGGCAGCTTGGCCGACGACGTGGAGTTGGCGGCCACGGAAAGCCCAGGCATGTGGCCCACCGTGCGCCCGCTTTGGATCGGGCTGGCTCTGCTCATGGTCCTGACGCCTCTGGGGATTTTGGCCGCCGGGACCGCCTGGGGCGAGTGGAGTGCGCGGGATTTTTCGAGTCGCCAAGCACGAGAGAAAATGGCCATGGCCTCGCAGAACGCGCCACCGCCCGTGCAGCCACCGCGGGGCCTGGAGCGCCTCTCCTCGGTGTGGACCGCGCCTTTCCCGCAATACGCGCCGTCGTTTGTGCGTCGTCCGGCGGTGGGCTATGCACTCTCCGCCATGTTCGGTTCCGGCGCCATCATTCTGGTGTCGCTCGCGGCCGGCTCACTGGCTGCGCGGGGGAAGAGCAAAAACTAGGTGTCAGGTGCCAGGTGTCGGGTGTCAGGCCACGCGAGCGCGGTGCGAAGTTTCGCTGGTCACTTGTCACTTGTCACTGCTTTAGACCGTCATGAACTTTCTTGAGCGCACTCTCGCCGGTTTTCTAAACGCCATGGACCATGCGCTTCGCGCCGAAGCTCTGGCCAAGGCGCGCGGCTTGCTTCAGCGTCTGGACCCACGCGTCAAGGTCATCGGCATCCTCGGCCTGATCATTGCCGCCGCGACCGCTCACAAGCTCTGGGTGATCGGCGCGGTGTTTCTGGTCGCGCTCTCGCTCGCGGTATCCTCGCGCGTTTCGCCGCTGCTTTTGGCCAAGCGGGTTTGGATTCCGGTGCTCCTTTTCACCGGTATCATCGCCCTGCCCGCGCCCTTTGTCATTCCCGGCGGGGTGGTCTGGCGCCTTCCAGGACTGGGTTGGCCGCTGACCGCGCAAGGACTGATGAGTGCGCGATACCTAATGGCCCGGGTTGAAACCGCGGCGACCCTTTCGGTATTGCTGATCCTCTCCACGCAGTGGCCCCACGTCTTGAAGGCGCTGCGCGTGTTGCGGGTTCCGGTGGTGCTGGTGGTGATCTTGGGAATGGCTTACCGCTATATATTCCTCCTGCTGGAAAGCGCTCGCGATATGCTGGAATCGCGCCGCAGCCGCATGGTGGGCGAGTTGAAAGGGCCCGATCGCCGCCGCTTGGCCGCATCGAGCGTGGGTGTTTTGATGTCGAAGACGCTGCAACTCTCGGGCGACGTTTACAGCGCCATGCTGGCCCGGGGGTTCCGCGGCGAGGTCGCCATGCTCGATGATTTTCGTACCGCCTCGCTTGATTGGATCATGCTGGCGATTTTTGCCACGCTGGCTGCGGGGGCGCTTTATTACGGGAGATGACGGCGGGCTACATTTTGGAATTGAGATTTGCGTTATAGACCGTTGGGCCGAACGGCGTCCGGCCTTGGGGCGAGCACAGTTCGCCCCAACACTCCAAAATCGAAAACCGAAAACCTTATGCCTGTTCCGGTCTTTGACGTTCGTGAGGTCACATTTCGCTACAACCAGGTGACGGCGCTCGACAACCTGAGCCTTGCCATTCCGCCCGGCAAGCGAGTGGCGCTGATGGGAGCCAATGGCTCCGGCAAGTCCACCCTGCTGCGGGTGCTGGATGGACTGGCCTTTCCGCAAAAGGGCGAGGTCGTGTTCTGTGGTGAGCCGCTTACCGAGGAACGCTTGCAGAATCCTGACATTGCCTATCCGTTCCGGCGGCGCGTGGGCCTGGTGTTTCAGAACCCCGACGTTCAACTGTTTTCCCCCACCGTGTTCGATGAAGTCGCATTTGGACCGTTGCAGCTTCAGTGGCCCAGGGAAAAAGTCCGTGCGGCTGTGGAAGAAATGCTGGAGGTGATGAAGATTGCTCACCTCCGGGACCGCTCGCCCCATCACCTCTCCACGGGAGAGAAGAAGCGCGTGACGCTGGCCTCCGTGCTGGTGCTTGATCCCGAAGTGCTGCTGCTCGACGAACCCACGGCGGCGCTTGATCCCAAGAGCGCCAGCCAGATGATCGATTTCCTGGTCGGCCTATACGGGGGAGCGAAGACCGTGGTCACCACCACGCACGACCTCGACATCGTGGAGGACATTGCCGATGAATGCATTGTTTTTCAGACAGGCCGCGTTGTGGCGGCAGGAACACCCGCGGAAATCCTGCACCAGACGTCATTGCTCGAACAAACCAATCTCATCCACGCCCATCGGCACATTCATGCCACAGGCGAAACGCATTCGCACCCTCACTTACATGGACACAAACATTGAAGAGCAGATAAATTGTCCCTTTTCTTGGGCATTTCTAAGAAAATCTGACAAATCTCCTGAGCAAATGCAGGCAAATGTAAATATAATCTCCACCACGCCGCTGCGGCCCGAGCGTACCCGAGGGCAAGCCAAGCAGTGGCCACCCAGCAATGGTGAGGAGGAAAAATCATGGAGAACGATGGCCTGAGCATTCTGGACAAACGTACCAACACGACTTATGAAGTTCCATTTCACGAGGGCACCATCCGCGCCATGGATTTACGCAAGATCAAAACCGGCCCGGACGATTTCGGCTTGATGACCTACGACCCGGCATTTATGAACACGGCCTCGTGCCACAGCGCCATTACCTTCATCGATGGGGACAAAGGCATTCTGCGCTACCGTGGCTACCCGATTGAGCAACTGGCGGAGAGATGCACCTTCCTCGAGGTCGCCTATTTGCTGCTGCAAGGTGAGTTGCCCACGGCTCCGCAATTGAAAGAGTGGATCAACAACATTACTTATCACACCATGCTGCACGAATCGACCAAGCATTTCCTGGAAGGCTTTCGTTACGACGCGCACCCCATGGGCATGTTCATCAGCACGGTGGCGGCCCTGGCCACCATATATCCCGAAGCCCGCAATGTGCACGACCCCGAATCGCGCCGGCTCCAGATCGCTCGCCTGATCGGTAAAGTCCCCACCATCGCTGCTTATACGTTCCGGCACGGCCTGGGATACCCCTACGTTTACCCCGACAATGATCTGAGCTACACAGAAAACTTCATGAACATGCTGTGGAGAATGGCCGAGCCCAAATACCAGGCGAACAAGGTGATGGCTCGCGCGCTCGACATCCTCTTTATCCTGCACGCCGACCACGAGCAGAACTGTAGCGCCAACGTCATGCGCTCGGTGGGGAGTTCGCAAGCGGATCCTTTTGTGTCTACAGCAGCGGCGGCCGCAGCGCTCTCCGGCCCACTGCATGGCGGCGCCAATGAAGAAGTGTTGAAGATGCTCGACGAAATCGGCTCGAAGAACAATATCCCCTCTTACATCGCCGCCATCAAGGCGGGCAAGGGCAAGCTGATGGGATTTGGCCACCGCGTTTACAAGAACTATGACCCGCGCGCCCAGATCATCAAGAAGGCCGCCGAGCAAGTCTTTGAAATCACCGGCAAGAACCCCAAGCTCGAAATCGCCCTGGAACTCGAGCGCATCGCACTAGAAGACGAGTACTTCATCAAACGCAAGCTCTACCCCAACGTGGACTTCTATTCCGGCATCATTTACCAGGCCATGGGATTCAAGCCGGATATGTTTACGGTCCTGTTCGCCATTCCGCGTACGGCCGGATGGCTGGCGCAATGGGACGAGCTCGTAAAAGATCCCGAACAGAAAATCGCCCGCCCACGCCAGATTTATACCGGCTACGGCCAACGCGACGTTGTGCCCCTGCAACAACGCGGGGTGTTGAGTGCAGGAAGCATTCAGCTTTAGGCGGGGGAAGAAGTCGTCGAATAGAAGTCATCAGTAATCAGTTTTCGGCCGTCAGTAAAAGCGGCCGCGCCCGAAGGTTGTTACTGAAGACTGATAACTGACGACTTTTTTTCAATACTTCACGTCCGTAAGCCGCCCCGAAGTTTCGCCGCGCAGCCAGACGTAAATCGGTGCATGGGGCGAAGGCGGCGGCCACGGCAATTCCACTTTCAAAGTTTGTTCCTGAGTATTGCTGCCTAGCACTGGGGTGGGAATCCCTTGCACGGGATATCCCGTTTTGGGGTCCCAGCCCGTTTTCTCGATGATTTGCAGATCGATACCGGTAAGAATCCCAGCGTAAAGGGTGGAGTTGAGTTTATCATCCGTCAGCGCAAACTTCTCAATGTGGGGCAGACGGATGAGGCGGCCCAGCGCGGTTGGGTCGGAGCTCCCCGCGCTTTCCGTGTTAATGATGGCGGCCAATTGGCATCCGGACAGGCCGACCACCCCGGGATCGACGGAAAGAAACAACCCCTCCTCCCCGGCGAAATCCAGTTGCCCGGTGGCGGTCCTGTCTCCCGGGTGCAAGACCAGCGGGGTTTTGAGGAAACCCTCATTGGTGCAGATCAAACTCAGGGTGGGGTGCGCGTCGGTGTTATGGGTCAGCAGCGAAAAGCTGACAGGCGCCCCTGCCGGAATTTCCCCTTCGCTAAGGAGTACATCGGGCTGCTGGGCGAGCGACATGCTAACGCCTGCGATCTTAGGGCGTGGGCCCGCCACCTGTAGCGCCTGGGAAAAAAGAAGTGGGGTTTGGATATCCTCCACGGAAACGCTCGCGGCCAACAATTCTCCTCGATGCGCTTCCGACTGGAGCTTGACCGTCGCTTTACGCTCCTTCAAATCGTGCGCATCGGGCTTCACCGGCGCGAGCTCCCACACCGCCTCAGGACTGACGACGCGCGTGATCCGCTCGAGTCGCGTCCCCCGCAAGACCACCGTCTGCTGCGACTCGCCCAGGTTGGCGCGCAGAGGCAAATCCTCGAGCGTGGGATTAGGGGGATGAATCACCAGGTCAACGTCGTGTGAAGACCCGTTCGTTTGAGTCAAAATCAAGCGGTAGCTGCCTGTTTCCCATGCCGACGTATCGACTTCCACTTCCATGCTTTCCTGGTCACCCTGGGCATTGCCCTTGGGTAAATTAAACGTGATTTCTTTGGGCGTGGCCTTTTTATCTCCCGCTTTCGCCATGGCCACTTTATCGACAAACTCAAAATCCGTGCCGGTCAGTTGTGCTTTCACCAAGCCCACACCTTCCAGCAAGTGGTCGGCGGATTCCGGGGCCACCTTCGCCTTGCTGAAGTCGCCCAACGGCCGCAAATCGACATCGCCCTTCACCTGAAGGGGCTCCCAATCCCAAAGGGCAGCCAAGTGATATTCCCCCGGTGGCAGCTTGGTTTGCGTCAGATCGAGATCCAGGGAATCATCCGGCGTTCCGACTTGGACCTTAACGGGAACGTCGGCGTGGGTCTTGCCCGAAACCAATTCCCAGCCGTGCGCGCGCGCCAAAAGCCTGCCTTCCGCAGGCTTGCCGAGGGGAACTTTGAAGGTGGATTTGCCGCCGATGGGCACATACTCAGTCTCATGGAGAGCGACTGTGGGCGCCTCAGCATTGGGGACTTTCATCATCCACAGGTATGCTACCCGCGTGCGGGGCTTATCCGGCTCGTTCTTCGCGCAGAGCGCCAAGCCGGTGGTCTGGAAAGGTTGGGTGAAGGCGGAGCGGAAATCGGTGCCGGGGAAAACCAGGGTGCGCATGTTCAAGAAAAGTGCCGCGCCGCCCGCCGCCAGCCCCACCGGTGAGCCAAAAAACATTGTCGTCACTGCCCCCGCCAAACCCGCCGACTGCGCCACGACTCCCGTGGGGCTGGCCGTAATCGGATCGAAAGTCTGCAACGAGGGCATCATCGCCTGCATCAGCATGGCGGCCTGTTGGTTGGTGGGCTGGGTCGTGTCAATCTTGGGGATTGCCACGTTGTAATTGGTCCCAAACCCCGCGAGCGCGGCATTGACGTCGCGGGTCGGGTCCGGCTGCTGTTCGTACTCCGTGAGTGCCTCAACCAAAGCTCCCACCTTGGCCGTTTCCTCGGCGTATTCGGTCAACTGCGGAATCAGGTCAGGATTCTTGATCACCATCGAGCTGACCTTTTTCACATCCAGTCCGTGCGGCCCAAAGACAACGCCCACCACGCTGGCGCGCGCCGGAATCTCCCACTCCTGCGGGTCTTTCGCCGGCAGGGCCGCAAGCACGTGGATATCCTGCTTCGCCTTCTTCTTCTCGTCTTTCGCGCTCTCCTCTTTCTCCTCGTCATCCTTGCCTGGATCTGTTTTCCCCTTCCCGTCATCCTGCGATTTGGCTTTGGGGGCGGCAACCACTAAGAGTGCGATCCTGGCCCGGTCGCGGATGGCGGGTGGAATGTGCAGGGGTTCGTACTTCACCTTTTCGCCGGCTTCAATGATGTTGATTTCTTGCAGCGGCAGTGCCGTGCCGCCCTTTGCCGGCTCAATCAACAGCCGGAATCGGCTGACGTTCAGGCTGCCCGCACACGGAAACGCGGAAGCGGCGCAAATCCCAGCGGCGCTGGTCATGAAGAATAAAAGAAGAAAAAGGAATATGGCTTGGGGCCTCAAAAACAAAGACACGAATGGTTTTTTCATTTCTCCCGGATCCATCAGAGAATTTGAGTCTCAATTATATATTGATGCGAAGGAAATGCGCAGGGTGGTGTGCGACATAAGAGTGAAGGGGCAGACCCCCTGGATGTAGCGCGGGCGTCTCGCCCGCTGTCGCGGGAGCGTCCCGCTCCCGCCAAGAATGCGCGGGCAGGATGCCCTCGCCCCAGCGGGCGAGACGCCCGCGCTACATCCGCTAGTCCACTTTCATGTCGCACGCCCCGGCTCAGCCAACGTTTCCCTGATCGTCAGCGTCGATAAGGACCCTCTCACTGTGCGCGTGGGCAAGCTGCACCCTCCCAATTGAATGCGGAGCAACGCCGGACCAATCCTGAGCGCATTCCTGTCCTCGCAAATCTCATGCCCGCCTTGCCTTTGCATGTGCCTTTCGGTAACCTAGACCACCACTTCCTCCCCCGCTTCCTTGGAGGAGCAGATGAGCCAACGCACCATTGTCATCATCTTGGTCCTCTCAATTCTTGCCTTGCCCGCAAGGGCGCAGCACACGCCTTTGACCCAAGACCAAGTGCAAGGATTGGTGCGGTCCGGTTTGGGTGATGACTCGGGCGCGAAGCTGATCGACCAGCGAGGGATTGACTTCGCCCCGACAGAGGATTTCCTCCAGGGCCTTAAGGCCGCAGGCGCGAACGAGGCATTTCTTAAGGCGCTACGAGCGGCGAAGCCGCCCGAGCCCGCGAGGGCGAAAAAACCACTCGACCAATTGCAAGTCATTTTCTTGTTGGCAGCCCAGGTGCCGAACCATCGGGTGTCTTCGTTGGTGCGGGAGCGCGGCATTGATTTTGAGCCTGCGGACGACTATCTCCAGCAAGTTCGCCTGGGCGGAGGCGACGAGGAACTCATTACCGCGCTCAAGAGCGCCACGGTGACGAAGCCCGCCACTGTTGATCCGGCGGCGCAGGCGCGGCAGGCCCAAGTGATGCAGCACGTGATGCGCGGAGCGGAACTCTCCAAAGAGGGACAGTACGCGGAGGCTGAGCGGGAATATCGCGCGGCCTTGCGATTCGACTCCCAGAATGCTGACCTTTATTCGAGCCTGATCTATGTCCTGGGTAAGCAAGAGAAGTGGGACGACGCGGCGGCCTCCGGCCGCGAGGCGCTACGCTTGGACCCCAACAACGATCAGGCGCATTACAACGTCGGCGTCGCGCTCTGTGGCAAACGCGATTGGGACGGGGCGATCGCGGAATTCCGCGAGGCACTGCGCCTGGACCCCGATAAGGAAGAAGCGCACGTCAACCTCGGCATCGCGCTCGGAAAGAAGGGCGACCGGGATGGCGAGATCACGGAAGAGCGCGAGGCGCTACGATTAAACCCCAAAAATGGCGAGGCGCACCGCTACCTCGGCGAGGCGCTTTTGACCAAGGGGGATTGGGATGGAGTCATCCTCCAAGAGCGCGAGGCTCTGCGTTCGAACCCGATGAATGAGCAGGCGCACTCCATACTCGGCGACGCGCTGGCGAGCATAGGCGACGTGGACGGCGCGATCGTCGAGGAGCAGGAAGCCTTGCGCCTGAACCCGACGAATGATCGGGCGCATTTCCTCCTGGGCGCGGCGCTATGGCGGAAGGGCGATCAGGACAGGGCCATGGCGGAGTACCGCGAGGCGTTGCGCCTTAACCCCGGTAATGCCATGGCCCACTACAACCTTGGCGTGGCGCTCGGAAACATGGGCGACCGGGATGGGGAAATCACGGAGGACCGCGAAGCTCTGCGCTTGAATCCGAAGAACGAGGACGCGCACATCAGCCTCGGTGCCGCTCTCGCAACGAAGGGTAATCTGGACGGCGCGATCGCCGAATACCGTGAAGCCTTGCGCTTGAATCACGATAGTGAAAAAGCGCACCTCGGCCTCGGCGCCGCGTTCAAAGGCAAGGGTGACTGGGACGGTGCGATTACGGAGTTTCGCGAAGCTCTGCGTCTGAATCCGAATCTTGTCAATGCCCACCTTTATCTTGGCGACGCGCTGGCGAGCAAGGGCGACGTGGACGGTGCGATCACGGAATTCCGTGAGGTGGTGCGACTCGACCCCAGGGATGAAGGCACGCACGTCAACCTCGGCGACGTGCTGGCGAGGAAAGGCGACCTAGACGGTGCGATCACGGAATTCCGTGAAGCGCTGCGCCTGGACCCCAAGGATGAATTCACGCACGTCAACCTCGGCGACGCGCTGGCGAGCAAAGGCGACGTGGACGGGGCGATCACAGAATACCGTGAGGCACTGCGCCTGGACCCCAATAAGGACGCAGCGCATTACGGCCTTGGTGTCGCGCTGGCCGGGAAGGGTGACTGGGATGGTGCGGTTGCGGAGTATCGCGAGGCCCTACGCCTGAATCCGAATCTCGTCAATGCCCACCTTTATCTTGGCGACGCGCTGGCGAGCAAGGGCGATCTGGACGGGCAGATCGCGGAATACCGCGAGGTACTGCGCCTAAACCCCGAGGACGAAGTCACCCACGTCAACCTCGGCGACGCGCTGGCCAGCAAAGGCAACATGGACGGCGCGATCGCAGAGTACCGTGCGGCGTTGCGCCTGGACCCAGAGGATGAAATCACGCACCTCGACCTCGGCGACGCGCTGGCGAGCAAAGGCGACGTGGACGGTTCGATCACGGAATTCCGTGAGGCGCTACGCCTGGACCCCAAGGATGAAGGCACGCACGTCAACCTCGGCAATGCGCTGGCGAGCAAAGGCGACGTGGACGGCGCGACCGGGGAGTACCGTGAGGCGCTGCGCCTGAACCCCAATAAGGACGCGACGCACTATGGCCTTGGTACCGCGCTGGCCGGGAAGGGTGACTGGGACGGTGCGATGGCGGAGTATCGCGAGGCCCTACGCCTGAATCCCAATCTCGTCGAGGCGTGGAACGGCCTGGGCGCTGCTTACACCAACCTTGGAAACTATCCCGAGGCAGCCAGTGCCTTGCAGGAGGCCGTCCGGCTTAAACCGGACTTGGCACGGGCGTGGTACTTACTGGGCTTGGTGTACAAAAAGCAGGGCAAGGCAGCAGAGGTCAAGACGGTCTACGAGAAATTGAAAACCCTCGACCCGAAGCTCGCCGACCAACTTTTCCAAAAAGCCATTAAATAGAAACCTCTATCTTTGGCCTCTGCGGGGCAGGCATTACGACCAGCTCAAAGCCTTTAGGAGCCCGGTAGCGCGGAGGTGGGCGCCTTCGGCCCTCCTCCGCGGCCCTTAAGAGTTCATTGACATGCAGCAAGTAAACGCCGTGGGTAGATGAAGAGCCGCAGACGAAACCAAACCGCGCTTACGTCTGCGCTACGAGCTTGCTACGGATCGATAGCGATGTGGTGGAATGGTATAGAAGCCAGGGGTCAGGCTATCAAACCCGCATCAACGCTTTGCTCCGCGCCTATATGGAGGAACGAAAAAACGCGTAAACTGACGCCTTCGGCCTCGAGCTTCGCAATTTTTGTTCGGCTTGCCGCGACTAACCCTTAATTTTGCGAACGCAGGCCAGATCCACGGTTAAGACTTACCGTCAAAGTGGGCGCTCGGATTGCTTCCGGGTGGCGACCATCCCACCGCAATCATACCATTCGCCCCGCGGGAGTTTGCCCCGCGATTCAGATGGTGTATGATTTTGCTGGGGGTTACCATGGGCTCGCAATCGGTGAGTACGGGAGCGATTGGCGAAGCGCTGGCCGCCGATCTTCTTCTGCCCTACTTCACGATCTCCAAACTCGTGCCCGATTCCGGTGTGGATTTCGTTGCCGAACTCAAGGAGAGTTATGGGGATCCGTTTAGTTTTGCCATCCAGGTGAAGCTCGCGACCGTGTTCAAAGTTAAAACGAAAGTGTTTGTCAATTGGATCGAACGTCTTGATATTCAGCCGGTAATGCTGCTTCTTGTCGAGCGTTTTTCATCGCGGGCACAGCGGTTTTGGTTCCGAATCCTATACGACTGGATGCTCGAAAATCCCGATTGGGAGCGGTTGCGACGCCAGACCTGGGCTACGTTTGCTTTGTCTGAATTCACCCTGGTTGACGTCTCTGACTCGAACTTCCGTGCAGCGGTTCAGAGAGAGATAAGCAGGGTACGCAGGTCACCCTCGTCGCTCTGGCGAAGTGAACGGCGGCCCGCCGTTCCAATGTCGGTTTCCGACCTGAGTAGAACGTTCGGCGTACTGAGCATCATTGAGCCCCCTGCGTCTGTATTGAAAGAGATTTCGGAAGTAAAGTCCTTCATCTCCGAGCGCGATCAGTGGGCTTATCTTCGGAGTCTTTGGGCGGGAGATGATGAGGGCCGGCGATTAGGTATTCGAGATCTTCCCAGTACTACAGGCTGGTGTCAAAGGATTCTACGCACTCGCCCCGAGGCGTGTCGAAACCGCGAAGTCGAGGAGTTCCGCCGTTTCATTCGTGCGATGCAGCTGTTTGATAGGGGGAAGCCATTCCGCTTACCACGGTACAATTGGGATACCGCCTGTGTTTAAGTGCCCCCACTGCGGGAAGTCAATTCCAGATCGCTTGATCGTCGCTCATGCCGGACACATTGGCGGAAGAAAGACGGCTCTCCGGGGGACGGACTACTTTCGTCGGCTTCAGTCTCTACGTAAGACGCGAGGTGGCGGACGCCCCAGCAAACCAAAGCCGTGAATTCCCCCCCTGGGAAGAAAAGAGGAAGCAAAATGTCGGCGAAGGGGAAGCATAAAAACAAGGCACAAGCGCCCACCGTAAAGACCCGATATGGCATCGGTGAATGGTACGGCAGATCATTTGTCCGTCTTGCGCCCGAGCAACGCCAAGAACAGGCGCGTGTCCAAGGATTGAAGAAAGAAAGGAGACCAAAGTTTGCGTGCCCGTTTAGGAGTACACCCGAGAGTCAGGTTCTCTGCACAAAAGCTGGCGGGGTATGCTCGCTGCGCCGTTATCAATTAGACGAAGAAACTCAGGGCGTTTCTTGGCCGACCGGAAGAGAAAATCCTCTCGTGACAACTTGCCCGCACCGTTTCAAGCAAGGAGGGTTCATCTTCAATTGGATCGGCGAGACTCTGCTTGGGTGCCCTAAGCCACTGATAGTTAGCGAGGTTGGGTTTTTAGGCCAAGAGAGCATGCCCAATGGCGACGATCCCGGCGGAGCCGACGCGGAGGACGTCGGGAGAATCGACAGCGTGCTGGTGCACCCCTCCAAGGACCCCTTGAGTTGGGCGGCTCTCGAGATTCAAGCAGTCTACTTTTCTGGCCCGTCGATAAGCAGGAAATTTGCTGTTATGGCGAGGTCAAGTGATCAGGGGCTACCATTCCCCGTTGGCATTCGGACGCCTGACTACCGTAGCAGCGGACCGAAGCGACTGATGCCGCAACTACAGGCGAGTGTCTTGACAGTTTGAAGGCGGGGAAATATCGGAAGAATATCTTCTTTCGCTCGTCCGGCGTTTGCCTTGTTCGCGAGGGAACGATTGCTCAACGAGGTTCCAATACTTCCTGGGTCTCTTCTGCCGTGCCATGCCACTCGCATGCAACGCACTCGGCTTCATTGTCCTCATCCCACTCTATGTCGCCGTCGATATCGGTCCCGTCAGGACCTACAATCACAGTCGTACGAACACCGAATATCCGCACTCTGCCTCTGCACTTAGGGCAGCGCCACATATAGTCCTCCCAGAGCCGCAAAGCATCACACAGTTTCGGCCCTGTTTTCGCGCCGGAACTCTTCCAATGCAACTTGGATTACTTGCTGGAGGTGTTTCGCTTGCTTTGTCCGATTATCACGGCAAAGCAACCACGCGATAAAGTGGTTCAGTAGATCCTTTAGATCGATTGCCTCAAGAACATCAGCCTCAGAAAGCTCCGTAATTTCCTCCGTCACCCTGGGCCGCACCAGTACACGCTTTGTCCCCGGGGATTTCTGTAAGTCCCTCCGGACCTTCTGCATGCTCTCATCAGTGGTTACTTGGTAGATCGCCTCTCCACCGACAAAGTCCATCCCGCCGTCATTTGCGTGAGTTGTGGAAAAACGCTGGAGGAGGAAACCAAAGGTACGAAAGTATTCGCGAAGAACAGCGAAAGACACAACCTCGAACATCTCACCGCGGTTTCCAGTCAACTGAGAGAGGTAGGTATCGACAAGGGCGTATCGTTCGGACACACATTCCTTCGGGAGGGAACACGCCTCTTCAAGCGTCTTGATGACCGCTTGCCGCTGCTCGAACGCGGACCGTAATGAATCCACCAGTTCGTTGTGGAGGTGTTCTAATTGTTCAACACTCAATTCCGCGAGAAGCCCTTCGCGAATTTTGTACCTGTCCCCCACGAGTTCAAGAAAGCCGCGCTGCCCGAGCCGTCGGTCGATATAAGTAGAATGGTAATCGCTCCTAATGTACTTGCCGGCCAACTGCTTAAAGCCGGATTCTATGTCCTTTTCCGTGAGTCCCCTCGCGCCCTTGCCGATCTTCGCCGCGCGGATGTGATCCGCCAATATGGGAATCGCTACACCTAGGACAGTTCGTTGTCCGAGATGCTTGCGGAGGATTGTGCAGATACTCCTCGCAGGACGCCCACTCGGAGGATTCATGAGGAGGGTCTCCTTCGCAGCCGGGTAGAAAGATAACCGATCCTGCCCCCAGCAAACGGCTCCATGAGTTCCTGTAAGGGCGGGGTTATGGAAGAAAGCCAGAGCCTCACGTAGGGTACGAGCCAAGTTTTGCCCCCTGGATAACGAAAGGGGCTTCGCTGTGGGACTGAGGCCACATTCACGACATGATCCGCCAAAGAGGAGAGAGAATCCTTATACATTGGTACCTCCACTCTTACACTGTCCCGCATCAGAATGCAAGGCTCTAAAAAGGACAATAACAGCAAGCCTCGCTGTTTGTCAAGCCGGGGTCAGCACAGTAATGAATCTTGCTGGGGGTGTCTCATATTCGGCAGATTGGTCCTCCCTGGTCGCCTAATGCTTATCGACGATTCTGCAGGGACGATCCGAAGTTCTGGGCGATCGACGGGGCACTCGGAAATAATCCACTTGGCTGAGAAACGGCCTCCCCGTACACGTGACCACGCAACCGGGCAAAAGCCCAGCAGACGGACCTGTCCTCGATCATTGCCGGCGATATGCCCGGTGTTTGTTGACCGGGTGAGATATGATCCGATAAAGCAGGTAGCGCGGAGGTGGGCCTACCGGGCCCTCCTCCGCGGCGCTAGATCGGGAAATGACCGCTTGGGGACGCGGGTGCAAGGCCTATCATGGGCGGCAGGTCGCGTGGCACAGGCACTCTTGCCTGTGTCCATGGTGTAGACTGCATCCGCTTTGGTCACAGGCAGGAGTGCCTGTGCCACGCCGCCGGTCAGGGCACCCGCGTTTGATGGCCATGGGAAAGCCACTCCGTACACGGGGGCCAGATGACGAGCCGCGGAGGAGGCCAACGGACGTCCACTTCCACGCTGCTTCCCAACCCACCTTAGTTCCAGTCTTTGTTTGTTGCTCATGGGGTTTGGAGGCCTTGGTCAGAGTGCCACGCGGCTGGGGGCCAGGCAGGAAGGGGCTGGCCGAGTTGCGTGAGAACGTCACCAAGCGCCTTTACCAACTTGCGAAAGGACCGATTGCGACGATGGGCGAGCGCCATATCGAAGAGCGCACTCATGGCCGACTGGTCGCCGGTCTCCGAATAGGCGCGGTCGGCGGGCATGAAATCTTCCAGCGCTCCTTTGGCATCGCGCCTTGACTCCGGGTTCGCCGGGGCCGAGGCGTCAGGGCGAATGCCATGGCTTCCGCGCAACGATTCAAGCGCCGCCAGAAACCAGGTTTCATACTCGCGGTAGGCAATCACCACATCGCAGGGTGTATTCCCAGCAGCCGCTTGTGCCCACTCCCATACTCTTGCTGCCAGTTCCCTGGGACAATCATCCTCGCCATCAAACAGGATCACCACCGCCGAACAGTCGGGTTGAAGCAGTGCGACCCTGACCCCACGTTGAATTCCCTCCTGGTTGCGAAGCTGCGATTGGGATCGACGGATGGGAGGTCCCACACCGATGCCATAGCATTGCGCTTCCGCCAGCAGCCGGCGCAGGAGAACCGGCACGGCTTCCACCTCGCCGTGGCCTTCCACCAGGACATAAATCTTCATGCCAGCGTCTCGAAGAGATCCCCTTGGCTCAGGTCGGTGGCGGCCGAAAACAATTCTTCGGAATGCAGGGCATTCGACCGCAGCAGTTCCCCCGCACCCATTAAGTGCTCACGCATGGCCTTTCGCGTCGCCTCGGAAGGAAGCAGCAGGTGGGACGCTCCTGCCTCCCATGACACAATGCGCAGGTTCTGGCCGGTAATCCATTTGGCATCGAGCAGCTCCGGGCTATGGGTGGTTACCACCACCTGCATGGTTTTCGCCGCCTTGCGGATCAGGTCAAGAATTGCCCCCAAGGCCCCCGGGTGAATCGTCGTCTCCGGTTCCTCGATTACCAGAACGCTGGGGCTGGGCTTTTGAAAAATAGCCATAATAAGGCCAACAGAACGGAGCGTGCCGTCCGACATGTTGAAGGCGTCGAAAGTCAGCTTTTTTCTTGATCCCCATTCCTGCGAAAAGCTCATGGAGAGTTTATTGCCATGTTTCTTGGGGGTGACCGCCTTGGTAGCCGGAACAATGGATTCCAAAATCCTGTTTATTTCAGCCTTGTTCGTACTGCCGTTTTCTCCCCGCAGCAGTTCTTGCAGAACGCTGGCGGCGTTTCCACCATTGGGCCTCAGTGTAACGCCGCTATCCGGGTCCTGCATTTCCCGTAGCCGGGCGGGTTCGATGGAATAGACGCGCATCGCCCCCAGCAATCGAAAGATGGGTGCAAAACGCTCATCGCCAGCCACCAGGGGAAGCGCCAGGGCGGACGGCTCCAAGGCGGGAGTCAGTCCTTTCGCGTTGCTATCCCACCCTTCTACCCTGTCGAACCACCAATGCCTGCCGTCCTCCTTTCGTACAAAGCACTGCTCGCGAACGATGCGATACCCGTAGTTGGGGAGCGCCTTAACCTCGAAAGCGTACCGCCCTCCTTGAATCCCGTTGACGGGACCAAACTCTAAGGCGAGCCCGAGGTTCGGCGGAAAGCTTTGCCCCGAACTTCGGTTGCGGACTGCCGCGATGCCCCCGCGACGGTCAAACACCGCCTGGAGGGGCTGCGCCATGGTTTCAGAAACAAAGCTGAAGACATCCGCCAGATTGCTTTTTCCCGAGCCATTGCGGCCAACTATAAACAGAGGGTTGTCAAAAGTGAGCGTGGCCGTCGGGAAGCTGCGGAATCTCTTGATGATGATTCTAGTGATCGGCGACATTTTCATGTTATTGGTTCATCTCAGCGTTTGGAGCCTCCCATTATACGTCTTTTCCCACCACACTCGAGCAGACTGTAAATAGCAATTGCGCCCCGCTCTTGAGGGTCAACTTCCTTTCAATTTGAGCGATCGGTTCTTCGCGCTTAGGATCCACCGTGTCCTGGGCCTCAAAGCAGGTAGGTAGTAGAGGTGAGAGTACTCGGCCCTCGTCCGCGGCACCACATCGGGAAATGACCGCTTGGGGACGCGGGTGCAAGGCCTATCATGGGCGGCAGGTGGCGTGGCACAGGCACTCCTGCCTGTGTCCAAGGTGTGGAGTGCATCCTCTGTGGGCACAGGCAGGAGTGCCTGTGCCACCCCGCGCCGCGTGTTCGTAGTTTATACCAACAGGCACCCCATTCCGCATGTTGATCTCGATGCTGCCCGCGCGATGTTCATAACCGCAGCGGTGTTGAACGTGTGCGCCACAGTAATTAGAAATGGGGCGTAGCGCGGGCGTCCCGCCCGCTGGGGCGAGAGCGTCCCGCTCTCGCGAATGGCGCGGGCAGGATGCCCACGCGCCAGCGGGCGGGACGCCCGCGCTACGTCCGAAAGATTTCCGATCACTTTGAAGTCGCCCCGTCCGGGGTTGCGGATTATGGAACGCCTCGCCACGCCTTGCGGGATCCAAACTGCATCTTTACGTTCTGCCATTCGCACTGGGGAATTCGCACGGTCGAATCCTGTGGAATCCGGCGACAAGTTCCCCACGATCGATTATGATCTCGGGCGGATTTACAACATCAGCTCGCAAAGGAGAGGTTTATGATCCCCCGCGCAATCCAGAGACTTGTCGTGTTGGCCATCGTGCTCGCCGCCGGCGTAATAGTGACCTTCGCGCAGACTTCCAAATCCAAAAAGGTTTTCATGATTACCGATATGGAAGGGGTGAGCGGAATCTTTGACAGCGACCTGCAATGCCTTCCTTACAAGAGTCCGCGCTGGGAGGAGTCCCACAAGCTGCTGACGGGCGAGGTGAATGCGGCGGTGGACGGCCTGCTGGGGGGCGGCGCGACGGAGGTGGTGGTGCTCGACGGGCACGACTCCGGCCAGTCGCTCTCCACCCTGGATATTCACCCCAAGGCCCGGCTTCTGACCGGCCGGCCGTTTTCGCCCACGCTCGAACTCGACTCCTCCTATAGCGCCGTGATTTTTATCGGCCAGCATGCCATGGCCGGAGCGCGCAACGGCATCTTGAGCCATTCGTTCGACTCGGTGGGAATCGAGAATATCTGGGTCAATGGGAAACCCACCGGCGAGCTCGGCGCGCGCGCGTTGCTGGCGGGATACTACGGGATTCCCGTCATCATGCTCTCCGGCGACACCGCCGCTTGCGCAGAGCTTCACGATTTAATACCCCAAGCCGAGTGCGCAGAGGTAAAATCCGGCGTCAGCCGCACGGCCGGTTACATGCTCCCCCACCCGGCCGCTTGCGAATTGATTCGCCAGAAAGCTCAGCGCGCCATGGAACGCCTCGGCGAGTTCCAGCCTTACCGCATTTCCGGCCCCGTCGAAGTAAAGGTGGAATTCACGACGCGCGGCGAACGCGATATCCGGCCGCGCGAGGGAGTGGAACGCCTCGACGAACGTACCTGGGCCTTCCGCGGGAAAGATATCGTCGATGCCTGGATGAAATATGGAAGCATGTGAACGGGGGCGCCCACGCAAAACGGGGCCCGGTAACGGATCGCAACGCCACAACTTGTCACGGGGGTGCGAAAGTGCACGAACCTCAGTCTGGTCTCAATCTTCATTCAGCTATCTTCATCCCGCCGTGTTCACGAACTCATAAAGACCCCTCGCCTTTTCCGGGGCGAGCCTTGCAACTGCTATTGCTCATGCTGGTCTCGGTGGTGGCTACCAAGGCCCAGGATTCTCCGGTCATTTTGGATCGCAGCGGGAGCACCATCGTGTTCGAACCCTACGCGCCGAATATCATTCGCGTGACCCTCAGCCTCAACAAAGCCCCTGCCCTGTCCAAGCCCGGCTACGGATTCGTGGCTACTCCCGCGGCGGAGGATTGGGCGCGCCGGCAAAGCGAACAAGGTGAAGTCTACCAATCCTCCCGCCTGATCGTCAGCATGGATCGGAACCGTCCCGGCAAGCCGATGGCGACCCAGATCGATATTGGAAAGTTCTTCAACGGCTCGACTCCCGGGGCAGATATTTCGTTCCGGACGCCGGAGGGCAAGACGCTCCTCCACATGACGGGCTGGTGGATGTCTGTGCCCAACCACAAAGACGGCAACGCCGGGCTGCTGAACGACCGGCGCCCGTCCGACCCACCGTTCTACGAGGTCGGCGCCAGCTTCGCTGCTCCCGATGATGAGCATTACTACGGCCTCGGCCAGAACCAGGAAGGCTTCCTCGACCATCGCGGACACCGCGTGGATTGCTGGCACGACTACACGGCGACGGGCGGCCCCAGCGTGTGCGTGCCCTTCATGGTAACCAATTACGGATATGGGATCGTCTGGGACAACCCCTCCAAGACGGTCATCGAGCCGGGGTTCAACGAGCAGACGCGCTGGACGTCCGAGGTGGGCGACCGCGTCTCCTTCTTTGTGATCGCCGGCAAGACGTTGGACGAAATCTATTCGGGCTATCGGCTACTGACTGGAGCTACCCCCCTGCTGCCGAAAGCGGCTTACGGCTACATCCAGTGCAAACAGCGCTACGCTTCGCAGGAAGAGGTGCTGGGGGTGGCCAGGGGGTATCGCGAGCGGCATCTTCCGGCGGACATTTTGGTGGTGGACTGGTTCTACTACACGAAAATGGGGGAAATGGACTTTGCGCCCGACAAGTGGCCTGACCCCGCCGCGATGAATCGCGAACTTCACAAAATGGGCTTCCAGACCATGATCAGCGTCTGGCCGCGATTTACTAAGGGCTCTCGATTCTATGACTTACTGCTGAAGAACGGCTGGTTTGAACACCTCGCCGACGGCACCCCGACCGACGGCTTGCCCTACGACCGGGCCGGCTCGGACATCGACACCACCAACCCGGAAGCCGCGCGCTGGTACTGGGAAACGATTCGTAACAATATCATAAGCAAGGGGTTCGACGCGATCTGGGCCGACGAGACGGAGCCCGATTTGCCGCCCAACGGCAGTTACTTCTCCATCGGACCCGGCACCCAGTATTACAACGTCTACCCGCTATTTCACACTGCTTCTATCTATAGTGGGCATTTGCGGGATATCCACAATCGCGCCCTCATTCTTTCCCGCGATGCTTATTTGGGCGCGCAACGCAACGGAACGATGTTTTGGTCGTCCGATATTTATCCAACCTGGGATACGCTCAAGCGCCAGATTCCCACCGGGCTCGACTTCACCGCTTCCGGCATGGCCTATTGGACCCAGGACATCGGCGGCTGGCAATACTTGCCCAGCGAGCATCATCCCGCGCATGCGCCGCTGCTCGATCCTTCCGACGCGCGCGAGAACGTGGGCGGATACGACGACTATCCCGAGCTTTACACGCGTTGGTTCGAGTATGCCGCGTTTCTCCCGATTTTCCGCGCCCACGGCAGCCGCCTCTCGAACGAAGTCTGGTCCTACGGAAAACAGGCGGAGCCGATTCTGGAAAAATATCTGAAACTTCGATACCAGCTCTTGCCGTACATCTATTCGCTTGCCCACAACACTTACCAGACCGGCGCGCCTTATATGCGTGCGTTGTTTATGGATTTTCCGGGCGACCCGAAAGTGGCTGACGTCCGCGATGAATACATGTTTGGCCCGGCATTCCTGGTTGCTCCGGTGACAGAACAGGGCGCAACGAAACGCATGGTTTACCTTCCCGCCGGCGCCGATTGGTTCAACTATTGGACCAACGAACGCGTCCGCGGCGGGCAGTGGATTCAAGCCGACGCCCCCATTGACACGCTGCCGCTCTTTGTTCGCGCCGGGTCGATCTTGCCTCTGGGGGATGCGATCGAGAACACTACCGAGGTCCAGAAGATTGCCAGGCTGCGCGTTTATCCCGGAGCTGACGCCGAGTTCGCTCTCTACGAAGATGATGGGAAGACTTATGCCTATGAGAAAGGTGACAGCCGCATAACTCGCCTGCACTGGAGTGATGCCAGCCAGAAGTTGAGCCACGAGGGCGCCACGGCTTGGACCCAACCAGACTCCGAAATCCTCGAGTTGATTGGGCGGTAAACCCAGTCGCCCTCACACCTCCGCGATTAGGTTTGTGAACGAATACCCGGCGAAGCAAGCTCTTCATGGCCGGGCTGGAGGAACTTCCCGCACTACTTCGTGCGCTTGGCCGTAAAATCGCGGTCTCCGAACCGCTCGCTGTGCACTTTCCCCTTCAGGGAATCCCCATCAACCGTAGCGGTGTATTCCATGACCATGGTGTCGCCATTTTGGGTCTGGCGCTTGACGGTGAAACTCACCTTGTTCCCGGTGACGGTCCCCTCCAGCGGCGCTTCACCGCGACGGCCGGTCAGCGTCCCTTTGATTGTGCCGCCGTCCTGCTGGATCGCGAGGGTCTGGGTCATGGTCCCATTGGGGCCCTCGGATGACATTTCCCAGTTTCCGGCAACATTTGCAGGCTCGTCAGCGGCCAGAGCGTTACCCGCCAACATCAGCAACATCCCACATGCGAACGCTAATACCAGAGAATAGTTTATTCTTTTCATCATAATATCTCCTCGTCCGAAATCAGATTGGTCCCTATGATAGACGTCCACCAGGAGGGTGCAGTTACCACCGGCGTCGCGCTTTGAAATGTCAAATCTCATATCACAGCGGCCTCCATCGACCTGGTTACAGCCCCACCCCACAGGAATCGTAAGGCCGAACTGCGGTCGGCTGGTCGGATTGTTCACCTCCTGGTTCTAGCGCGGGCCAAGGGGTAGTCGAACAAGCGTAGCGCCGACTTTCTGATCGCATTTGTGCCGTACCACCACTTGCTGACCTACGAATCGCCGCTACACCTGTTGATCTAAAGGTCAGCCCTACGTAATGTCATCGCGCTAACGCGAGCCAAAGTAATCCAAACAGAAGGGTCAGGAGGGTAATGGGGAAGCCGGCGCGGAAGTAATCCCAAAAGCCAATGTGGACGTCCGGCTTGGCCGTTTCCACCACGATGATATTGGCCACTGAGCCGGTGATGGTGAGATTGCCGGCCAGGGTGCTGGCCATGGCGAGCGCCAGCCACGCCGTGTGCGGGTCGGTAAAGCCAGGGACCAGCGACTTCAGCAACATCACGGCCGGCACGTTGCTCACGATGTTGCTGAATAGGGCCACGACGATGGTAAAGACGCCGAGGCGTTGGAGATTCCCGTGGCGGGCGAACGTGAGCAGGCGAGCTACGATGCCGGCATTCTCCGCTCCACCCACAATCAGGAAAAGGCCGACGAAAAACACCAACAGCCCCCAATCAATTTCGTCGTAAAGCTTGCGCGGCTCGGTAGTGTGGGTGATGAGCAAGGCCGCCGCTCCCAACGCCGCCATCATGGCCGGCGGCACACCCACCAGGAATCCGACAATCACCACCGTGACCACGATCGCGGGCTTGGTTAAGCGCGAGAGGTCGAGCGGCGGCAGGGGGATGGCCTCCGCCGGCATGACTTGGGCCCGCCCTCGCATGTACATCCAGTGCAGCACCACCCAGTTCAAAAACAATCCCACCAGCGCCACCGGGCCGAGATGGAGGAAGAAGTCGCGGTATCTGATTCCGGAAAACGAGCCGATCAGCATGTTCTGCGGATTTCCCGTAATCGTCGCGACACTGCCGACGTTCGATCCCGTGGCCACGGCCAACAAGTAAGGTAGTGGCGCAAGCTTCATCCGCCGGGTGATGGCAAGCACAAAGGGCACCATCACCAGACACACGATGTCGTTCACAAAGAACGCCGAGAATAGGCCGCAGGCGAACACCACGGCGGGAAGTAAGTGGGCAGGCTTCAGCCGCCTAAGAACAAACTCCACATTCCACTCGAAGAATCCTACCAGGTGGAGATTGCCCACAATCAGCATCATCGAAAAGAGCAAGACAAGCGTGGGAAAATCAATGAAATGCAAGGCTTCGCCGGGCGGCACGATTCTGAATGCCACCATCGCCACAGCGCCAATGATCGCTGCGCCGGGGCGGTCAATCTTGAGCCCGGGGAACTTTCCCAGCGCAAATACGAAGTAACTGACGATGAAAATGGAATACGCGGCGACCACGTTGACGTCAGGCAATGGGATCGCACGGATTACGTTCATACCCGGACAGAATAACAGCGGCGTGGGGGGCTATCAAGGGCATGATCGATATGGCATGAAACGACACAATGTCGCTGCCGGCTCACGGAAGCCCTGCGTGGCGGGGGTCGTCCCACACTGGGGCGCTGGTATGAGCCCGACACGTTGGTGCATATTCCCCCCAAGGTTTGAAGCAGGAGCAGCTTCTGAAAGGCAACTTACTCCGCAACCGGTGTTTTACGTCATGGCCTGCGGAAAGGGCCGTGGCGCAAGGGGAAGCCTGGGTGACTTTACTCCTCAACCGCTCGCCGATGTGATCCAGAGGGGGAATAGTCAGGACTGAACGACGAAACGGTCGAACGGTGACCTGTTAAATTAATAAACGACTGCCATTGCGTTCCGCAACAGTCGGGCATCCTTTAGAAAACGCAACTCCTTAGTCGGTTATCGGTTCGTATTATCAAAGAACGCTATTGAGAAATGCAACGAAGGCAACGAATTCTGTAAATTAGTCCCTCTCGCGACAAGGTCCCATAATCTCGTCTAACTACCAGAATCGAAGCTCGTTAGCAGGTTTTCTCGGACCTTTTTTTGCACCACATTGGCCACCGACATGCTATCAAGAAGGGTGAAACTCGAGTGCATGGCTTCGTAGCAAGGTAGCTTAGCACCGCGGAGAGGCAAATGGTTCCCACACTGGTTCTCGTAACATTCGTTCTTTTGGTCGCCCACGACTACTACCTACAAAGGCGGCAGGCGCGGCGTATGGAAGTGAAGAGCATGGCGCCGGAGGCTCGAGAAGAGGCGTCGGCTTTTCCGATGAACGTCGTGGGAGGGTTCAAGGCGCCCGCGAACCTTGCTTATCACCCTGGGCATACCTGGGCGATGAAAGAATCGCGCCAATTGGTCCGCGTCGGACTGGATGATTTTGCCGCACGCGTGGTGGGCCAGATCGACCAGATCGATCTCCCGGCGCGAGGCCGTTGGCTGCGACAAGGCGAGCGCGGCTGGACGATCGGTCGTGGCAGCCATCGATTCGAGATGCTCTCGCCCATCGAGGGCGAAGTCGTTGAGGTCAACCCAGAAGTCCTCCGCGATCCTTCCCTCGCTCATCAGGATCCCTACGGCATGGGTTGGCTGGTAGCGGTGCAAGCCCCGGCAGTGGACGGCAATATGAAGAACCTGTTGCACGGACGCTTGGCGCAGCGTTGGATGGAGGAATCCGTCGGCACGCTCCACACGCGCCTCAGCCCCGGTTCGGAAGCTCGTCTGCAAGACGGCGGTCACGCCATCGGGGACGTGTTAAGCCTGGTCCCTGAATTCCAGTGGGAAAAGTTCGTTCAAGAAATGCTGCTCGGCTAAAGCCACGCTCGTAATGTGGCACGGATGGGCAAAGCTCGAAGTGTGTCCGGAGGCTAACCATGGTCGCAATTTTCGTGGCATTCATGTTCGTGAGTCTGGTTCTGATGGACCTGGCAATTGAGAAGTGGCAGGCGTGGCGGGTGGCGCACCCCTCCCTGTCCACGAGTCCCAGAGCCCGGGTCATGGAGTACAGGTTTGACGCATTGTGCCAGGTGCCAGAAGGCATTCACCTCTCGAACCATCACACTTGGGTCAAGCCCGATCCGACGGGCGGATTGGAGATTGGCGCCGACACTTTGATCGTGCGCGCTGTCGGCGCCGTCCGTCGAATCGTCCTCCCTAAAGTTGGCGACCAGGTGACGGTCGGGCAGCCGCTCTTCCGCCTGGAGCACAACGGGTGCGCCGTCAATATTCCTTCAGCCCTAACCGGCCGGGTGATGGCCGTGAACAATCGACTTGCCGATCAACCGGAACTGTTAACCTCCGACCCCTATGGAAGCGGCTGGGTCTGCCATCTTACCCCCACCCGCGTGGAGGAGACTGCCCCCAGCGTGCGCTTCGGAGAGCAAGCCGCGATGTGGCTCGAAGAGGAATTTGTGCGCTTTAGCGAGTTCATCTTTGCGCATATCTCACCCGACTTCGCTCTCGGCGCCACCAGTCAGGACGGAGGACTTCCTGCGGTCGGATATCTGCGTGAACTTGGCCCCACCGCCTGGAGCGCCTTCGAGGCAAGTTTCCTTCGCCAGCCTTAGGGCCGGGTCACTCTGGCAGTCGCTTGCGCAGTCCCAGTTCGGGGGCACGCTCGATTGCGTCGGGAGTATTCTGCGTGGCTTCCTTCATCAGTCGTTTAACCCAGTGCTTAATATCCCTCCCAAACCCAACGTCCCACCCTTTGCCCTCGACAAGTAAAGTCTGACTTGCAAGGTCGGCCCATGCCAGATTTAGGATATTTCAAGCCGCAAGGATGGTTCGAGTGCGTAATTTCACAACAGCCAAGGCTGGATGCAACTAAGCTGCAAGTATCTCGGACTATAAGGCCCATTACGAGGCTCAATTGATGAAATCCTCGGCACATGGCGTGCTTATAGATTTAACGGGTTGGACCTTTTGCACCGACAATACGTCCAACCGTTAGCTCGTCGGAGATGTTTAAAAAATGAGCAAATCCATTCTAGTTGACACAACACGCTGCATCGGCTGCGGGGCCTGCGCTACAGCCTGTAAGATCGTGAACAATCTTCCCCTAGACGAGCCCAGCGGTGACAAGGACCTGTCGGCAAGGCCCTTGAGCGAGGACACCCTCGTTGCCTTCGCACAAAGCCACGGCGAGGTGGACGGCAAATTGTCCGCCGAGACCCTGAATGTGGTCCAGACGCATGGCAGCATATTTGTGCGGCGGTTTTGCATGCATTGCCAGGAACCCACCTGCGCGTCAGTTTGTCCGGTGGGCGCACTTCACAAAACCGCGGCAGGGCCGGTAGTTTACGATGCCGACAAATGCATGGGATGCCGGTATTGCATGATGGCCTGCCCGTTCAGCGTTCCGCGCTATGAATGGAAAGCGGCTTTGCCCAAGGTGAAAAAGTGCACCATGTGCGCGCCACGGCAGGCAGAGGGCCAGCAGCCCGCCTGCACGGAAGTCTGTCCGGTGCAGGCCGGCATTTTCGGCGAGCGCAACGATTTACTGGTCGAAGCCGAGAAGCGGTTGCACGCGGAGCCTTCGAAATACTCTCAGCACATTTACGGCAAGGAAGAGGTGGGTGGCACGTCGGTGCTCTATCTCTCGGCCGTGCCTCTTGAGCAACTGGGCTTCCCCGCCAATTTGCCCAGGGACCCCATTCCTTTATTGACCTATCGGGTGCTTTCCAAGATCCCCTACGTTGTCACCCTGGGAGGGATGCTCCTCGGTGGCATCTGGTGGATTACCAACCGCCGTGAAGAGGTGGCGAAGGCGGAAAGGAATGAGAAATAGGTGCCAGGTTAAGCATGGAACACAAATCCTGACAACTGGCGACGGGCTACTAACGACGGACAGCCTCTATGGAGTTCAATCATGACCTTTTCGAAACTTCCTAAGCTCACCTTCTGGCGAATGGTGCTGGTGTTGATTCTGGCCGCGGGTTTCTATTCCACGGTGCTGCGCTTCGTCAAGGGGTTGGGAGCCGTCACGAACCTGTCGGACCAGTTCCCATGGGGGATCTGGATTGGATTCGATGTGCTCTGCGGAGTGGGCTTGGCGGCGGGCGGGTTCACGCTGGCGGCGACGGTTTACGTCTTCCACATCGATCGGTTCCACGCGGTGCTGCGCCCTTCCATCCTCACCGCCTTCCTAGGTTATTCGCTGGTGGCCGTGGCGCTTCTGTTCGACCTGGGCAAGCCATACAACATCTGGCACCCGCTGGTGATGTGGAACCCGCACTCCGTGATGTTTGAGGTTGCCTGGTGCGTGATGCTTTATCTCACGGTGCTGGCGCTGGAATTCTCACCTGCGGTCTTGGAACGTTTCCACCTGCACAAACCCTTGCGCGTCGTTAAAGCCGCGACGATACCGCTGGTCATCGTCGGCGTGATGCTCTCAACTCTACACCAGTCGTCGCTGGGCAGCCTGTTTTTGATCGTGCCCACCAAGCTGCATCCCTATTGGTATTCTCCGCTGCTGCCCGTATTCTTTTTTATCTCCGCCGTGAGCGTGGGAATGGCGATGGTGATTTTTGAATCTAATCTGAGTTCGCGCGCTTTTGGCCGGGAGATTGAGATGCCCTTGCTCGAAGTGTTGGGCCGGGCGATGGCCGTGGTGCTGGCGATTTATGGCCTGCTGAAATTTCAGGATCTGTGGAGCCGTGGGGCGCTCTCTCATTTGCGCGAACCCTCCACGGAGACCCTCCTGTTCGTATTAGAGATGACGCTGGGTCTGCTCATTCCTTTGCCGATGCTTCTCTTCCGCAAGGTTCGTGAAGATCGCGATAGCCTTTTCGGGGTCTCCGTGCTAGTGATCACCGGCTTTCTTCTGAACCGCTTGAACGTCTCGATTACCGGCTTGGAGGCTTCTTCCGGGGTGCATTATTTCCCCCGCTGGACGGAGGTGGCCGTAACCCTGTCGATCGTGGGGGTGGGTTTCCTGCTTTTCAGTTTGGCAGTGCGCTACCTGAACGTGATGGAACCTAGCACGGGACACGGGGCGCGGGATACGGGAGACGGGATACGGCAACCGGAACTCGTGACTCGGACCTAGGACGTTAAATGACGCGCATCACTCATAGTCTCGCTATCAAGCTGACGGCCTGCGTCGTGGGGGGCATGGCGCTCCTGTTCTCGATTTATGGGTATTGGAACCTGCGGTTATGGCGGCAATCGCAGCAGGAAATCATCTTCCAGAGTGCTGACCGAATCAGCGACACGATTCGCCGCAGCATTCGCTACTCGATGTTGCGCAACCAGCGCGAAGACGTATTCCAAATTATCAACACGATCGGGCACGAAAATGGCATCAGCCGCATCCGCATTTTCAATAAGGAAGGGCAAATCAGTTTTTCCACGGATGACAAAGAGGTGGGCCAGTACGTGGATAAGAAAGCGGAGGCCTGTTACGCCTGTCATGCGCAGGCCCAGCCGCTGGCCCGGCTCGACCGGCCGGACCGTATGCGCATTTACAGCGCCCACGACGGCACAAGGGTACTGGGACTGATCCGGCCCATCGAAAACGAGGCGGATTGTACGAACGCCGCTTGCCACGCCCACACGGATAGCAGCCAGGTGCTGGGCGTGCTGGATACAAACCTGTCGCTCGCCGCCATGGACGTTGCCGTGGCGCAACACGAGCGCCGCGCGGTGATCTTCACCGCAGCCTCCCTTTTGGCCGTGAGCCTGTTCACCGCCTGGCTGATTTGGCTGACCGTGCACAAGCCGGTGCGCCAGCTCACGGAGGGCACGCGCGCCGTGGCGCAGGGCCATCTGGATTATGTCCTGCCGGAAACGAGCCAGGACGAGATTGGCAGCCTGGCCATTTCCTTCAACCGCATGACTCAGGAACTCAAGAAGGCGCAAGCCGAAAACCGCCAGTGGACCGGAACCTTGGAAGACCGCGTGCGGCAGAAGACCGAGGAGCTCGAACGCGCCTATCGCAGTCTGACACAATCGGAGAAGATGGCCTCCTTGGGTAAGTTGGCGGCGGTGGTGGCGCATGAGATCAACAATCCCCTGGCCGGCATCCTGACCTACAGCAAGCTGATTTCGCGCATGGCCGACAAGTCTTTCAGTGACAACAAGCGTCTGGGTGAGGCCAAAGGCTATTTGCAGATCATCGAGGGGGAAAGCCGCCGCTGCGGCGGGATCGTCAAGAACCTCCTCACTTTCGCTCGCCAGACGCCTATCAATCCACAGAAGAATGATTTGAATGCCATCATCGAACGCTGTTTGCTGCTGGTCGGACATCAAATGGACCTTCAGAGCATCGAGCTGCAGAAGAACTTGGAGCCGCAACTCCCACAGCTCTATTGTGACGCGGGTCAGGTGCAACAGGCGCTGCTGGTGATTCTGATGAATGCCGTGGAAGCAATGCCGCAGGGCGGCCGGCTGGGCATCGAGAGCGCTTACGACCCGGCGCGCCGCCTCGGTCGCGTGGTTGTGAGCGACGACGGGCCCGGCATTTCACCCGAGGTCCTTTCCCACATTTTCGAACCTTTCTTTACCACCAAGGAAGAGGGCAAAGGAACCGGACTGGGTCTGGCCATCGCCCTCGGCATCGTCCAGCAACACGGAGGAAACATCGAGGTGGTTTCCAACGAGCAGAAAGGGACGGCGTTCACCGTCCTTTTGCCGGAAGAGCCACCAGTGAATGTTAGCGCGGCGTGAAAGACGGGACACGGGGTACGGGACACGGGACACGGGATCCCGGACTCGTGGCACGGGACTCGGGAATAAGGGGAATATGTGATTCAGGACTACAAAGACTTGGATGTTTGGAAGAAGTCTGTTGCTCTTACTACCGAGATTTACGGATTGACGTCTCGATTCCCCGACACAGAACGGTTCGGCCTGACTTCACAGATTCGCAGAGCAACGACCTCGATCGCCGCAAATATTGCAGAAGGATGGGGAAGAGGTTCAAGGGGAGAATACATTCAGTTCCTGACCGTCGCGAGAGGGTCATTGATGGAACTGGAGACACACCTGATTGTCGCATGCAATTTGCATTTTATGAAATCGGATGAGTTCGGTTCAGTTTCAAAGCCAGTTAAAGATATCGAGAAAATGCTTAATCGTTTGATCGGAGTATTGAGGGTCCGCAAACAGAGAGCGTGACCTGCATCCCGTGTCCCGTATCCCGTATCCCGTGTCCCGAATAGAAGGAGTAAAGGAAATGAATCCAAAAGCCAGCCTGCTAATCGTTGACGACGAAAACGTCGTCCGAGACTCGCTCGGAAAATGGTTTGAGGAAGAGGGCTACAGCGTGGACACCGCCAATAGCGCCCGCGAGGCACTGATGAAACTGCCTCGCCAGCGTTGGGACCTGGCTTTGGTGGACATCAAGATGCCCGGCATGGACGGCCTTGAACTGCATCGCAAGATTCGCGAGGTCGATCCCGGCATCATCGTCATCATCATGACCGGCTACGCTTCCGTGGAAACCGCAGTGCAGGCGCTCAAGGATGGCGCCTATGATTACATCATGAAGCCTTTCGACCCCGATGACCTGGCCCACGCCGTCTCGAAGGCCCTCGAGCATCGCCGCACGCAGCAGGAAAACCTGCGCTTGCGCGAAACCCTGGAAGAAGCTCAGGCGGTCGAATTGGTAGGTCAGAGCCAGCCCATGCAGCGGGTGCTGGAAAGCATCCGCACCGTTGCGCCCAACGACACCACCGTGCTCATCCACGGAGAAAGCGGCACTGGCAAGGAATTGGTGGCCCGAGCTATCCACAATTTGAGCCCCCGGCGCTTTATGCCCATGGTCACGATCCACTGCGGGGCGCTGACGGAAACGCTGCTGGAAAGCGAGCTCTTCGGACACGAAAAGGGCGCCTTCACCGGCGCGCAATACCGCAAAAAAGGCAAGTTTGAGGTCGCCGAGGGCGGGACGGTTTTTCTCGACGAGATTGCCGACATCAGCCTGAAGACGCAAACCGACCTGCTGCGTGTCCTCCAGGAAAAGGAGATCACGCGCGTGGGCGGCAACCAGACCATCAAAGTGGATTTTCGCGCCGTCGCCGCCACCAACAAGGATTTGACAATGCTCGTCAAAGAGGGGACCTTCCGCCCCGACCTCTATTACCGCCTCGATGTTTTCGGAATCAAGCTGCCGCCGCTTCGCGAGCGTAAGGAAGACATCCCTCTGCTCGTCGATCATTTCCTACGCAAATATTCGGGCGCCATGAACAAGCGTTTTTCCGGGATCGCCCGTCCGGCGCTCGACATCCTGATGAATTACGAATGGCCCGGCAACGTCCGTGAGTTGGAAAATGCCATCGAGCGCGCCATGGTGATCGGGCAGACGCCGGAAATCGTGGCCTCGGATTTCCCTCTCCAGGTCTCGACATCGCCGGCGCCAGAGGGCAGCATGGCGCTCGAGGACGTGGAGCGCGGGCACATCCAGCGCGTGCTCGAAGCCTGTGAGTGGAATCAAACCCGCGCTGCCAAGGCGCTCGGCATCGACCGTGTTACACTCTATAATAAGATCAAGAAATATGGTTTCCGGAAAGTGAACGCGGCTGCTGTGCCATGAAAATCATATCGCTGAGACCAGTCGGACGTGTCGACCGCACGCTGCTGGAGCCTCTCGCCGAGGGGCTGACGCAACGGCTGCGGGTCGCTTGCTCCATTCAACCTGACGGCCTGGAGGCCGAATTCGCCTTCAATCCGCTGCGCCGGCAATATCACTCCACCGAGATCCTCAAAAGGATCATTGCCCGGCCCTCGAGCGAATCTTGGAAGGTTTTGGGCGTGACGGAGATGGACCTCTACATTCCCGTGCTCACCTTCGTATTCGGGGAAGCGCAACTCGCTGACGGGGGCGCGGTGGTCTCCGCCCATCGTCTTCGCCAGGAGTTCTATGGCATGCCCACCGATCCCGAACTCCTCAACGAACGCCTGCTAAAAGAGGCCCTCCACGAACTGGGACACACCTATGGACTGCGCCATTGCCCGGATTACACCTGCGTGATGAGCGCCTCCAACGGCGTCGAACGCATAGACCTGAAGAGCCCCGAGTTTTGCCCCGCCTGCGCGCAACTCATGCCTGCAGATGCATCTTGAGTGGCACCCGCCTTTGTAGGCCCGACCTTGAGGTCGGCATTTTTCGGGCGATTCACTATCGAATCCGCTCCCTCGCCCAGGTGCGAACCACACGGCGCCAGTTAAGTGTGCTCAGAGTTTTGCTCTGCTCCAAGAACTCGGACAACACCGATTCGGTCAAGCAGGGGAAAACCCCACTTCGGTCACTGCTGGCGTACTGGTCGGCCGCAAGCCGGAGAATTCTGGGGGCGCGGCCATCGTGCAGCCAAATCTCAGGCACCCCCAGGCGTGCATAAACCGGAAGTTTGGGTACTGCAGGGCTGGTGATTTCCACTTCGATGACCAAGTCAGGTGGAGGATCCACCGAGAGGTCGATTTCCTTCTTTCCGCGGATTCGCTCAACGTTCTGTATATAGAAGCACTCGTCGGGCTCAGTCCCTCTCTCTAGATCCCGCCTCCGAAATGTTGTAGAGCCCAACCTCTTAAATTCCACCTGTCGCTCTTCGGCGACGATGTCGGCAATCGTTGCCAAGGCCTCGTTCAACTCCTCGTGCTCGCTCGACGGGCTCATGATTTCCAGCATCCCTTCGCTGTAAGTGAATCGGGGAGAGACCGCATCGGCATGGTCGGCCAGCAGACCCTCATAGGTCGCCCAGCTAACGTGCCTGAGGACAAATCGTTGTTCCCCCCATTGCTGGGCAAGATTGATCGTTGTAGCCATGGTGGTTCCTTTGCAGACCGCGTGCGGCAAGTCGCCACACGCCCCCACTCACAGTGTATCCTAAGGCAACAAGGTTTTCCACAGCGGGCGTGTTTGGGATGAGCTCCAAACTTGAACGCGGTCCCAGCCCATCAAAGACCTTTGCCCCAACCCATAGAAATTGGTGCGTTTTCGAGTTTAAATTAAATATATTAATTTGGTACTTGACAAAATTAATTCAACGGCGCAATCTCATTGCGTAACTTGAGGTCATTCATGGATATTTCAAAAACAACGTGCCCCGATTGCAATAAACCTCTAAAGATCGCTCGTATGGCGTGCGCGTCGTGTGGCATGTCGATGGAGGGCGAGTTTGAGGTTTCTCCGCTGGCCCAACTTTCCCTGGAGGATCAGACGTTCGTTATTGCGTTCGTGCGCTCGCACGGATCAATCAAGAAAATGGAGAGCCTGTTTGACATCAGCTATCCGACGGTGAAGAACCGCCTAAACGCCATCAGCGCCGCGCTCGACAAAAGTTTCCAGGCGCCCAGCCCGAATCTCTACGTCCTCGAACAACTCTCCCGGGGAGAGATTAGCGTCGAGGAAGCACTCGAAAAACTCTCGTGAACATCAAAAGGAGGAAGGATCATGTCACAAGAAACCAAGAAGATTCTGGAAATGCTCGCAGCCGGTCAGATCACTACCGACGATGCGGATAAACTCCTGGAAAAACTGGGGGCAAACGGCGCCGCCCCTGCTGCGGCCGCGGCCCCCGAGGATGCTTCGGCACCGGAGGGGAAATCGGGCTCCCGGCGAGTGTGGGGATGGAAGATTCCCTCTCGCGATGAGGCGCCCACTCCAGGCCAAAAAATCCGCTTCCTGCGAGTGCTGGTGGACAGCCCTGACCGTGACCAGGTCAACGTCCGCGTCCCCCTCGCCATGCTGGGGGTGGGAATCAAACTTCTGGCGGTGCTTCCACCCAAGGTCAGTGAGAGGCTCTCCGAGAATGGCATCGACCTTTCCGCCCTCCGCGATTTGCCCCGCGAGGACTTGATCGAACAACTGAAGGACTTGCACGTCGACGTGGACAGTAGGAACGGGGAAAAAGTTCGGATCTTTTGCGAATGATTTAGTCCGGCTGACCTTGCGCGACCGCGAGGGAGCCAAAGGAAGCTCTCCGTGTTCTCTGTGCTTTTCAAGCTTCAACACAGAGCGCACGGAGTAACTCAGTGACCTCTGTGTTGAGGCCATTCTGAGCACGGAGGTCACAGAGGCAGAACGTAAGGAAGCAAACCTCTTCAGTCGCAAATCACCAATCACCAAATCGCCCGATGGCTCGATCCCCTTTGACCCCACACAACCCTTCCGATAGAATTTGCTATCTGACCGGTAGGGGTTTAGAAAGGGCCAAAGGCATCGCGTGCTGAATCTTCGCTTTCGAACTCGCCTGGCGCTGGTGATGTTCTTGACGATGGCGTGCACCACCGTGGCCCTGGTGGTGACGTACGTAAGCCACGACCGACAGGAGAGGGCCTACACGACGGTCCTGACTTCCGATCTGCTGCAAATCGTCAATGTGGCGCAGGCGCATATCCCGCAAAATTCCGACCGCAAGCAGGCCCTGGAATTCTATTCGAAGGCGCTGAAGGACGCCGGCTTGTCGACGATCGTGGCTTTGCCCTCCGGCGAAGTGGTGGCCAGTTCCAACCCCGCGCAGGTTGGCAAAAAGATCCCACTGAAAAAGCGCCATCCCGCCAACGAGGAAAAACCCATTCAAATCTCCGCCGAACTGCGCGATGCGGACCTTGACCCTGGAGTGGAACCCAGAACCCACACCATTGAATTCCCTATCGTGCAGGGCGAAAAGGTGTTGGGATATGTGCAAATCAAGGGGGAAATGGACACCGTCATTGAATTATTGCACAAGAAATATGTGGATACTCTCGCCTTGATTCTCTGCACGATGTTAATGGGAATGTTCGCCGTGGTCTATCTCGCGTTTCGATTCACCAAGCCCATTGACTTGCTGGTGGTGGGCGCGCAACAGGTGGCGCAGGGGAATCTTTATGTCTCCTTGCCGCAGGCCGGCCGGGACGAAATCGGCAAACTTTCTGGAACGTTCAATCAAATGGTGGAACGCCTGCGGCAGAGCCGGGAACTTCAGGAGCGGCTGAACGAGGCGGAGAAGTTGACGCTGCTCGGACGCTTCGCCGCCGTCGTCGCGCACGAGGTGCGCAATTCACTCAACTTCATCAATCTCTCCATCGATCAGATTCGCGCCAAGCATACCGACGGCGACGCGGCCGCCCGCACCGAGTTGCAGCGCAATCTCCAGAACATCAAGGAAGAAACTGGGCGACTCAATCATTTGGTGAATGATTTCCTTTCCGTCGGACGGCAAGTGCCTCCCGCTCTGGCCCCGTGCGAACTGCGCACCCTCCTGGATGCGGCGGTCTCGCTGGCAGAAAAACAGGCCCGCCGGCAAAACGTCAAGATCAGCATTGATCTGCCCAAAGATATTCCCTTGTTTGATCTTGATGCGGGGCAGATCAAGACATGCTTCCTCAACATTCTGACCAACGCTATTCAGGCGATGCCGGACGGGGGCAAGGTGGATATCACCGCACAGAGAATCACCAGCCATGAAGGCGCGGAGTTTCTGCAACTGCGCTTTCGCGACACCGGCACGGGTATTCCTCCCGAGGACCGCGAAAAAGTCTTCACCCCTTTTTATTCCACCAAGGCCACAGGCTTTGGACTAGGATTGGCGATTACCAAGAAGATTGTGGACGATCACGGGGGACGAGTTTTCGTAGCCGCGGACGAGGCGCCGGGTGCCGTGGTGGTGATGGAACTGCCTGTGCCGGGAATCCGGACACGGGATACGGGACACGGGACACGGCCCACGGAACCTGCAACACGGACTCGGGATTAGGGATTTGGGACACGGGGTTTGGGACTCGGATTTCGCGACTCGGGGCCGAGTTGCGGTCCGGTCCAGGGCGACTTCCGGACTCCAGAAGCCTGCTTTGGCGTGGCTTCCAACTTTGCCGGGAAAGCTGGCCCGACCAATCCCGCGCCTGCTAGAGACCAACGGGTGAATCGACACAGGAGTTTCGGCCGAAGTCCGAATCCCTAACCCCGAACCCCGAGTCCCGTATCCCGTATTCCGTGTCCCGAGGTTGTCAAATGCCCGAGGGCAAGATCCTGGTTGTTGACGACGAAGAACGGCAACGCGAAATCTATCGCGACATTCTGCAAGGTGAAGGTTACGACGCGGAAACGGCGGCCAGCGGCGAGGCCGCACTCAAGTTGCTCGGGCAAATCCGCTTCGACCTGGTCCTCACCGACCTCAACCTGACCGGCATGACCGGCCTCCAGTTGCTCAGCGAGATCGTAGTGGATGACCCGACCATCGCGGTCATCATGATCACCGGTTACCCTTCCATTCAATCGGCCGTGGAAGCCACACGCAAAGGCGTCTACCAATACCTGGAGAAACCTGTCGATCGCGACACACTGCTGGAGGTGGTGGCAGAGGTCTTCCAGCGCCTGGCCACGCTGAAACGCACTATCATTGGCGATTCGCCCGCCACCAAGGCCATGATGCGCATGATCCTGAAAGTCGCGCCCAGCGCCCACACGGTGCTGATCCTGGGCGAGAGCGGCACCGGCAAAGAACTGGTGGCGCGCGAAATCCATCAGCACAGTCCGCGGCGCGACCGCCCGTTCCTGGCGGTCAACTGCGCGGCGCTAACGGAAACCCTGCTGGAAAGCGAACTCTTCGGTCACGAGAAGGGGTCCTTCACCGACGCCCACCAAATGAAGCGCGGCGTCTTCGAGCGCGCCCATCAATCCACGCTTTTTCTGGACGAAATCGGCGACACCAGCCTGGGAATGCAGGCCAAGATCTTGCGTGTACTCCAGGAGCGCGAGTTCTTCCGGGTGGGAGGAACTGAGTCTCTTAAAACCGATGTGCGCATCATCTCCGCCACCAACCGCAACCTGGCGGAGCGCGTCAAGGAAGGCAAATTCCGCGAAGACCTGTATTACCGTCTGAATGTGATCCCCATCGTCTGCCCGCCGTTGCGCGAACGCGGCGTCGATATCGACATCCTCGCCCATCATTTCATGCGTAAGGCAGCGCTGGTGGCGGGCCGCCGCGTGGAAGGGATTTCCGCCGAAGCCCTTCAAGCTCTGCGCTCGTACGCGTGGCCCGGCAACATTCGTCAACTTGAATGGGCCATGGAGCGGGCCGTGGTGTTGGGAGAAACGGATGGCGTGGAACTGCCCGACCTGCCACCGGAAATTCTGCAAGCCGCGCCTTTGGCCGCCGCTCCCGCAGGATCAGCCGCTGCCCCGCCACAATCCGCGCAAAGAGGCAGTGAGCCCATCATCGCCGAAGGCTCATGGGAAGAGCACGAGAAAGTCAAAATCGTCGAAGCCTTGCAACGATCGAGTGGAAATATCACCCGCGCCGCACAACTCCTCGGCATGACCTTCCGCACTTTGCAATACCGATTGGACAAATTCGGAATTAAGCGCCTGTAAAGACAGGACTCCCGCTTACTTCGGCGCCGACGCGGGTTCGGAGGAGCCGCGGTGGCACGTCCAGCAGGTCACGCGCATGTGGCCGTTGAAATTGTCGGCATTAATCTGATGCGCCATCATCAGCATTTTTCGCGCCGTCTGTTTCTGTGGCTTGTCGTCCTTTTCAAAAGCCCCCATGACGTGGCAGAAGTCGCACTGCACGCCCAGGGAGTGCGCGAATGACTGCATGGCGCTCATCAAGTCGCCCGCAGGCATGCCCTTAAGAATCTGGATGTTTTTGTAAACATCTTTGGCGAGCTTGGGCGCCTGGGGTGGTTCCCAATCAGCCTCGGGCTGCTTATCGTAAACGATCGTATCCTCGCGGGGCGGGCGGTCACCCATGACCCGGTTCGCATGGTACGTAAGGGTCTGCCCGTCCGGGGATAAAGTCCACGTTTCGCTGACGCGCAGTTCGCCCTCGTCCCGGGTGGCGACGGACTCCACTGACGCCGCTCCTCCCTTCCACTGAACCTTGCTCTTCAGGGAAGAACCCATCATCTCGTTCGTGTTGTCGTCGGAACCGATAGTGTAGTGGAACTTATGGATTTCATCGCCCACCTCGCTGGCGACGCGGATCGTTAGGGTCAGGTCAGAACCTTGCTGCTCGATCTTGACGCGCCGGTTAGTAGCCGGCCGGACACCTGACTCTTGCCCGGGTTCCAGCGCCAAATGCCGGAAAGGTTCGGAGTGGATTCTTGCGAAATCGCCTGTACGGCCCCCAACGCCGTCAGAGCTAAGAGCACGTAACGAAACCTCAAAATGGAGTGAGCGAATTTCCTCATCAGGGCCTCCTGCGCGTGTGAGCTGATTTCAAGAGACTCAGGCCCGGCCCAATTTTCGGAAGCAATAAAATCCTAGCATTAGTTGCCCCTTCGGCGCACCTGGATTTACGGGATCAACGATTGTGGATTGGCGGTTTTCGCAATCGTCCAGATGCAATCGTCAATCGACAATCGGCAATCCCTGCTATGATACCTTCCCGCATTGCGAGAAAGGCGCGAAGAGGAGAGCTTATGTCCTATCCAAAACCCAGCCGGCGTTCCTGGGCGGAGCCCTGGAAGATCAAAATGGTCGAACCCATTCGCATGACCACTCTCGCCGAACGGGAACAGTTTGTGAAGGAAGCGGGGTACAACACGTTTCTGCTGCGCTCCGAGGACGTCTACATTGACCTGTTAACCGACAGTGGCACCAATGCCATGAGCGACCGCCAGTGGGCGGGCATGATGCTGGGCGACGAAGCTTATGCCGGCAGCAAGAATTTTTATAACTTGTGGGAGGCTGTAACTCAGCATTATGGATATAAGTATCTCGTTCCCACACATCAAGGGCGGGCCGCCGAGCACATCCTCTCGCGCATCATGATTCACGCGGGCGACGTCATTCCCGGCAACATGTACTTCACCACCACGCGCCTGCACCAGGAACTCGCCGGGGGCACGTTCGTCGACGTGATTATCGATGAAGCGCACGACCCCGCGAATCCTCACCCCTTCAAGGGCAATGTGGACCTCGCCAAGCTACAACGCGTCATCGACGGTTCCGGCCCGGGCAAGATTCCCTATGTGTCGATCGCGGGCACGGTGAACATGGCGGGTGGACAGCCGCAGTCCATGGAAAACATTCGCGCCGTCCGCGGGCTCACGAAACAATACAACATTCCCATCGTGCTTGACGCCACGCGCGCCATTGAGAACGCCTACTTCATCCAGCAGCGCGAGCCGGGGTACCAGTCCAAAAAGGTGGCCGAGATCTTGAAGGAATACTGCTCCTACACCGACACGTGCACGATGAGCGCGAAAAAAGACACGCTGGTCAATATCGGCGGCTGGCTGGCCACCAACGACCAAGGACTTTTCGAGGAGGCGCGCAACCTGGTGGTGGTCTACGAGGGATTGCACACTTACGGCGGCCTGGCTGGGCGCGACCTGGAGGCCATGGCGCGCGGCATCACGGAAAGCGTCGAAGATGACCACATCCGCACGCGCGTCGGCCAGGTGGAATATCTCGGCAATCATTTGCTCGACTGGGGCATTCCCATCGTCAAGCCCATTGGCGGGCACGCGGTTTTCCTCGACGCTAAGGCGTTCTACCCGCACATCCCACAGTCGCAGTACCCAGCGCAGGCGCTGGCCGGCGATGTCTACATCGACTCGGGAGTACGCACCATGGAGCGCGGAGCCGTCTCCGCCGGACGCGACGCCAAAACCGGCGTGGAACATTTCCCCAAACTGGAACTGGTGCGCATTACCATCCCCCGCCGCGTCTACACGCAAGCGCACATGGATGTGGTGGCGGAATCAGTGTTGGAAGTTTACGAGCAGCGCGAGAAAGCGCGCGGACTGCGCATGACTTACGAGCCGAAATACCTGCGCTTTTTCCAGGCGCGGTTTGAACGATCTGCCTGATCTCTTCCCTTCGTCGGTCAATCATGCGAGGAACTCTTGTGGCGCGCGCAATACGCGGTTCCACCTATGAAGCGTCCCAAAATCCGGTGGTGGCACAGTTTGACGTAGGGGCGGCTTTATGCTGCCATGTGTCGAGGTAAACTCGCCGTTACAACAGGAACCTGAACCACTACCCAAATCCGCAGTGATTAGAGGTAAATCATGAAACGCCAATCATCCAAACAAATAAGCCTCATCATTCTATGTGCGGGCCTCATAACAGTCTGTGGTTGCCTTGCCTGGGCGCAGTTCCCTGGGCAGGAACCGCCGAAACCCCAAAGCCCGTGGATGGACAAGACCCTGCCTCCCGATCAGCGAGCTGACCTCGTCATCAGGCAGATGACGCTCGACGAGAAGATCTCGCTTTTGCACGGCGGCGGCTTTAGGGCGGTGCTAGGAGGCCCCAATGCTCCGCCCACGCGATCGCTCGGCGGTGCGGGCTTTATCCCCGGCATCCCGCGACTGGGCATTCCCGACCTGCAAATGGCTGATGCGGCGGTCGGCGTCACCCGCGGGGCAGTCTACGGGCGCTATTCCACCGCCCTGCCTTCGACAGTCTCCGAGGCTTCAAGCTGGGACCTTCAGGTGGCCCACGACTACGGCGCGGTGATCGGCCGGGAACTCCACGACCAGGGTTACACTATGTCGCTCGGTGGTGGCATCAACCTCACGCGCGAGCCCCGCAATGGCCGCATTTTCGAATATAAGGGAGAAGACCCCATCCTGGCCGGGAAGCTTGTCGGCGCGGAAATGAAGGCCGAGCAGGAACAGGGTGTGATTGGCGACATCAAGCACTACGCCCTGAACGACCAGGAGAGCGGCCGCAATTTTGTGGACGTCAACATCGACAAACGTTCCATGCGGGAAAGCGATTTGTTGGCGTTTGAAATCGGTGTGCGGGAATCGGGCGCCGGGGCCGTGATGTGCTCATACAACCTCGTCAACGGCGACTACGCCTGCGAAAACAGCTACCTGCTGAATGACGTATTGAAGAAGGACTTCGGCTTCCAGGGCTTTGTAGTGTCGGACTGGGGAGCCACGCATAGCACAGCGAAGGCGGCCAAGGCAGGACTCGACATGGAGATGCCCGGCGACAGGCATTATGGCGAAGCGCTCAAGAAGGCGGTGGAAAGCGGCGAGGTTCCGATGTCGCGCCTCGACAACATGGTGCACCGCGTCTTGCGGTCGGAATTCGCTGTGGGCCTGTTTGACAATCCGCCGGATCGCCAAGTGCCTGACATCTTTAGGGGCCTGGATGTGGCCCAGCGAGTTGCCGAGCAAGGCAGTGTGCTGCTGAAGAATGCGAACGGCCAGCTACCCCTCAACGCCGCGAGCGTCAAGTCGATAGCCATCATCGGATCTCATGCGGACGTCGGAGTCCTTTCCGGTGGAGGTTCTGGGCAAGTGGATCCACCGGGAGGGAACGCGGTGCCCCCTCCTCCGGGCAGGCCTTCCTTATTCGGAAGGGTGGTGTGGTTTCCGTCGTCCCCGCTGAAGGCGATCCGCGCCAAGGCCCCGAACGCTAAGGTGGAGTACAACGCGGGCACCGATCCTGCGGCCGCGGCGGAGTTGGCCAAGTCGTCGGACGTGGCGATTGTCCTCATTAACCAACCTGCCAGTGAGGGGAGGGACGAGGAGAGCCTCTCGCTGCCGGACCAGCAGGACGCGCTGGTGAGCGCCGTGGCCGCGGCCAATCCGCACACGCTAGTGGTTCTCGAGACGGGCGGCCCGGTGACCATGCCCTGGATTGACAGCGTGAGCGCCGTGCTGGAGGCCTGGTATCCGGGAATTCGCGGCGCCGATGCCATCGCCAACATCCTCTTCGGTGACGTGAGCCCCGGCGGAAAGCTGCCCACGACTTTCCCCAAGTCGGAAGCGGACTTACCGCATCCCCAGCTCGCGAAACAACCGCCCCCGGGTCCCGACGACATGCAGCCCATGCGTGAGGGCTCGCCCCGCAAGATGAATACTCGGAGGTTCAGTATTGACTACAACGAAGGCTTGAAGGTGGGCTACAAGTGGTACGACGCCGAAGGCAAAGAGCCGCTGTTCCCCTTTGGCTACGGACTTTCTTACACCCGCTACGCCTACTCGGATTTGCAGGTCACTCCTGGCCACGGGCCATCGGTGACTTTCACGGTTAAGAACACTGGCAATCGCCCGGGTGCGGAAGTCGCGGAAGTTTACGTCAAGCTGCCACAAGCTGCCGGCGAACCGTTCAAACGCCTGGTGACCTGGGACAAAATCCAACTGGCCGCCGGCGAAGCCAAAGCTGAAACGCTGGCCCTCGATCCCCACTACCTTTCAATCTTCGACCCCGATAAGGACGCGTGGGAGCTCGTGCCGGGTGATTACCAAGTGGTCGTGGGCGGATCATCTCGAGATACGCCACTCCGTGGTACGCTCTCGGTTGGGGGAGGTCATTAGCCTCCGAACCTCAACAACTTGGACCTACGCTAAACCCTTTATTTTCTTGCATTCACTGGGATCGGTAGAAATGTAGCATTGTAAGTTGTCTATTTTCTGCAAGTTATTCGGATAGCGGAGAAACGATGGATTTCTTGGGGCTTCTGTGGCCCAAAAATCGTGCTATCTTCTGCTTTTTCTATAACTAATCGATAATTCCTGTTAACTCATTTGTTTTCATGAACTCATTCGGATGTGATATAATGTCGTTTATTTTCCAATTTGTTTTCAATAAGTTATTCGGACCACTCTTAATTTTTGACATCTTTTTTTTGTTTTGGGGAAATTCTTGATTTACGTCAAATGGGCGCTTCCTGATCCTTGGGCCAGCTCGATTCCACCACTCGAATCATCCGCCTGACTTCCGATTGGACTGCCGCCAGAGTTACGTTGGCTAACCCAGCCTGCGCCTCTTGGGGATATGCGATTTCCCGAGTGGGATACATGGGAATTCACGATTCACCTCAGTCGGCTGCGAGGGCAATACAATGCGAGGAAGGATACCCGCCAGTTCATGGTGCCGGTCAAGAGTCCCTTCACGAGGATGCCGACGCTAAGAATCGACCGTCCGCGCCAAGCCCCCGGTGGTGCGCGATTTTACGCCGAGGCCATCCTGTAGTCTAGAGGCTAGCAATTTTCCATCCAGAGTCGAGGCAAATCCCGACAGATTGTCCAACGACGGCAAGAATTCGATCGAATATTCTCACCAAATTCCCACCCGAAGGAATATGTTTTTCGGGATTGACGATTTCCGAGGTTTCACGCGGCTATGCCGCTGACGGTCACCGCCCGTGAAGTGGAAGTCATGCTCTGATCCCGTTGATCCCGGCTCCCTTGGTTTGCGTTATCGCAGTTCCCGAAACGCAGCGGCGGTGATCCCAAGCTGGCGTAGGATCTTGAAGAAAAGTGGCGGGCCAATCTCGCGGCCACCATGCAAAGGTACGGTCACGGCTCGGCCATCGGGGTGATTCCAACATTCATGACTTCCGGATTGTCTGGTTTTGGAGAAACCCAGGCGGCGGGCTACTTCCTGGAATTCCCTGCGGTTGCGCTAGGCATGAACAATCTCAGTAGTGTCAGCGGGGAGTGGCGTACACTTCTCGCGGTATTCTTCGGCAATCATCTCGAAGACTCTGGTGAGTTCGGCAAGGGCCTCTCCGCGGGTAGGCATCAGGGCGTAACAACCGGAGATTGCCGGAATCTCAGCGACCCACGAGCCGTCTTTCTGGCAATACAGAATCGTCTTGTAATCATCGATCTTCACTGTTGCTCCTCACTGGCTTTTACAAGTATAGCATGTCCTCTCACCGCTGGCATTTACGATACGTCATTCCGCCTCCGCCATTTCACGGCGCGGCCTCGCCCGCGTGCGCGAGGAGTTTGCGGCAGATGCGAATCAAACGGCTGTGCGGTATGGTTTGGGTTGGATTCAGCATCACCAGCTCACCCTGGCGGAAGCTGCTGTAGTACCAGCGCGCGAGGAGGCCGAGGTGTTCCCAAGGCGGCAAGGGGGGTGAAGCCGGACGGTTTGCTTCCCCGCCAAGCGATTCCATCACGTGGTAGAGCTGGCGGTCGAGCGGAGTAGGATTGGGAACGTTTTCATCGAGCGAAAGCGCCGACGGGCCGTGGATCTCGCCGCCGATGATGCGGAAGAAGGCCACCGATTTCGCCCCCGCCCCCGGCAATACCATCACGGCATGGAGGTCGCGGAGGTTTCTCACCAGGTCGGGCCGCTGGCGCAGCAGTTCGTTCAGTTGTTCGATCCGCTGGTGGATCTTGGAAGCCTCCTCGAATTCGAGTGATTCGGAAGCCAGGGCACGCTCCGTTTCGAGCGTGCGCTGGAGGGATTTGCCCTGCGAATCCAAAAACTCCACCACCCGCTGGACTTCCCCTTGGTACTCAGCATCGGTGCATCCGGCAAAACACGGCGCCAGGCACATGTGAAGCTGCGAGTAGATGCATCCGGGGTGGGCAGGGTCCGGATTCAGCTCCTCCACGCAGCGGCGGATTTTGAAGAAGTCCAGAAACTCGCCGGCGAATCGTTCCGCCGCGGCCATGGAGGGGAAAGGGCCGTAATAGAGCGATTTGTCGCGCGCCAATCGCCGGGTGGGGTAGCAGCGCGGGAAGCGGTTCTGCATTTTCAATTTCAACAGCGGCGGGGGCTTTAGGCGCAGGCGATCGCGATACTGCCGGGGAAAATAATGCCGGTTCAGATGATAAAGAAGCCACGTCCCCTCAAAAGCCGAACCCACAGGCTCATATTCAATGCGCACTGCGAGCTCGCGCAGGTTCAGCATTTTGGAATTTTGCCGGCGGGGAGACAGCAAACGCGCGAGGCGCCGGTGCAAATCGCTTGTGCGCCCAAGATAAGGCACGGAAGGAACGCCTTCGCGAGAAGCTGGAAACAAGGCAAACACCGCAGGACGTGAGGGAAAAATCTCAAGAAAGTCCTCCGCTGCGGTCCCAGCTTCAAACGGAGTGTCAAAGCGAAGATGCATACCCGGTCCCTGAAGAAACGATTCTATCGGTGGGAGAAACTCGGGGTCAAGGCGGGCCGCTGCGGGCCTCCACCCATGGGGGCAGCAAACGCTTCCCTGCCCTAAAGCTGTGGACATACCTGGAGGGTTTTGGTAGGCTGGTTTTAGGGTTGCAAGCTGGGACTTTAACATCAGACCGACACAGGGGATGCTCGCTCATCCACAAGTGGAACTCAACCCGTGCAAGGCGATCACGTTCGCAGAGCGCGACGGTGCTGAATGCAAATACGACTTTGGGGCGTACGAGGCTCCACCCCCACTCCTGAACCGCGAAACGCCCGCTACGGCGGCAACACCAGTTGCCTGGAAGTTCGACTAGCCAACAACACCCTGATCATCCTCGATTGCGGGAGTGGGATGCGCGGTCTGGGCAAAAGCTTGCAGAGCGAATTTGGAGAGCGGCCGATCCAAGCTTCTCTTTTTCTGACCCACTTTCACTGGGACCACATTCAAGGGATACCCTTCTTCCAGCCCCTATACCGGCAGGGAAACAAGTTCATGTTCCATTCCGTTTTGCTAACCGACTCCCTGCTGCGGGAAGCCATTGAAGGTCAAATGGCCAATCCTTACTTTCCTGTAAACATGGCTGTGATGGGGGCGGAGCGGCGCTTTTCCAATCTGGATGGCACCCCCGTCAGCTTGCAGGGGGCAACCCTGCGGTCTGCTCCCCTGAACCATCCGCAGGGATGCGTGGGTTATCGGATTGAAGCGGACGGCGGGACGTTCGTCCTCGCCACCGATAATGAACCCGGATCGCCGTTCCACGATCAGGCCCTCCGTGATTTGGCCCGGAATGCCGACGTTCTGGTGTACGACGCCCAGTACACTCCCGAGCAACTGACGGGGGAAAAGAAAGGCTGGGGGCATAGCTCCTGGCTGGAAGGTGTTCACATTGCCCGCGAGTGTGGAGTCAAGAGTCTGATCCTTTTCCACCACGACCCCGACAGTGATGATGCCTATGTCGACGGACTGGTGATGAGGGCGCGGCAGGAGTTCCCGAACACCTGGGGCGCGAACGAAGGGTTGACCATCTCCATCCCCCAAGGTGGCCTTTCCCATCCCATCGCGGTCGGTGGCGGCGAGCGCCGGGCCGCTCGCCGATATCATGTGGAGTTGCCGTTGCGCGTCATGTGGCGCGATCAGGACGGCAATGCGTGTGAGGCCGACGGGCTGGCGAGGTCTATATCCCGTACGGGCATTTTCTTCGTGGTCCCCGCCGCGATTCACGCGAGCGAGCCATTGCAGTTGGAATTGATCCTCCCCGACGAGATCACCCAACGCGGCGAAATGAGAATAAAGCTGGCGGCCCGGGCCCTTCGCCAAGAAATAGTGGGTGATGGCCTGCGCGAAGAGACGCGAGGCGTCGCCGTGGCGGCGGCGCTGGAACTCACCCACCCCCATGAGCCTGTTCCCCTGGTCTCACGCACGCGTTAACCCAGCAATTTTGGTATTTGTTTATGGGGAGCGCGGGAAGAAAGCGGCGAGTTTGTCGTAGGTGGCAAGGAGGTCTTCCGGCTGGACGCGCGTTTCCCCCACCACCGTCATAAAGTTCGAGTCGCCGGTCCAACGCGGCAACAGGTGAAGGTGCAAGTGATCCGCCACCCCCGCCCCAGCACACTTTCCTAAATTCATGCCAAGGTTATACCCTTCAGGATTATAGCTCACCTGCAATGCCGCCTGGAGCCGCTGCGCAAGTTCCATAATTTCCGCCAGGGTTTCGGGTGTTACCTGGTCGAGGTTGGCCACGTGGGCATAGGGGATAACCAGCACGTGGCCGGTGGTGTAAGGGTAGAGATTGAGCAGGATGAAGTTCTCCCGCCCGCGGTAGAGCACCAGGCTTTCGCGGTCGTGCGTAGGGTCCGACGCCACCTTCTGACAGAACGGGCACCCTTCACCCTTACCTGCCTGGCTGACGTATCGGTATCTCCAGGGACTCCACAAGTAATCCATAATTTCCGAAAGCCCCGTGAGGGGGGGGGCGCCAACTCCTAAGGAGTCGCGGGATTCGGGGCCGCTGGCGGGGGAGGAGGTGGAGCCGCAGAGGTCTCCGTGGACGGGGATGTATTCACCAGGTCTTTCAGTTCCTTGCTGGGTTTGAAATAGGGTATCTTCTTGGCCGGAACGTCCACGCGCGCTCCGGTCTTGGGGTTTCGTCCGATGCGAGCCTTGCGTTGGCGCGTGCGGAAACTTCCAAAGCCGCGTATCTCAATCTTGTCGCCGGCCTTGAGTGACTTCACAATGCTGTCAAAAATAGTCTCGACGATGATTTCGGAGTCTTTGCGGCTCATTTCCACGACACGCGAAACATCCTCGATCAATTCTGCTTTCGTCATAGTGATCTCCTGCAATTTTAACTTGTGAATGTGATGCCCGCGGAAGACAACGCTTCCGCCATGGTCGACAGTCTTTCGGGTTCCTTCACCTTGGGGGCCACCGGCTCAGGAAGAGATGGAGGAGGCGCCGGGGCCGCTTCCTTCATGCTCAAGGCAATCTTCCGGTCTCCGGCATTCAAGCGCAGGACCCGGAATTCGTGCTCGCTTCCCGCTTCAAGTTTAGCATTCCCGCTGCCGCCATGCGCGTTTTCAATTTCCGAGATGTGGCACAAGCCTTCAATCCCTTCCGCCAGCTCGACGAAAACTCCAAAGGAAACTTGCCGGGAGACTTTGCCCTGAACCATGTCACCAACATGGAGCTTCGAAAAGTAACTCTCCCAGGGATCCTCCTCCAGTTGCTTCAGCCCTAAAGCCAGCCGCCGATTTCCGGGGCCCAAGGCCAGGACAGCGGCATCAACCTTTTGACCTTTTTTCAAAATCTCCGAGGGGTGCTTGATGTTGCGATTCCAAGACATGTTGCTGAGATGGATTAAACCATCCACCCCATCTTCGATTTCGACAAAGGCGCCGAAGTCGGTCAGGTTCCGCACGCGCCCCTGCACCACCGCGCCTACGGCATACTTCTCGCTGATGGTGGTCCAGGGATCCGGCAAGCTCGCCTTGAGACTTAAGGAGATCCGGCGCTTGGCCATATCAACTTCCAGAACCCCCACGTCAACGCGGTCGCCCACCGTAAGAATTTTCGAGGGATGGCGGAGGCGTTTGCTCCAGCTCATTTCGGAGACATGTAGGAGCCCCTCGACCCCGGGCTCAAGCTCCACGAAAGCTCCGTAATCGGTCAGGCTCACGACGCGGCCGGTGACGCGGTCACCCGCATGATAGGTGCGCGGCACCATCTCCCAGGGGTCGGGGCTAAGCTGCTTCAGGCCGAGCGAAACGCGCCCTCTTTCGATGTCGTGTTTCAGAACCTTGACGCGAACTTCCTGGCCCACCTGCACGACTTCCGAGGGGTGGCCAACGCGCCCCCAGGCCAGATCGGTAATATGTAAGAGTCCGTCCATTCCGCCCAGGTCTACGAATACGCCATAATCAGCCAGGTTCTTGACCTTCCCAACCACTTCGGCGCCCTCGACCAAGCGCGCCGCCAATTCGCTCTTACGGCGATTGAGATCTTCTTCCAGGGCCAACTTGCGGCTGACCACCACGTTGTTCCGCTTGCGATTGATCTTGATGATCTTGCAAGTGATCTCTTGGCCCTTCAACTCGTCAACATTGCGGTGCGCACGAACATCGGCGTGGGACGCCGGGAGAAAAGCCGGTACTCCCACGTCCACGGTCAAGCCGCCTTTGATGCGGTCTAGCACCTTCCCGGTGACGTTGGTTTGTTCCTGGAAAGCCTTCTCAATATCTTCCCAGACCTTACGGCGCGCCGCTTTTTGATGCGAGATCTCGACCCGCCCCGTCTCGACATCGTACTTCTCGATCCAAATATCCACGGTGTCGCCGGGCGCGACACTGATCAGACCTTCATTGTTCAGGAATTCGGCGAATGGGGCAGTAGCTTCCGTCTTCAGGCCGAGATCGACGACGACCTCTCCGTCCGCGACCTTAAGGATCTTCCCCTGCACAACCTCTCCCGGCACCAAGGGAGACGCAGAGAGGGTCTCCATACCCGCGAGCAGGTTCGACATGTCAGTGCTTTCAGGGGCGACGGGCGTGAACGTACTCACCTCAACGGGTTGTTCCAGTTCAGTTGCCGAATCTTGCGACGTAAGCGTACTCACTTCCACGGGTTGTTCAAGGTCAGTTCCGACCTCCTGTGAGCTGCGATCATCCTCCAACGACATCAACGTGCCTCCCTCCTAATACCCGACGCAGACCAACAGGAAAGGCTCATTCTACCTCCGCAGCTAAACCGAAGTCAATCGAACCTGCGGAAAGAAAGAGGTGTGCGACTTAAAAGTGAAAATGGAATTCCCCGGGACGTAGCGTGGGCGTCTCTCCCGCTGTCGCGGAAGCGTCCCGCTCCCGACAAGAAGGCGCGGGCAGGATGCCCACGCCCCAGCGGGCGGGACGCCCGCGCTACGTTCGCTCTTTCACAGCTATGTCGCATACCCCCTCAGGGGGACTCTATTGGTTTTTTAGAATTCAATCCGTGCGTGAAAAGCGATCATGCGAGGGGCATTGTCGCCGCCCAAACCAACCCCCAGCAGGCCGGTGGGAGGTGAAGTGGTGCTGGTGAGCGCCCCAAACCCCGTTTGCGTGCCGGGCTTTCCGGGAATCCCGGCTAAAACGATGCTGGGGAGGGCAAAATTCGGATGGTTGAAGACGTTGAAGAACTGCCCTTCCAGCCGCAGTTTTACGTGCTCGGCGAGAGGAATCGACTTGGTCAGGTAGAGATCGCTCCAAAAGAATTGAGGGCCGCGCAGCGCGTTTCGGCCCAGTGTTCCGAATTGGCAATTCGTGGAATTATCGCCGCCCGCGCAAGCGCCCGTGCTGGGATCGACGGCCGAAACAAAGGCGTTTGGATTCAGCCACTGAAGCGTGCCGGCATCGGTCATACCCGCGACGGGCCGCTTCTGATACAAGGGCACACCCGGAACTTCACTCGCGAATTCCGGTCCGCTACCCTGCACAATGCCATTCCCTGCATCGGAATAGGGAGTACTCTCCACCGAAAAAGGAATTCCGCTATGCCAAAACGCCGTCCCCGATACCTGCCAGTCGTTCAGAGCATAGCCAAGGCGCTGGCTTCGCACCTTTAAGGGCAAATCATAAACGTATTGAGCGGTGAAGTTGTGCCGGATGTCGTAGTCGCACGGACCGTCGTCCCGGGCCAGCTCACCGGGCAGCGGGGAAAGAATTCCTCCTGAGGAAAACTGAAGGAATCCGCCGTTGGAAACCTGATCCCGGCAACGGCTGAGCGTGTAATTGATTTGTCCTTTGAGACCCCGCCCCATGCGCCGCTCTGCGGTCAATTGCAATCCGTGGTAATGGCTGTCAGCTCCGGTGGAAAGTTGCGCCACGGCCCCAAACCTGGGATCGGTTGGCTGCATGTAGGGGAAGGGTGCAAAACAGCCCGGGCAGACCGTTTGATAACCATTTTCCTGGCTGAGATACGGCTGGTTCAAAGCACGAGTGTCCACGTATTGGGCGTGCAGACTGGTGGTAGTTCCGAACTGATGTTCAACCCCGAAACTCCATTCTTGAAAGTAGGGTGCGCGCAGTTCCCCGCCCGGCGCCGCCGTCATCGCTACAGGTGGAAGGCACGCCCCGGCATTGGCTTGCGAGGATGCACAGGAAAGCTCGCCGCCAGAGAATCCTGAACTGAAGGCGTGGTTTGCGGCCACCGTCGCGTCGATGGCGCTGCCTGGCACCCCCGGAGCAATGCCCAATCCGCCCACGGTCCCGAGCAAACCTCCCTGGAATGTCTGGACGTACGGTGGGTTCATGCCCAGAGTGTCGGCGACGCTTCCCGGCAGAATATCGCTGAAGATGCCGAAGCCGCCCCGCAACACCGTGTGGGGCGTCAATTGCCACGCGACGGCCGTTCGCGGCTGGAGGATGGCCAGCGGCGTCGAATCGAACAGGTTGCCGAGGTGCGTTTGAATCGCCTGGTCGAGCGGCTGGTTGACATCATGCGAAATTGAACTGAATGATCCGCGCAGGCGCGCAACCTCCTGGTGGGGATTCAGGGGATTGGAATTGAGCGTATCGCGAATGCCGAAGGTCCAGGTCAACCGGGAAGCCACCTTCCAGGTGTCCTGTGCATAGAGATCCAGATTCAGGAAGTTAAAGGGCTGATTTGCCGCCTGGGGGAAGGCCTGGGTTGCGGTGGAGGCGACCCCGTAGATGAATTGCGGTAAGGTGGTATAGCTAACCGTGGGGACCGTGCCCTCGCCGAAGTCGTAATCATTCAGCCGGAAAATGCGCGTGTTGGTGCCAAACCGGAATTCATGGGCTCCCCGGCTCCAGGCCAGGTTGTCATTAATAAAGAATCGTGATGCGTGCCGGCCCTGAGGCCAGGTATTGTCAAGACCTCCGATCGTTGTGAAGGGGGCGTTGGCTCCCTGCCCCTGCAATACAATCGGGAAGGCGGAGAGCGTCTTCTCCAGGTCGGCGGGGGCGAACAAGCTCGAATACCAGGAAAACGCCGGATTGAAATAGTTCACCAGATTTTGTGAAAACACGTGTGTGTGTCCGGCCGCAAGCGAGTACAGCGGCTGCGGCGAGAGCGCGTCAAACAAAGGGTTGATAGGGTCCGTGTAGGCTGCTTGCACACCGGTATCCGATTGAAAGCGGACCCAGGCTGTATTCTTTTCGCTGAAGTTATAGTCCACGCGCGCCGTCTGCACCTGCTCGTGATCATCGCTGGAATGCGAAATGCTCTGCCGGTTGGCGCAACCATTTCCGTTCGCGGGGGCGCCCGCGGCCGCGCTGCCATCGGAATTGAAGGGGCACCCCAGGATGGCAAGCGGCGTTCCGCCGGTGTTTCCGTAAAGCGAAAACATCCCTTGATAAAACGGCACCAGTTGGGGAGCCGCGGGGTAAGTCGACCCGGTTATGGCATCCGTTCCACCGAGCGGGAGTTGTTGCAAAACATATTGCTGGAACGCCTGAGTGGGAACGGTGGTCGGCGTGACGATGGGCAAGGCGATCCGCACCCATTCGCTATCGAAAAAGAAAAACAGCTTGTCGCGCACGATGGGGCCGCCCAGACTGCCGCCAAAATGATTCACCGTCGATCGGGGCTTGTGATTTCCCTGCGTGGCCTTGGTGAAAAACTCCGCCGCATTCAAGAGCGAACCATTCCAGATTTCGTAGAGATTCCCGTGAAATCGGTTGCTGCCGGACTTTGTCACATAGTTGACCTGCGACGCTCCGTATCGTCCCTGGTCCACGGCATAGGAAAGAGTGTTGACCGTAACTTCGGAAATCGAGTTGAGCCCAAGCACGAGGTTCGTCGAGAGGCCGCTGTTGAGGTTCGTGAGCGGGTCATTCGTTTCCAGCCCATCGACGATGTATCCGTTGGACAGCGCGGGGAGCCCATTGAATTCCACGTTGCCATACCCGTTGGTTCCGCCGACAAAGTCATTGCCGTTCCCCGCCGTGTTGATCAGGGCGCCAGTGGCAAATTGCAGCGGGTAGGTCAAATCCCCACCGGGATTAGGAAGGTCTTCGAGCGCGGGTGCACCCAGCGTGGCCGAGGTGTTGGCGTTTTCCGTGTTAATGAGGGGAGCGGTCCCGCTTACTTCAATCGCCTGCTGTATGGATGCGACTTTCAATATGAAGTTGACCGTCTGCTTTTGCCCCAGAGCCGCCACGACGTGGTCAATTTGCTGCGGCTCAAAACCCTGCGCTTCCAGTTTGACGGTATAAGTGCCCGGACTCAGTTGCGGAAAATTAAAGCGTCCCTCATTGTCCGTCCGCGCGCGACGTTCGAGACCAGTCTCGGCATTCACGATGGTTACGGCGGCGCCAGGAATAGCCGCAGGCGTTGCATCGGTCACTTCTCCCACAATGGCGCTAGTGGTTTCTCCCTGCGCCAGGACTTGGGCGGGGGAGAAACCGAGCGCGCTGGCGATAAACAGGCTGAGAGCAAGGATGCTGAAACCTCTCTTGCTGCGGCATTTCTGCTCTCCGGTTCTCATAACTTTGCCCTGCCCTCGTTTCACGGCTTCTTCTATCATAGCTATCATCTCTTAGTTAACTATAGTTAACTACAAATAGTTTGCCATAGTCAATCCCTATTTCCACTATCGACTTAATCTGCGCTTCTGTTAGGATGATGAATATGAAACTTACAATTTCCAAAGAAGACTACTTGAAAGCTATTGCCGAGGCGGAAGCGGAAGAGGGCGCGGTGATTGCCGCCACCATTGCCCGTTGGCTCCAGGTCAGCGCCCCGGCGGTTGCCTGGGCGTTGCGACGGCTGCGCCGCGACAAGCTGGCGACGGTCGACCGCAAGGGCCGAATTTCATTGACCGCCGCGGGCCGCGGTATCGCGGATAAGCTACGCATCCGCCACCACCTGGTGGAGCGGATGCTCCACGAACTGCTAGGAATCGAGTGGTACAAGGTCCACGATGAAGCCGAGCGATTGGAGCACGCCATTTCCGAGGATGTCGAGCGAAGGTTGATCGCCATGCTGGGCGCGGCCGGCCGCTGTCCCCATGGCAGCCAGCTCAATAGAAGCGTGCCGGAGTTGCGGAAGCAGGGCTTGCAGTTGCTGTGGGAAGCCCCGCCTGGCGCGCGAGTGAAGGTTGATAGCATGCACGAGCGGGATCGAAAATTGTTGGAGTACTTCGATGGCCTTGGCATCCGGCCCGGCGTTCGCGTCAAAGTCCTGGAGCGAAATTATGATGGAACCCTGAGCCTTCGCCTGGGCAAGAAAGCCACCATCCTCGGTGAGGCCGCCGCACGGAGAGTCTGGGTATCGCTGGATCGGTAGCCAGTTTGCGTCCGGCGAAAGCTCGGGTCATTGCATAGTTCAGTTGCGTGAGAATCTACCCGCTCGCGTCTCGCTGCTTCGCTTGACAGACGCGCGAACTGACAAATCAATTACTGCGGTTGCTCGATTTCCCGCTCTACTGCTTTTTTTCAGGGTCACTGCTGTCACTGCGGGGAGAGACAGCTTTCTTGACTCCCTCACCGACTTTCTTGCCCCCCTTCCCTACACCCTGACCCAAATCCTTGCCTGCCGCGATGGGTTTACCTTCCTTCATCTCGTGGCCGACTCCCTTGCCGCCTCTTCCCGCATCTTTACCGGCGGATTTGAAATCGCCTCCCACCGACTCCTGCCCCACTCCCAGTTTGCCTGCTGTCTCGCCATCAACGTGCCCCGTCACGGGCAGGTTCTCTGCCTTCTGATATTGGCGAATCGCAGCTCGGGTTTGGGAACCCATGACGCCATCGATCGGCCCGGGGTCGTAGCCCTTGTCGCGGAGAGTCTCCTGCAGCTTCTTATTGTTGTCGCGATCATCGGCGGAAGCCCGGGGCGCCAGGATCAGTCCTAGCATCCCAGTTATCAGAAGTATAAACACAACCCTGGTCCAAAATGCCTTCTTGTTTGTAGACATGTTATTCCTCCATTTTGAGTGTAGTTGCTTGCTTGAAATCCCCTGGTGTACAGAGACATCACCTCGGCGACGTTGCCTTTGGGTGCTCTCAACCCCGGATCGGGGACTGTCCTTCGGGGGTTGCCTCGGGCCGGTACCGCCAAGTTGTGCCTTACGCGGCGCTTCGGCCCCGGACTAAATGCACGACCAGAAAAATAGCGGCCACAATGAGCAGCAGGTGAATCAACGCGCCCGCAATGTGGAAGGCGAGAAAGCCCAAAAGCCAGGCCACCAATAGAACGAAAAAGAGAATAAGAAACATGCTGTAACTTTCCTTCCTCCCTCTGGCGTCAGAACCCTGCAAACTTGCATTCTGGCCTTCCTTCTTTCCATTGTCTGTACACCTTTGCACATTGAACTGTTCAAAATGAGACACCGTGACGGCAGCGATCCTTGCGTGGCCTTAACCCATACGGAGGTGTGCACAGTTGCACAAACACGTGGTCACAATCGGGCAGACAGCCGCACTGACTCGGTCCATGATGATGCTGTTGCTGATGGGAAATAGGAACGCTGCGGGTTCGATGAGTGAAGCAGCTCCCGGTTGCAACAGAGGTGAAATATGGAAACTATTTTGATTGTTCTCTTGGTGTTGTTTTTGCTGGGTGGTGGAGGCTGGGGATATTCTCGCTGGCGAGGATAACGTCTGGCGGCGGCTCGCCAACGGTCCAAACAAAAATCTGATCGTTCGGTAAGACATGAATGCGCACTTTATTACTCAAGGAGGAGAATACTATGAAACCGAGTACCCAAGACCAAGCGGAAGGCACGTTTCACGAGGTAAAGGGCAAGATCAAGGAAAAGGTGGGAGAAGTTACCAATAATCCGAATCTGACGGACGAAGGCACCGCCGAGAAGACGTCCGGCAAGGTCCAGAATGAGGTCGGCCAGGTTGAAAAGGTTCTGGGGGTTTAGCTTCGTACCGGCCAGCTTGCTGGCTGGAAATTGTGCTCACAGTTGAAATCCCCGCGAGCAAGCTCGCGGGGAGGGAAGCTTCGTATAGTATGCCAACAGGGAATCGTTTTTCCGCAGCATCCGTCGATTTGTCGGGGCAGGCCCTTCCAAACCGGAAGTGAGAAATCCGGACTAGTCAGTTGGAGTGCGTCGAAAGCTTGGGGCAATCGCATAGTTCAGTTGCACGAGAAGAATAAAGGCAACGCTCCAATAAGTGTTGATGACACACAAGAGGGCGCCGGCGGCATAGAGCGCCTGGCCCGTCATAATGCGCCGGCAGATGGCCGCGGGGACACCAGCGGGAATGTCGTCTTTCACCAGCCCGGCCCGGAGGGCATATCCCCAACTGCCATACAAGATCACTCCCAATAGCAGGATGTTGCTCCAGTAAACCAGCAGCGCCGCACGATAAACCATGAACTCCGCCAGCAGCATGGTGGAAAACGGGCTGAGGGTTACGGCCAACAGAAAGCCCAGGTGAATCCAGGACAGATGGCGGTCCGAGTGCGCCAGATGATTGAGTTGAGACTGCTGGCCAACCCAGAAAATCCCCAGCGTCAGGAAACTCATGAGGTAGGTCAGCAACCGGGGCAGAAGCGCCACCAAAGCGCGCCACAGATCATGCTCACTGTGGATGGCTTCAGCGGCGGGAAGGCGGAGGTCCAGGACCATCAGCGTCATGGCGACGGCGAAGATACCGTCGCTAAGCGCGGCAAGCCGCTCGACGCTTTGCCCCGCAATGCGGTTGTAAGATAAGGTCATGGCAATGGCACGGGCCCGCAGACTGACTCCAATCACGCTGCCGAAGATACCATCTCTATGGGCATGCGGTGCGGAGCTTTAGAGTGCGGCAGCTTGCTGCCGCTTTTTCGCCAGCCAGCTTGCTGGCTGGTCTGAAGTTTCAACTTTCGCCTGCCGGCTTGTCGGCTGGGTAGTGTGCACGCAGTCGAAATCCCGCGAGCAAGCTCGCGGGAAGGAAAGCGGCAGCAAGCTGCCGCACTCTAAAGCTTCGCACGAGAGGCCCACGGTGAAGCCCCCCACGGTCACTCCACGTGGAATTTGTAGCCCGCTTGTTTGATGGCCCTACGGTAGTCGTCGGAGTTCATTTCCACCAGCTTGCACATCTCGTAAAGCCGCGACCGTAATGTCACCCCTAGCCGATTCAGAGTGAACTCCACATCAGGGATAATCTCGCCCGAAGGCTGGCGTCCCTCGCGGCTTCCGGCGCCGACGCCGAATTGGAGGGTGGTCGTAATGAGCGTAACCTTCTTGTAGTTATAACGCGAATTGATAATATGTTGTAAGGTTTCCTTCACCCAGTCACTGGGGTTGGAACCCGCCAGCTCATCCAGCAACAAAACCTCCGCGTCCATGACGGGTTGAAGAACACCAAGCTCCGTACTTTGAGTTCCGGGATTGTAGCTGTCGCGGATCGTTTTCAGCAATTCGTGGAAATCGTAGAAAAGGCATTCCACCCCTTTGCGCAGCATCAGTTCCCGGAGCACCGCGACCGCCAAATGCGTCTTACCCACCCCCGTGGGGCCCACAAAGAGCAGCCCAAAATCCGTGGGATACTCCTCCACAAAGCGTTGCGCGCAGATTTTCGCCATGGTCAGACTGGGGTTCTCCTGGCCGGTGGCCTGGCTCTTGCGCACATCAAAATTCGCGAGCTCGCAGTGCTCATAACGAGGGGGGATGCGTGCCTGCTTGACCAACAGGGCCGACTGCTCAAGGTTCTGGCAATCGCAAGGCGTGACGCGCCGGATGCCGTCCACCTCGACCGGTTTCCATCCCGTTCCGTCGCACTGAGGGCAATCCTTTTTGGGCATGGCAACAAAAGGATAAAGGATAAAGGGTCAAAGGGAAAGGATGAAGTATGAAGGCTGAAGGATGAAGGGTGGGGAATGGCGGGTGAGAGGGCCAAGGATAAATGGTAAAGTCTAAAAGATAAAGGATAAGGTTCGGCTTTCATCCTTCAGCCTTCATACTTCATACTTCCCCCTTCAGCCTTTGCCCCTTAGAAACACCGGGCGCTGGGTTTCCGGCGCTTCGCACCTGACACCTGACACCTATTTAGCTCCCCCGCGGGCGCGGATCATTTGCAACGGGGCGATGCGCACCAGGGCATTTTGAATTCCTTCCCGGTCTTTCTCCGAACGCTCCAGGAATTCCTTCTGCACATAATCGACGAATGCCTGCATTTCTTCCTGCATCAGTCGCATGCGCCGGCGCATGTTCAGGATGATCTCGATTCCGGCCAGATTCACACCCAGGTCGCGCGTGAGGTTCAGGATGGTTTCAAGCTGCTCCAAATCGTCTTGGGTGTAAAGACGCGTGTTGCCGTTGGAGCGAGACGGGATCAACAGGCCCTCGCGCTCGTACAGGCGCAACGTCTGAGGATGAATGTCGTACATCTCGGCTACGGCCGAGATCATATAGCCAGCCTTGCCGCGAGTTTTCCTGCCGCGTTTGGCCATCGGAAATTCAAGATTCAAAATTCAAGATTCAAGATTCGAAACATCAGAATTCATAATTCAGAATTCATAATTCTCCAACCCTACGGCCGCGATCCCGCCGCCCGCAAGTCCTTCCTGGGATCGTCAGGGTTCAAGCGCGAGAGTTCGCGGAGGATTTCCTTGGTGCGCTCATCGGCGACGTGGGGAACCATGACTTGCACTTCCACAAATTCGTCGCCCCGAAGCTCTCCTGAAGACTCCCGCAGCGACGGCGCACCCTTGCCGCGCAGGCGCAGCTTCTGTCCGCTTTGGGTGCCGGGGGGAATCTTGATGGTGCTCAAGCCATCGATAGTGGGAACCTCGATTTTAGCTCCCAAGGCCGCCTCGGTGATGGTGACAGGCAGCTTTACGTAAAAGTTATCGCCTTTGCGCTCGAACACCGAGTGCGGTTCCACTTCGGTGACGATGTAGAGATCACCCGGCGGGCCTCCGTGAATTCCGGCATTGCCTTTTCCCGGCAAGCGCACGCGCGAACCCGTGTCAACGCCGGGAGGAATCCTTACGTTCAGGGTTTCTGGCACATTGAGGGAGCCCGTGCCGTGGCATTTGGGGCAGGGCCGGCGCTGCTTGCCGCTCCCCCCGCACTGCGGGCAAGTAATCTCAAAGCGCATCGCGCCGACCTGCTTCATGGTCTTGCCCGTACCGTTGCAATTCCCGCAGGTAACCGACGGGCCGGGAGTTGTACCGGTCCCATGACAGGTGCTGCAAGCATCCTCACGCGCCACCGTGATTCGAACCTGGGCGCCCCGAATGGCATCCCAAAATCCTAAATGCATCCGGTATTCAATGTCGGAACCTCTTTCCGGCTCCTCGCTCGCCGCTTCGCGTTCGCCCCGCGAAAAAATCTGGGAGAAGATGTCGCGGAAGCCGCCGCCAAACCCGCCGGTTCGCTTTCCGGCTTCGGCGCCGCCATCCTCCATATTGGAAAAGTCAAAGCCGGAGAAATCTACGCCGGGTGGGGGCGAATTCGTGGGGCGGCCTGAACCGGGGCCGGGACCATAGCCACCTGGGGGAAGGTTGTCAGAATAAAATCCGTACTGGTCGTAGATCTTGCGCTTTTTCTCATCACTCAGGATTTCGTAGGCTTCGGAGAGTTGTTTGAATTTTTCCTCCGCGCCTTTGTTCCCAGGGTTAACGTCGGGATGATACTTCCGCGCCAAATGTCGGTAGGATTTCCGGATTTCCTCCGGCTTGGCGTCACGGCTGACGCCGAGCACTGCGTAATAGTCTTTTTGCGGGGGAGAAGGCATAGTGAGGACCTGGAAAAAACGTCCGTTGTCAGTTGTCCGTGGTCAGTCGTCCGTGGTCGGTGGTCGGAAACCCCGTGCGATCTGCGAGTTTGAAGTTTCTGATTTCTAGTTTCTAGTTTCCAGTTTCTAGTTTCAAGTTTTGAACTGAGTACTGACCACTTACAACGGACAACTAACAACGGACCACGGACAGCCTTTCTTCAGTTCTTACTCATCTCCAAAATCGGTCCGAGGTGATCGGGGCAGCGCGAGGCGATCCAGGCCTCCAGGTGCTTGCGGATTTCCGACCCGGCTGCCGGATCCCAATCCTCGGCTTGAACTTCCAAAAAATGCCGCCAATGGCAAACCGGGCATTGGACGGGTACTTGGGCACGATGTTCCATAAAATAGTCCATAGTCGAGAGTCAAAAGTCTAGAGTCGAAAGTCGAAGAGTTGAAGAAGATAAAAAAGTTGAAAAAGGAAAGTCTTCAACTCCTTCGACTGCTTCAACTCTTTGGACTCTTTGGACTCTTTCAACTTTCAACTTTTCTTCTTATCGTCAGGCTCCACAACCTCCGCGTCGATCACTTCCCCTTCGCCTTTAGCCTTGGCTTGCGCGTCGGTTTCAGTGGGACCTTGCTGCGCGCCTGCCGTACTCGCGTCCGCGGACGCCTTCGCGGAAGCCGCCTGCCTGTACATGGCCTCGGCGAGCTTGTGGGAAGCCGTGGTCAACTTCTCGACGGCCGTGCTGATCTTGCTCGAGTCGCCTTCCTGGATAGTTTTCTTCGCCTCTTCCAGGGCCGTTTCGATCGACTTGACATCGGCCTCGGAGATTTTCTCGCGATTCTCCTTGAGCAGTTTCTCGACCGAGTACACCATCGAATCGGCTTTGTTCTTAATCTCCACTTCCTCTTTGCGCCGTTTGTCTTCCTCGGCGTGGAGGTCGCCCTCTTTGGTCATGCGCTCCACTTCTTCCTTGCTGAGACCGCTGGAAGAGGTGATGGTGATCTTCTGCTCCTTGCCCGTCCCCAGGTCCTTGGCAGAGACGTTCAGGATGCCATTGGCGTCAATGTCGAACGTGACCTCGATCTGTGGTATCCCGCGCGGAGCGGGAGGAATGCCAATCAGATGGAATTTGCCCAGGGTGCGGTTGCCATTCGCCATGGGCCGCTCGCCTTGAAGGACGTGAATTTCCACCGAGGTCTGGCTGTCCGCCGCCGTGGAAAAAGTTTCTGTCTTGCGGGTAGGAATCGTCGTGTTGCGCTGGATGAGCGCGGTCATGACGCCGCCCAATGTTTCCACACCCAGGGTCAGCGGGGTTACGTCGAGAAGCAGCAGGTCCTTGACCTCGCCCCCCAGTACGCCCGCCTGAATGGCTGCTCCCACCGCCACCACTTCATCGGGATTGACGCCCTTGTGGGGCTCTTTGCCGAGGAAGAGATCCTTCACGATCTGTTGCACGCGGGGGATGCGGATCGAGCCGCCCACGAGCACCACCTCATTGATCTTGTCCGGAGTGATGCCGGCATCCTTCAGCGCTTGCTTCACCGGGCCCACCGAGCGTTGGAAAATATCCTCGCACATTTGCTCGAAGCGCCCGCGCGTCAGTTTCATGGCCAGGTGCTTGGGGCCGGAAGCGTCCGCGGTAATGAAGGGCAGGTTGATTTCCGTTTCGAGCACGGTGGAGAGTTCCATCTTGGCCTTCTCCGCGGCTTCCCTCAGACGTTGCAGGGCCATGCGGTCCTTCGCCAAGTCAATGCCCTGGTCCTTGCGAAATTCGTCGACGATCCAGTCCATAACCCGCTTGTCGATATCGTCGCCGCCCAGGTGCGTGTCGCCATTGGTGGACTTCACTTCCACCACGCCTTCGCCCACTTCCAGGATGGAAATGTCGAAGGTGCCGCCACCGAAGTCGTAGACGGCAATGGTTTCGTCCTTCTTCTTGTCGAGGCCGTAGGCCAGCGCCGCGGCCGTCGGCTCATTCACGATGCGCAGTACTTCGAGGCCCGCAATCTTGCCGGCATCCTTGGTCGCCTGGCGTTGCGCGTCATTAAAGTAAGCCGGCACCGTGATGACCGCCTGGGTAACCTTCTCGCCCAGATGCTGCTCCGCCGCGTCTTTCATCTTCTGCAAAATCATGGCGGAGATTTCCGGGGGCGAGTACTCCTTGCCCAGCACTTCCACCCGCACGTTGTCCTGCGAGCCGGAAACCACCTTGTAAGGCACCGTCTTGATTTCACTCTGAACTTCATTGGTGCGGCGACCCATAAACCGCTTGATGGAATACACCGTATTCTCGGGATTGGTGATCGACTGCCGCTTGGCCACCTGGCCTACCAACCGCTCTCCCCCCTTCGTAAATCCCACCACCGACGGGGTCGTGCGACCGCCTTCGGGATTGGTAATCACGGTGGGCTCACCACCCTCCATGACTGCCACCACTGAATTTGTGGTACCAAGGTCAATTCCTATGATCTTACCCATAGCGCTCACTCCCTCCTAAATCGGCGGATGACTTCCCGCCTGGCTCAATCTCGTCCCAGAATCTAATAGATGCTCGTCAGGCCCCATTAGTCACGAATTAGAATAAATGTTGAGCGTATCATTGTCAATATAAATTTTCATAGTCGAGTAACTGCTTTTTTTTGAATGGGGAATAGCTATTATTTGTGGGCATTCTTGGGGTATCCACATTTACTGGGAGCTTTCGACTTCGGACCAGAGGGGGCCAGAGCGGCTTGTTCCGATTGATCGGCCACCACCCCCGGCAGCACCCAACAACCCCCAGCCAATGGTGTCCCCCGGAGGCAAGTTGACAATGCAGAATCTCATTTTTGGGATTGGCAGGTGCAAAGTCGAACCTTTTCAGTTTATTCTGTTGGTTTGGGAGGAAACCATGCCGCGAAAGACCCGCACGCCTGAGTACACATCCGAACATGCACACGGAGGGGTAAAGGCCGCACTTCCTGAAATCGAGACTTGGGATAACCAGTACCACGGTTATGAGATCACCATCACCATTCCCGAATTCACTTGCATCTGTCCGCGTACGGGGCAGCCGGATTTTGGAACGATAACGATTCACTACCTTCCCCACAAGCTCTGCCTGGAATTGAAATCACTCAAATCTTACATTGTGGCTTTCCGCAACCTCGGAATCTTCAACGAAAACGCCGCCAACCGCATCCTGGATGACGTGGCGCTCGCCTGCAAGCCGAAGTGGGCCGTGGTGAAGGGTGAGTTCTCCGCGCGTGGAGGCATGCGCACCTTGGTGGAAGCACGTTACCCGAGAAAGAAGTATGATGCCGCCGCGGCTCGTCGCACCGCAAGGACCGGGCAAGTGCTGCAGGGAGCTGGCTATTGACGAGGAACCTCATGAGGCGTGTAACACCGAAAGGTAGGCACGGCGAGCAGTGTTCCCGATCAAGGCGCGAATACCCTCTCTCTCCGAGTCTACCGTCGTTCGCTCCGTTCTGTTAGCCCTTGCAATGAATGCACCGACATGTGTTAATCTGCCTGAACTGCCCTTAGGTTGATCTGACTTATGAAGATCTGTCCGCAATGCAATCTGGCGTACCCGGGCGAAGTTGACGAGTGTCCGAGCGACCGCACGGCGCTGGTGGAAGCTGAGGAATGGCCCGTGGGGGCGGTGATCGGTGGCGGGTACGAAATTGCTGCCAAGATCAGCCAGGACATCGCTTGCACCGTCTACAAGGCCCTTCAACTCAAGCGCAAGCAATTCCGCGTTCTGAAGGTGATGAACAAGCATTTAGCCTCTAACGCGAGTTTCGTCAAACTTTTCAAGCGGGGCGCCGACCAACTGATGAAGCTCCGGCATCCCAATGTGGCTCGGGTGGAGGGCATCGACAAGACTCCCTACGGTCTCCCCTTCATCGTCATGGAGTATGTGGAGGGCTGGAGTCTGCAGGAAATCATCCAGAAAGAAGCCCCGCTCGCACCCTTGCGTGCCTGTGCCATCACCAAACAGATAGCTGCAGGATTGGAGGCGGGGCACGCCCGGGGCATGATCCATCGTGAACTCAAGCCCGAGTCCATTTTCGTGCTGGGCGGCCGCGGCAGAGAAAAAATAAAGCTTCTTGGCTTCGGCAATTCCCAACTAAAAGAAATCCTGGTAGGCAATCAATTTCGCACTTCTCCTGATACCGTTATCGGCGCGGTCCAGTATCTGTCGCCGGAGCAAGCCCTGGGGCGTGCCAGCAAGGATGTGGATGGCCGCGCCGACTTGTACTCCCTGGGCGTTATCCTGTATGAGATGCTCACCCACGAACTGCCATTCCGGGCAACTCATGCCAGCGATTTCATGATCGCCCACATCCAAGGAAGCCCCATCCCCATTCGCGTCGCTCACGCCGATTTGGCCATCCCGGACATCCTCAACGCCATGGTCATGCACTGCCTGCTAAAGGACCCCAAGGAACGCCCGCCCAACGCCCGCGAATTCATTCGCGAGGTCGAATACGTGGAAAAGGAAATCAAAAAAGGCCGAGGTAATTACTCCGCGGCTTCGAGACATCGCGAGCCCTCAGGCTGGAAGTTCTGGGAGAGCTAGGGATTGGGTTGGGGCTAATCAGGCTACGGAAAAACTCCTATTCCTTTCATTCTGAGGAGGTCGCCGCGGCGACCGACGAGGAATCTCGCGTGGTTCGTAATATGCGCTGAGCGAGACCCTTCGCTGCGCTGCGAATAACAGAGACCGGTCAGGATGATAGCCGTGGACCGGTTACCCGCAACCTTCTCGGTCACATAGATGTCTGCGAGATATAACAAACCCTGCCTCCCGGAACGCGCCTCAACATAAGCGAGGACAGCTAGGTTAGAGAAGAAATCCCGCCAACGGGATTCATCGGAATGTAACATGGCCTCGACCACGCACTGGTAGAATGGAGATCGCGGGACGCTTAACACCGACCGCACGCTCTAACCTGGAGGCTGCAATGGATACACCGTCAACTCATCTTACGTCCGTACCCATTCCCGAGAACACCCTTAGCACAGCAGAGCTTCGCCGGATGCACGCTTACTGGCGGGCGGCGAATTACCTTTCAGTCGGGCAGATTTACTTGATGGATAACCCTTTGCTCAAAGAGCCGCTGAAAATCGAGCATGTTAAGCCGCGATTGCTCGGCCATTGGGGAACAACGCCGGGGCTCAACTTTATTTATGTCCATCTGAACCGCCTGATCAAAAAGCATGGCCTGAACATGATCTACATCGCCGGCCCCGGACACGGCGGACCGGGCTTGGTGGCGAACACGTATCTGGAAGGCACCTACAGCGAGGTCTACCCGAACATTCCGCAAAACGCTACAGGCATCCAAAGACTGTTCAAACAGTTTTCCTTTCCGGGCGGAATTCCTAGCCACGTAGCGCCGGAGACACCCGGGTCAATTCACGAAGGGGGAGAACTGGGTTACGCCGTTGCGCATGCCTATGGCGCGGCATTTGACAACCCCGACTTGATTGTGGCGTGCGTGGTGGGTGACGGGGAAGCGGAAACGGGCCCGCTGGCGGCCAGTTGGCACTCCAACAAATTCCTGGACCCCGTGCGTGACGGCGCCGTGCTGCCCATCCTGCACCTGAACGGTTACAAGATTGCGAATCCCACAGTACTCGCCCGGATCAGCAAGGAAGAACTGGCGAGCCTCTTCACGGGCTACGGCTACAAACCCTATTTCGTCGAAGGCCATGATCCCGAGCCTGTGCACCAGATGATGACGGCGACTCTCGAAGCGGTGCTTGCGGAAATCCATTCGATCCAGAAGGACGCGCGTGCGAACGGTTTCCGCACACGGCCGCGTTGGCCGATGATCATTATGCGCACGCCCAAGGGCTGGACGGGACCGAAGACCGTGGATGGAAAGCCGGTAGAAGGCTCCTTCCGGTCGCACCAGGTACCGCTGGCGGACTTGGCCACGCACCCTGACCGGTTGAAGATGCTCGAAGAATGGATGAAGAGCTACAAGCCGGAAGAGCTCTTTGACCAAAAGGGCAAGCTGATGCCGGAGATTGCCGAACTCGCGCCGGAGGGATCCCGGCGCATGGGCGCCAATCCTCACACCAATGGCGGCCTGCTGCTGCGCGACCTCGTGATGCCCGACTTTCGCGACTATGCCGTGCAAGTTCCGAAGCCTGGCCAGGTGGAAAGCGAGGCCACGCGTGTCATGGGGCAACTCCTGCGCGACGTCATGAAGCTGAACGCCGAAAGCTGCAATTTCCGAGTCGTCGGTCCGGATGAGACGGCCTCCAATCGCCTGGACGCCCTCTTTGAGGTAACAAATCGCGTTTCCACCGCGGAGATTTTGCCCACCGACGACCACCTCACTCCCGACGGACGCGTGATGGAAGTGCTGAGCGAGCATATGTGCCAAGGCTGGCTGGAAGGCTACCTGCTCACCGGGCGGCACGGCCTCTTCTCCTGTTACGAAGCCTTCATCCACATCATTGACTCCATGTTCAACCAGCACGCCAAATGGCTGAAAGTGACCCGGCATATTCCCTGGCGGCGGCCCATCGCCTCCCTCAATTACTTACTCACTTCCCTCGTCTGGCGGCAGGACCACAACGGGTTCAGCCACCAGGACCCGGGCTTCATCGACCACGTTGTGAACAAGAAGGCCGACATCGTGCGCGTATATCTTCCCCCCGATGCAAATTGCCTGCTGTCCGTTACCGACCACTGCCTGCGCAGCCGCCATTACGTAAACGTGATCGTGGCGGGCAAGCAGCCAGCGCCCCAGTGGCTCTCGATGGATGCGGCCATCGCACACTGCACGGCGGGAATCGGCATCTGGGACTGGGCCTCAAACGACGAAGGCGCAGAACCGGATGTGGTGATGGCCTGCGCGGGCGACGTTCCCACTCTCGAAACGCTCGCGGCCGTCTCCCTGCTGCGCCAGACCGTTCCCGACTTAAAGATTCGCGTCATCAATGTGGTGGATCTGATGACCTTGCAGCCCGCCAGCGAACATCCGCATGGGCTTTCCGACCGCAACTTCGATTTGCTTTTTACCACCGACAAGCCCACTGTCTTTGCCTTCCACGGATACCCGTGGTTGATCCACCGGCTGACCTATCGACGTAACAATCACGCCAATCTGCACGTTCGCGGATACAAGGAAGAGGGCACTACGACCACCGCGTTTGACATGACCGTTATGAACGAGATCGACCGCTATCACTTGGCCATGGACGTGTACGACCGCGTGCCGCGCTTGCGCAACGTGGCTGCGCTCGCCAAACAGCGCCTGCATGCCAAACTGATCGAACACAAACAGTACATCGAGCGTGTCGGCGATGACATGCCGGAAATTCGCAATTGGAAGTGGCCCCTCTGAGGATTCAAGCCATCGGGTGATCGGGCCATTTGGAATTCGTAATTGGGGATTTCTGATTTGGAATGGGTGATTGAGGATTTTCGCGGCTGGCCCCCGCTGGATTCTACTGGCCGAACAGGGCTTCGATATCACGCCGTGCATCCAGCAGATGCATGATGCACACGCCCGGTTCGGTGATGCGATAAAGGATGAGATACTCTCTGACCAGAAAGCTCCGATAACCGCGCCGCAGGTCGTCCCGGCGGCGGCCTGCCCTGGATTGTCTCCCAGCAATGCGAAGTAATGTATCAAAAGGTCGATGAATCGCTCGGCAGCTTGATCGTTTTCCTCCGCAATATGCTCCCAGATCTTGATCTCATCTCGTCGCGCGCGCCTCCTCAGGCGGTAGCTCGCCATCAGGACTTCTTGCGCTGTTCGCGGGCCTCTCGTTTAGCTCGTCGGCCAGTTGGGGCAATGTAGCGTCAGTGTGATCGGTATGATGCAGGGCTTCCAAGTCGACTTCCGCTTCATCGAGCGCTGCCAATAGCTCCATTCGTGCGCGCTCGCCCTCCTCCCAGCGCGCCATTGCGTCACGCACAGCGGCTTCGGCGCTCGGGTAGCGACCGCTCGCGACGGCTTTGGGGACAAAGGCCTCCTGATCTGAGGTGAGTTGGACTCCCATGTCCTTCAGAGTAATTTTTGGAGGAAGTACTGTCAACAGGAGGAAACAGACTGAAAGTTGTCGACCATCAGCTCGCGCGAGTGCGAGTATACTATTCGACTCATGGACCCAAGCCCCGCCATTACTGACCATCACACGACGGCAACCCCTTCCTTACCGGAAGTTCACCGCAGCATCATTGTCCCTCCCGGGGCGGGTTTTTGGCGAAAGGTTCTGGCCTTCTCCGGGCCGGGATTTCTCGTTGCGGTCGGATACATGGACCCCGGCAATTGGGCCACCGACATCGCGGGTGGGTCGCGTTTCGCCTATCAACTCATCTCCGTGCTGATGATTTCGAACCTCATCGCGATTCTGGTTCAGGCGCTCGCGGCGCGTCTGGGGATTGCCACGCAGATGGACTTGGCGCAGGCCTGCAAGGCCCATTATTCGCATCGAACGAGCATCATCCTCTGGGTGTTTTGCGAAATCGCCATCGCCGCGTGCGATCTGGCGGAAGTCATCGGCTCCGCCATCGCCCTCAACCTGCTTTTTCACATTCCCCTGCTGGTGGGGGTTTGCCTGACGGCGTTCGACGTACTGGCCATTCTTTACCTCCAGAACAAAGGCTTCCGCTATCTGGAAGCGCTGGTGGTTACGCTGATTGGGATCATCGGCGGGTGCTACCTGATTGAACTCCTCCTGGTGCGCCCCAACATGGTGCTGATTGCCAGGGGTTTTGTCCCCACGCCGCAAATCCTCACCAACCCGGAAATGCTCTACATCGCCATCAGCATGCTGGGCGCCACCGTAATGCCTCACAATCTTTACCTGCATTCTTCCCTGGTGCAAACGCGCGCCATTGATCGCACGCCGGCAGGCATGAAGACGGCAATGCGCTACAACTTCCTGGACTATTTCCTGGCCTTGAACTTCGCTTTTCTGATTAATGCCGCCATCCTGATCATGGCCGCGGGAACGTTTTACCGCGCCGGCTACACGCAGGTAGCGGAAATCCAGGAGGCATATCACACCCTAACGCCCTTGCTGGGGACGAAAATGGCCGCCATTCTGTTTGCCGTGGCACTGCTCTGTTCCGGGCAGAACTCCACCTTGACCGGAACCCTGGCGGGACAGATCGTTATGGAAGGTTTCATCAACCTGCGGCTGGTTCCCTGGCTGCGCCGGCTGATCACGCGTCTTCTGGCCATCATTCCGGCAGTGATTACGGTGATTTTCTTCGGCGAGGGGGGGACGGCCAAGCTCCTGATTTTCAGCCAGGTTATCCTGAGCTTGCAACTTTCTTTCGCCGTCGTGCCCCTCGTCATCTTTACGAGCGACCGGCGCAAGATGGGTGAATTCGTCAACCCGCGATGGTTGAAAATCCTCGCGTGGTTCACGGCCGGGATCATCGCGGTGCTGAATGCGTATCTATTGGTGGTGACGGTTCGAGGTTGGATGCATTGATCGGGCAATCGGGTGATCCTGCGATCGGTTGAGCACAAAGCCGGGGGCGGCACCGGTTGTTTTCTTGCTCACCGGATTATCCGATCTCCCGATCTTGGGAGGCAGTTCATGTTCAAGAAAATCCTGGTCGCTCTCGATCACAGCAAGGCTGACTCTTTCCTCCTGCCGCGGGTCAAGGAACTGGCGCGCCTGACCGGTGCGGAGATCCTCCTGCTGCACGTTTCCACAGGATGGGCGGCGCAATGGCAGGAAAACCTGAATTTGTCCGATTCCAAGGAAATAAGAGAAGACCGGGAGTATTTGGAGAAGCTCAGCGCGGAACTCAGCCGCGAAAACTTTCGGGTCACGGTGCACCATACCAGTGGTGAACCCGCCCGCGTTATCCTTAAAACTGCGGAGGCCGAGCATTGCGACCTGATCGCTATGACGACCCACGGGCACCGTTTGATTTCCGATGTCATCCACGGCACCACCATAACGAAGGTCCGGCACGAAAGCAATGTCCCAATCTTCCTGGTCAAGGCACATATGGACTGAAAAGGCCAAAGCTCGAATATCGAGATTCGAGAATCGATACTGGGAAATCGCGGCGAGTTTCGAATTCCGGGTTTCGAGTTTCGTGTTAAAGTGATTCTGAGCTTCGGGGGATTCCAACACATGCTAATGCCGGGCCATGCCACGCCGGAAGGGACAGACCGCTTTCGCCGCCGCTTCGAGAGGAGGTTGCCTGGCCATTTCCGTGAGTTCCAGGGCCTCTGGATTTCCTCCATCGGGATCGGGACCTACCTGGGCGAACCCACCGCAGCCTTTGACGCGCTTTATCGTGAGGCGGTGGCGGGGGCCCTGGAAGGCGGAATCAACGTCGTTGATTCTGCCGTGAATTACCGCCACCAGCGCAGCGAGCGCGCCATCGCCCAGGCTCTGGCGGCGGCAATTTCCTCCGGCAATGTCCAACGCGACGAGGTGATCATCGCCACCAAAGGTGGCTTCCTGACCTTTGACGGCAGCGAACCCCCCGATCCCTCCGATTACTTCCAGAGAACCTTGATCGATCCCGGCCTCTTCCGCCCGGAGGAGGTCGTGGCCGGCTGCCACGTGATGTCGCCGAAGTATCTCGAGAACCAGATCGATGTGAGCCGGCGGAATCTCGGAGTAGACACACTGGATATTTATTACTTACATAATCCTGAAACACAGGCCGCTCACGTGGCGCGCGAGGAATTCGACCGGCGTCTGCGCGCGGCCTTTTCCGCTCTGGAGAAAGCCGTGGGAGAAGGCAAGATTCGCATGTACGGCACGGCAACCTGGAATGCTTTCCGCGTTGGGCAGGAGTCACCCGAGGCGCTCTCGCTCGGCGACCTTTTGCGCTTCGCGGAGGATGTGGGTGGCAAAGACCATCATTTTCGGGCCATTCAACTGCCTTACAACTTCGCCATGCTGGAAGCTCTGTCTGCTCGCACCCAACACGTCGACGGCAAGGCCGTCCCGGTTTTGCAGGTGGCGCGCTCCCATGGCATGTTGGTTTTTGCCAGCGCCAGCCTGCTTCAGCAAAGATTGACGGAGGATCTGCCGGAGGAAACCCACACGTGGTTCCCAGGTCTCGAAAAGGACGCGCAAAGGGCCATTCAGTTTGTTCGTTCCACGCCCGGCATAACTTCCGCGCTGGTGGGAATGAGCCAGCGCGAGCACGTCACCGAGAACCTCCGAACGGCGCAAATGCCGCCCCTCAACCTGGAACAGTTCCGCGCCATCTTCAACCAATAACCCGGAACGGGAAAGGACGAAACTCGAAAGTCGAAACTCGAAAACCACGCCGAATTCTGAGCTTCGATGTTCGATTTTCCTGCTTCGGGACGAGACTCAGTAGGGCAGTAAGTCACGCAAGGTGGATGTAAACAGTCGTGACGAAATCTGGATCAGAAGATCGGCTCGCGCGCGCCCTCGAGGCGCTCGGACAGGCGGATTTTCCCGCCGCCATCAGCCTGCTGGAGGAACTGGTGGTGGAGGACTCGGCGAATGCCCGCGCCTGGAGCCAGCTCGGCGTGTGCTACCTGGAAACCCAACGGCCTTCTGATGCCGTCGAAGCCCTTTCCCGCGCCGTGCATGCCTCGCCGGAGGACGCCCACGCCCATTATCTTCTTGGCAACGCATGTGGAAGCCTGGGCCAGCTAGATCGGGCGGCCGCTTGCTACCGCCAGGCCCTGGAGCTTGACCCCCGGCATGCCAAGGCGGAAGAATTTCTAATCAAAGTGGAATCACTGATTGAAAGCCGGGAACATTACCGCACGGGCTTGAGCCTGCTCTACTCCCAGAATCCGTCCATCGATGACTTGAACCGCTCCCTTCGCGAACTGAATCTATCCGTTGCCATGTTTGAGAATTCTCCGGCGCGCGACAACTTGCAGGAATGCGCGCGCCGCTTGCTGGATTTGCAGCAGGAATGGCCGCTCCCTCTTGAGATTACACCCGAGCTCCAGCCATGGGCCGCCGCCTGCGAGCGCGGATACCAGTGCATTCGTTTCAAGAACTGGGCGGGAGCCCAGGGGGCCTATGAAGAAGCCCTGACTTACCGCGTCGCGGATGCCTTTGTCCATCAGGCTCTGGGATTCAGCTTCATCGAAATCGGGGAGATCGATAACGCGGTCCGCGCCTGGCTTCGCGCCCTGGAATTGGACTCGAACTGCGACTTCACGCACCTCGTCCGCATCCGGCGGGCGATGTGAAGATTGGAGCGGCGGCCTAGGTTTGCAGGTGACGGGTCAGTTTGATGTAGAGGCGGCTTTACGCCGCCTTGTGGTCCGTAAGCTGACGGATAAACTCGCCGCTATAATAGCTCACCTTGGCGGATGCAAAGAACAGGAGAAGACTTTGGCTCGCAAGCCCATTATTACTTTGATCACGGACTTTGACACCAACGACCACTTTGTTGGCACGATGAAAGGCGTCATTTACAACATCAATCCCAACGTCGAAATCGTGGACATCACCCACAAGGTGGCCTCCTACGATATCTTCGACGCTGCCTTCGCGCTGGCCCAAAGCTATCGCTTTTTCCCTTCCGATACGATTCACTTAGTGGTTGTTGACCCGGGAGTGGGAACAGCGCGCCGCCCCTTGCTGGCGCGGAGCATGGCTTACAAATTCGTGGCTCCCGATAACGGTGTACTCTCTCTTATCTACGAGCGGGAAGAAAACGTCGAGGTTCGCCACATCACCGCTGACCATTACTTCCTCAATCCTGTCAGCGCCACATTTCAGGGGCGCGACATCTTTGCTCCGGTCGTCGGCTGGCTGAGCAAATGGGTGGAAGTCGATAAATTCGGCGAGCCCATCACCGATTACATCAAGTTCTCCTCACCCAAACCCAAAAAGGTGAGTGACAACCTCATAAAAGGTGTTGCTCTGAAGATTGACAAGTTTGGCAATATCCTCACAAATCTCCGGCCGGAAGACATCCCCCAGCTTTTCGCGGAGAATCCGCCGGCCTTCAAGATCATCATCAACCAACATGAGATTACTCGGTTGAACCTGGCGTATTCGATGGGCAAGCCGGGGGAACTGTTCGCCATCGTGGGCAGTTCCGGCTATATCGAAATCTGCACGAACCGGGGTTCGGCCGCGAAAATCCTGAACGTGAACCGGGGCGTAGATGTGGGCGTGATGCTGGGGAGCAAGGAGTCAGAAACCAGAAGTCAGGAGCCAGAATAGGGGCGTCTTTCTCCTGATTCCTGATTCCTGACTCCTGACTCCTTGGCTTCCAGCGGCAGTGTCTCAATACGAATCTTCGAAACGCGGCGGCCTTCCACTTCCAAAACGGTGTAGCGACGGGATTCAAAGACGAAACTCTCCCCGCCCTGGGGGATAAATCCCAGCCGCGCCAGCACAAAACCCGCCAGCGTTTCGTACCCGGCGCCGCGCGGCAGGACGATATCACGCTCGCTGGCCAGATCGCGCAGGCTCATCGAGGCATCCACCACCAGTACGTTTTCCCCCACCTTGCGGATGGCGGCTTCTTCGCGGTCATACTCATCCTGGATCTCGCCCACAATCTGTTCCAACACGTCTTCGATGGTCACCAGGCCCACGAAGGTTCCAAACTCGTCCACCACGAGCGCCATTTGCGAATGTCGCCGGCGGGCCTCCTTCAGCATTTGGGTTAATGACATCGCCTCAGGAACAATCATCGGCTGGTGAAGGATGGTGCGAAGGTCAAAAGCTGCGCCCGGCGGGGTTGAGGCGCGCGCCCTTTCGGCCATGACCGACAGCAGATCCTTGGTGTACAAGACGCCGACGATCTGGTCGGGCAGGCCGTCATAAACTGGGATGCGGGAGTGTTGGTCCCGCACCACGCGGTCCAGTAGCACCGCGAGATCTGCCGCCACCGGCAGACAGGTGATGCGATTCCAGGGCACCATGATTTCCCGCACCCGAACGCGGTCCAAATCGAAGACACTGTGAATCATCTCCTCTTGTTCTTCGTCAAGCAGCCCGCGCTTGCGAATTCCGGACACAATCAGTTTCACTTCTTCGGCCGTGGGCAGCGGTCCGTGAATTCGACCCGGATGGCGGTGCAACGAGTGAAGTACCCCGTTGGCCAGGGTGTCCAGCAGGCGGACGGGGTAGCGGCTCAGCTTGAGGAAAAGAAACATGGGCCGCGCCACTCCCAACGCGAATCTTTCCGCGTTATCGTAAGCCATGGCCTTGGGGACGAGTTCGCCCAACACCATCAGCAGCATGGTGATGAGCAGAAAAGCGGCGCCGACGGAAATAGAGTGAGCCACGGCCGTGCGCGCCAGCTGGTCAAGGTACCCCTCCAGCGAATGCTCGATGGCGTCGGCCATGATGGCTTCGCCCATCCAGCCCATCAGCAGGCTGATGACGGTAATGCCCAATTGCGTTCCGGAGAACAGCGCCACCATATCGGAAAGCAATGTGAGCACCAGCTTTGCCTGGGAATTGCCTTCGTTGGAAAGCTGCTCCAGGCGGGTGCGCCGTACGCTCAACAAGGCGTATTCCGTAGCGACGAAAAAGGCATTCAGCGCCACCAAACCGATTATCAAAGAGGCTTTTAATAAGGCGAACATGGTGCACCTGGAAGTGAACCATTGTAGGCGACGCTCGTCAAAACTCCAAGTGGCTGTGGATGCTGAGGCTTCGTGTCAGATATCCCTAGGGTGTGGCACGCGATGGCGGCCGGCGGGAAAGCTCGGGCGAAGGCGCGTCGTTTCCGGGCACACGCACGCCCACCAGTCGCGAATACATGTCGTCGTACTCCCGGATTGCTCGCCGCATACGGATGAATTCCGCCTCGTCGTGCTGTGCGAAATCCGGCGGGGGGAGATTGGGAATGATTTTCTCCAAGTTTTTTCGCCGATCAATCGTGCGCGGGTGCGTGGCCAGCAGGCCGCCAGGTTCCCCTCCGTCGCGCTCCTGTTCTGCCTGGAGCCGCCGGAAGAATTGCGCCGCCGCACGGGGATCGTAGCCGGCGCGAACCAGGTACTCAGCCGCCAAGCGGTCAGCCCGCTGCTCACCTGACCGGCCGTTGCGAGCGCGCGCCAACGTCGCCGCCCAATCGCCCCCCGAAGCAATGACGATCCCCGCCGGCCCTCCCAAGACCACCGTTGGAACCAGGAAGATTAACTCGAAAAGATTGCCCTTGCGGGGCGCCGCTCGCCAATCACAGGAGTTCTCATGGGCGATTTCGTGGGACAAGACGGAAGCCAGTTCGGCCTCACTTTCCGCCAGACTGATCACTCCGGAATTGATCACAATGTATCCGCCAGGAAACGCCTGCGCGTTAACCGCGGGGTTGTAGAGAACGTAAAAGGAAAAGGCCTGTTGGCTTCCGCTACTGCGCGCCAAGTTCTGTCCTAATCGGTTAACATATTCGTTGAGGGTCTTATCACGCCATGGCATGCCCCTGGCAAAAGCCTGCTGAACCATGGCACTACCTGTCTGGGAGGCTTCCAGCATGGTTTGGGGACCGCCACAAACGCCATCCGGCAATGACCTCTCACGCGTTGCCCCGAATATCATCACGGGCAAAAACATCACCAGACACAGACCGATTAGCCGCCGGCTAAGCGGGCGCAGCACGTCCACGAGTGTGCCCTCCGATTATTCCATCGGCACATTGCTTGCGAACTTCAGCGCGCCGCTCATTTTTGGCGCCCCAGTTGGTGAACAGATTTCCAGTACGGGAGAGTGTTGCAACCCCCAAAACCTCTTTAAGATTTGGATAGCGGGGCATAGCCGCCACCAAACACGTCCTGTAGGGGCTGGGCTTGCCCTGCCATAAAAGACTCAAGATTTCCCGCCAATAAGGCAAGAGTTTACGAGATTGCAATCCACGAGCAGTTGCCTCCGGCGCAAGGATTCAGTAGGATTTGAACCTATGGAAAAGTTCTTTCGCAGCGCCATTCGCCGCTACTACGAAGTTGAGCTGCCGCGCAACCACGCCGGGCGCAAACGTTGGCCGTTGTTGGTTGCTCTGCATGGCTACGAAGGGAATAAGGATTCCATGATGCGTGTGGCCCACCACATCGCGAATGGTAATATGGTGGTGATTTCTCTTCAGGGCCCCTACCAGTTCTTTCGCCGCTTCGGCAGAAATCCCACGAACTTTCGGGTGGGCTTTGGTTGGGGCACGACATACAAAATGGAGGAATCCATCCACCTCCACCACCGGGACCTGGAAACGATCATCCAGCATGCCGTACGGAAATACCACGCCGACCCTGAGCGGATTTTTCTGCTGGCATTTTCGCAGGCCTGCGGTCTCAATTACCGCTATGTGTGTACCCATCCGCGAGCGATTCGCGGCGCCGTCAGCGTGTGCGGTGGTGTTCCCGGCGATTGGATGGAGAATTCGCACTACCGGCCCGCGGCCACCCACGTACTGCACATCGCCGCCCGGAAGGATGAATGGTACTCTCGGGAGAAGAACTTGGAGTTCCGCCGGCAATTGGGGCAGCGGGCCGCCACTCTCGATTTTCGTTTTTACGATTCCCCCCACAAGTTTCCGCGCAGTTCCATTCCCCACATCCGCCGATGGATTGAGAAACACCTGTAAGGCAGGAGGCGCGGGCTTCTGATCTTGCCCCCTTCACCCGGCACGCCGCCCCGAGTGCCGAACTCCTGACACCGATACGTGACACCTGTGCTAGCATAGTGACGATGTACGACGAAACTGTGGCTGTCATCGAGAATCGTTCCCTCACGGGCGGCCATTTCTTGCTGAGTTTGGATGCTCCGCGGCAAGCGCCGGCGGCGCGGCCGGGCCAATTTGCCATGGTGCGAATTCTCGGGCGGTCTGACGTCCTCCTCCGCCGCCCCATGAGCATCTTTGATGTCCAGATGGCCGGCGGCGGCCAGGCCGGTTCACCCCGGCAAACCCCTGCGCCGTGCGTCCTTCAGCTTCTCTTCAAAATCGTGGGACGCGGCACGCGCTTGATGGCGGAACTCAAGCCCGGCGACAAGGTGGGGTTGCTCGCGCCCCTCGGCCACGGTTTTTTTGAGGAGGAGTACCTTCCGCGCGCGCACGAATGCGACGAAATTCTGCACGTGGCAGGAGGTATCGGCATCGCCGCACTGCTGCTTCCGGCGAAACACTTAGCTGAAGCGGGATTCAAACAGCGGCTTTTTTTCGGGGCATGCACCAAAGACGACTTGGTGGGGATCCAGGAATTCAAGCCGGTGGTCCGTGCCATGCTGCTGGCCACGGAAAATGGCTCGGCAGGATATCGTGGCTATGTGACCCGGCCGCTGGAGGAGTATCTGACGAAGCACACCAACAAAAAGTTCTTGTTCATGGTGTGCGGTCCGTCGGCGATGCTACACGCCACGGTGGAACTGGCCAAGCGCTTTCGTCACCCCTGCCTGGTTTCCATGGAGAATCGCATGGGCTGCGGGCTGGGCGTCTGCCTGGGCTGCTCGATCCGCGTCCAGGGAACGGGGCACGAAGCCTACCAGCGGGTTTGCACGGAAGGGCCGGTGTTCTGGGCGGAAAAAATTGTTTGGGATACGGAGAGGGCGCTTGGGATTAGGGATTAGGGATCAGGGATCAGGGATCAGGGGCTGGGGTCCGTTACTAAGACGATGACCAAGGGGACTAAACTGAATCAACAAGAACTCCGCAATAATCGCGTGAGTGGGGCAGAAGACGCCGGCCGCGCGGGCGCAACGACAGCTTCGGCCGCGGAATTTACACCGCAAATGGAATTCGAGATTGCCGGGGTGCGCTTCCAAAACCCCGTGTGGACGGCCAGCGGGACGTTTGGTTACGGGAAAGAATTCTCCCACCTGATTGACCTCAACCAACTTGGTGCGATTTGTGTAAAAGGCATTTCGCCGGAACCGATGGAGGGCAATGCCCCGCCCCGCATTTACGAAACCGACTCGGGAATGTTGAATGCCATTGGGCTTCAAAACGTGGGAGCGAAGCGGTTCCTTGGCGAGAAACTGCCCTTTCTGCGCACCATCAAAGCGCGCACCGTGGTGAACGTCTTTGCTTATTCCACGGAAGACTACGTGCGGTGCATTGAGATGCTTAATGCCGGCGAAGGCATCGCCGCCTACGAATTGAATATTTCCTGCCCCAACACGCGCTGTGGCGGCATCGTGTATGGCAGCGATCCACACCTGACCGAGGAAGTGGTCGCCGCGTCAAAAAAGGCGGCGCGCTATCCGCTCTTCGTCAAGCTCTCGCCCAACGTTACTGACATTGCGCTGTTCGCGCGCGTTGCGGAGGGTGCGGGAGCCGACGCTCTCTCCCTGATCAACACCTTTGTGGGAATGGCCATCGACGTTGAAACGCGCACGCCGCGCATCTCCAACGTCACGGCCGGGCTTTCCGGGCCGGGCATCAAACCCGTCGCCCTGCGCATGGTTTACCAGGCCGCCCGTGCCGTGAAGATCCCCATCATCGGCATCGGCGGCATTGCCAGCACCGAAGACGCACTCGAATTCATCATCGCCGGGGCGCGCGCCGTACAAGTAGGAACAGCAAATTTTTACGATCCCGGGACTTCAGTACGAATTGTGGAAGGCATCCGCGATTACTGCTGCCGCAAGCGCCTACACCTCGCGGACCTCGTCGGGTCGCTGAGGACTCCCGGACAACCACCCAGGTAAACGGATGATCATTGCCATGATTACAGGTGCTTTGAAGCGCTGGGTGCAGGCGGTTCAGGAATTCACCTTTCTGCTGGTTGACTCGCTGCGGCACGCTTTCACACCACCCCATTACCTTGTCGACACGCTCATACAGATGGACGTAATTGGGTTCGGCTCCATGCCCATCGTCGTGCTGATCGGTTTCTTCACCGGCGGCGTCCTGGCGTTGCAGTCGTACCGCACGCTGAGCGCTTTCGGCGAAGTGGGGTTGATGGGCAAGGTGGTCGCTTTGAGCCTGGTTCTTGAACTGGGACCCGTGCTCACCGCGCTGATGGTGGCGGGCCGCAACAGTTCCGGCATTGCTTCGGAAATCGGCTCCATGGTAGTCAGTGAGCAAGTTGACGCCATGCGCGCTCTGGGCACCGACCCCCTCCGCAAACTGGTCATGCCGCGGCTGTTTGCCACCGTAATCACCCTCCCCCTCCTGACCATCCTCGCGGATTTTTGCGGCATGTTAGGCGGCTACTTCGTCAGCTTTTACACGGTAGGCTTGACCACGGAAGAATACTGGACTTCGGCCTATCAGGCGCTGACTTATCATGATGTCACCCAGGGGCTCATCAAACCTTTCTTTTTTGCCGTCCTCATATCCCTCGTTGGGTGTTACCAGGGGCTGCACACGACGGGCGGCACGGAGGGCGTTGGGCGCGCCACGACCCAGGCCATGGTGGTTGCCTCGGTGCTCGTCGTGGTGGTCGACTTTTTCATCACCAAGTTTTTGATTGGGATTGGCTTCTTCTGATGAGCATAGTCCCGGCCATCGAGCTACGCAACGTCTCTCTCTCCTTTGACAGCAAGCGGGTGCTCACCAGTATCTCTTTTGCCCTCGGAGCCGGCGAGACCCTGTTCTTGCTGGGAGTGACCGGCTCGGGAAAGTCCGTGTTACTCAAGCTGATGCTGGGTCTTCTGAAGCCCGACGGCGGACAGGTGCTGATTGAAGGCCAGGACCTGGTTCCACTTTCCGAGGACAGCCTTCAACCCTTTCGCAAGCGCATGGGAATCGTCTTTCAAGAAGGCGCCTTATTCGATTCCCTCTCGGTCTTTGACAATGTCGCTTACCGTTTACGCGAAGAGCATCTGGGCGACGAAGCTGCCATCGAGGAGCGTGTACGCGAGGTCCTGCGCTTCGTGGAGATGGAACAGGCTATTGAAAAAATGCCTTCGGAGCTTTCCGGGGGGATGCGCCGCCGGGTGGCGATTGCGCGCACCATTATCAGCAATCCCTCCATCATGCTTTACGATTCCCCCACCGGCGGGCTCGATCCCGTCACCAGCCTCACCATCAATGTGCTGATTGCCAAGCTGCGCGACGTGCAACACGTCACCTCGGCGGTAGTCACGCACCGCTTGCAGGATGCCTACGAGTTGGCCAACTATGTTTTCTCCCCGGAAAAACAGACCTTGGTCCCACCGCCACAGGACAAGATGGCAGCCAATCGACCGCCAACGCGCTTCCTGGTGCTGCGTGACGGCGGCGTTTACTTTCAGGGAAGCGAGCAGGAACTTGTCCACACTCCCGACCCCTACCTGCGCAGGTTCCTGGCGTAGACAAGCGGGATACGGGATACGGGACACGGGGTTCGGGGTACGGAATTCTGAATCTGGTATTCGGAATTTGGGATCAGGGTTTCTCCCGAGCGCCGCGTCCCGAATTCCACACCGCCAGCACCGTATCCCGTGTCCCGATTGCCCCGCGAATGAACTACAATGGAGTTTAGAATTTCGCGGAGGAGACCAACTATGCCTCAACAAGAGGGTGAGCAGTGGGTCAGACTTCGAGTCGGGATAATGGTCATTGTCAGCCTGGCCCTTATTGCCATCGCGGTTTTCTATATCAGCAGGTGATTTACAATGGGTTTTGAACTTCGCGGAGGCGACCAACCATGTCTCAACACGAACGTGTGCAGTGGGCTCAACTTCGAGTCGGCATCATGGTCATTGTCAGCCTGGTGCTCTTTGCCATTGCGGTTTTCTTCATCAGCGGCCAAGGGGGATTCTTCGCCCGGCATTACACCCTGAAGGCCTACCTTCCCACCGCCGGCGATCTGCGCGAGGGCGCGCAAGTGCGGCTGGCGGGCATTCCCGTGGGCAGCGTTGCCAGGATCAAGATCTCTCCTTTCACCGATAAGCAGCGCGCCGTAGAGGTTGACCTCAAGATTTCGCGTGCCTATCAGGACGAGATCCGCAGCGACTCCCTGGCCTCGGTGGAAACGGTCGGGCTGCTGGGGGATGGCTACGTGAACATTACGCGCGGGACGCCTGAACAAGACGTGATTGCGGACAACGGCGCGGTCAAAACCGCGGAAAAGGCCGATATAGCCGCGGTCATGCAAAACACCAATCAAGTCATCATGAACCTCAATAGCCTCTCCGCCAAGCTCGATGACATCACCACACAAGTCCAGGCCGGCAAGGGGTCGATCGGCAAAATGATTTACGATCAGACGCTCTACAACAAACTGAACGCCGCCATTTCCACCGCGCAGACCCTGATAGACCGCACTCAGCAGGGTGAAGGAACCATCGGCAGACTCATGGTCGACGAGACTCTTTACAACCGCACCCTGGGGACTCTCGACCGCCTGGACAAGGTCATCGATCAAATCCAAAATGGGGAAGGGAGTATGGCCAAGTTTATCTCCGACCCCTCGGCTTACAACAATCTCAATCGGCTCCTGACCAATGGTAACACCTTGATCGATAACATCAATCAGGGCCACGGAACACTCGGGAAGTTGGCCAAGGACGGTCAACTCTACGACCGGATGAACTCCACGCTTGCCCACGTGGACACCATCACTGCTCGCATCGACCAGGGGCAGGGGACGCTGGGAAGACTCTCCACTGACCCCACACTCTTCAACAATTTGCGCGACAGTTCCCAATCCCTAAAGGAGTTCCTGTCAGACTTCCGCAAGGACCCCAAGAAATACCTGAGCATCAAGTTACATATATTCTAAGAGGGGCCAGGAGTCGGGAGCCGTCTGATCACTGCCGTATCACGTGCTCCCTACAGCCTGATTATGCGTGCAAAGCTTTAGAGTGCGGCAGCTTGCTGCCGCTTTGTCACCAGCCAGCTTGCTGGCGGGGAATCCTTCACAATTTCGGAATCCCGCGAGCAAGCTCGCGGGGAGGAAAGCGGCAGCGAGCTGCCGCACTCCAAAGCTTCGCTCCGTATACCCGCGGCGTGGGGGAAAAGCAGAGGGTGGGAACTGCGATTTCGACGGCGTCCGAGCGTGTTGAGAAACCCACGTTAGTCTGGCTTCTGACTTCTTGCTCCTGACTCCTGAGCTTGCGGTGCGTGGCGCGAAAACATCTCCTCGATGGCGGCGCGATATTTTTCTTCCACGACTCGCCGCTTTACCTTGAGGGTTGCGGAAACCTCATCCTCATCCATGGTGAGTTCGCGGGGCAACAACACAATTTGACGAATCCTTTCGTGCGGCGGCAGCCAGCGAGTGGTTTCATCAATGAGTTGCTGCATGAACGCGTGAATCTCCGGATGGGCCACCAGTTCTTCCCGATTTCGAAAGGTCACGCCGTGGGTCCGCGCGTGGTCTTCTAAACGCTGGTAAACCGGCGCCACCAGCGCCCCCACGAACTTGCGCCCGGCGCCCAGCACCACAATTTGGCGAACGTAAGGGTGGCTCTGAAAGAGGTTCTCCAGCTTTTCTGGGGAAACGTATTTCCCCCCGGAGGTCTTAAATAGGTTCTTTTTGCGGCCGGTAATGCGCAGGTATCCTTCTTCGTCCATCGCTCCCAGATCGCCGGTGTGAAACCATCCCGCCTCGAAGGCAACCCGATTCTCGTCGTCCAGGTGGTAATAACCGGGCGAAACGTTAGGACCTTTCACCAGGATTTCACGCCCTGCCCCGCCCTCCGGATCGTGATTCTCTTCCCCGAACTTGAGTTCGACACCTCCGATGAGTGGGCCGACGGTTCCGAGCTTAACGTGGCCGGGAAAATTGATGGCAAGCACCGGCGAGGTTTCCGAAAGGCCATAGCCTTCGTACACCGGCAGGTTCATGGCATAGAAGAATTCGGCCAGTTCCCGCGCCAGCGGAGCCGCGCCGGATGCGAGGATGGTAATGCGGCCGCCCATTTGCTCGCGCACCTTGGAGAAGATCAGAGCGTCGGCGATGGCATGCTTCAGGCGTAATCCCAGCGGCAAACGCCGACCCTTGAGGCGATAGGGGAAGGCTTGTCTTCCCACGCCCAAGGCCCAGTAAAAGATCTTTTGCCGCGCCCGGGGAGCCGTGCGGACGACTTCCATGACGCGATCATGAATCTTCTCGAGCACGCGGGGAACCACGCCCATCAAGGTGGGCCTGACCTCGCGCAGATTCTGCGGCATCGCTTCCAGGTTCTCGGCGTAGGCGATCGACGCACCCAACCAGAAACAAAGGAAGTCGAGGGTCCGCTCCAAAATGTGGGAGAGCGGGAGCAGCGACATGCAGGCATCTTCGCGAGTCAGGTGAAAGAGCTTCGCGCACTCGAGCACGTTGGAAACAATGTTGGCATGCGTCAGGATCACGCCTTTGGGCTTGCCCATGGTGCCGGAGGTGTAAAGAAAGGTGGCGATGTCGTCGGGTTGGGCGGCCTGCGCCCTCGCGGTGAAGGCTTCCACGGCATGGGTCGCCAGGCCCATTTCCAGCGCGATGCTGCCTTCGAAGCACTCTGCCCCGGTTCCTTGCAGCTTGGCGCAATCCATGGCCAGAACGAATTTCAAGTCCGGTAGATGAGGCCGCACATTTACGATCTTGGCAAGCTGCCCTTCCGTCGCCAGCACGATTCCCTTCGCCCCGGAATCGCGCAGGATGTATTCGATGTCCGGTTCGAGCAGGGTCGTGTAAATGGGCACGGGGATGGCGCCCAGGCCCAGCAGCGCGTAATCCGTCAGCGCCCACTCGACGCGATTTTCCGAGAGAATGGCCACGCGGTCGCCGCGCTCCACGTGCAGGCGGCTGAGCAAAGAGGCGAGCGCCGCTACCTTGCGCAGGGCCTCCTCCGAGGATACGCCCCGGTATTGGCCTCCAGTCTTGTACAGGAAACAATCCGGCTTGGCGTGCTTGGCCACCGCCTTGAGGAACAGCTCGTTGAGGGTTGTGATTTCGCTAGAGCCCATGCCGTTGTGAGAGTCTATCACTTTGGCGCAAAAATCCAAGACCTTCTTCCGTGCGTCACCGACGATATGCAAACCTCGCGATCAAAGCAGGCAAAACTGCGAGGTTCAGATGTGTCCGCTAATGCAGCCGAGTTGATTCCCGTCCGCGGAGAGAATATGAACTTCCAGGCTGTCTGTGATCGGCACATCCTGGGCGGGGATCTCCAGCCAGTACTGCTCATAGAGAGGAGCGAGATCCGAGGCCTTTTGCCGGAGCTCCGCGGGAACCTCGCCTAAATCCCGGGATTCTGAACCGACCCACTTGATGCGAAAGCGCAGGTTTAGCAACCACTCGGGAAGGGGCTCGAGGCCCATGATTGTACTAGTAAGCGCAAATTCCCCGCGTGTGAAAGTGACCGTGGGGATGACTTCCAGGTTGATGGGCCCGGAATAGCTGGAGATGAGCATGCCTTTCTTGCGAAACTTGACGCCACCGGAAGTGGGCGTGCGCTCTAAATCGTTGAAAAAGTTTCCGTCCAGAACCGCCCCGAACGACACCTGCCACGCCAATTGCTGAAAGCCTGTCATTCCGAGGATGGCCCCGTGGTTTAACTTCGGAGAACCCTTCTTGGAGAGAAAGGGAGGAAGAACATTGCATTTGTTCATTTCCGACGCCATATTGGCATTTTTGAGCGCAACCGGCAATGATGTCTGGCGCGTGTAAGTTTGTGTTGGGCGGAAACCTTGCACCCCTAACCTGGGATATCCTTCTTTCACCCGTATCGTAAGAGTTTGCAGGTCAGGGGATAACCTCCAGGTCTCCCCTGTCAGCCGATTGAAGACAACTACCTTGCGGTCCGTCACCTCAGACTTGATCGTCAGCTTGCCGTCCTTAAACTCTATCCGATCATTGCTGCGCATGCCGTCAGGGCTCACATTAATGGAGGGCTTGCCGTTCAAGTTGTAGACACTTGTCGCCTGCGCTCCGTTTTGCATTTCTGTGACTTCCAGTGTGTCCACGCCCTGCTTTATGTTCAGGACGAGTAGGTCATCAAATTCTGTATTGATCTTATTGACGCCGTGCCTCTCGACGGGATTGCGCAAGAACACCCCGGAGAAGTCTGGAATGGTCTGAGCAAACGCCGGGGCAGAGCATAGAAGCAATGTGAGAAGGCAGTCGCGCGTTAGCTCGATCATCACCACCAGCATGTGTTTGTCAAGGTTGAACATTCCACTTTCGGCCTGCAGAGAAAATATTCCCCTTCACGACAACCTTGCCGTTCATCGACCCAATCAGCTTCGAGTTGTCCACCACGCGCAACGGTGTGAGTTTGGCGACCGGCTGGCCCCATTTGGTGATGACGATGCCCTGCGGCTGAAGCCCATCCAGAATCTTGAGGCACTTCGTCTTGAATTCGGTCGCGCTGATCAGCTTTTCTGTGGTTTTCATATGGGTCATATTTAGCACATGACCAGTTAGATGACCAGTTACTCTTAGGCGCTGCTCGTTTCATTGCAATACTGTAGACTCCTGATTTCTTCGCAAACATTTTGCGCGTCTCGCAGGGGCATAGGCGTTAACCTAGTGGCGTGAATCACCTCAAAGCCCGCGAAGCGGGCGTTGTCATTTTAGCCCACGGCGAGCCAGCCGTGGGACAGGGCGCGAGCGGCGGGGCAAGTAAGCCCCGTACGGGGCGACATCCGCCGCCGCTCGCCGAGAATCGAGCACGATCGGGGGCAGACCTTTGACGTACGAAAACCCCGGATGCCGCCCCTGCCGGGGCTCACAGATTCTCTTTCCTTTTCCCATCCCACAGCTGGCGCCGTGGGCTACAGGATGCAGCCCGCTACGTGGGCTTACGGCCCATCCGCCCTTAGGTTAACGCCTGTGCCCACGAGGGGTGCCCCTACAAGACTCGATTGGCTACGGCTCTGCCGCGATGTCCAACATGTTTTTTCAACTCGTCAACTTTTCGACTCTTCAACTCCTGCAAGCTCCCTTTCTCTTCGGACCACATTGGGCTAAGATTCCCTCGGAGAGAACCAACATGGCACAGCCTGACACGATCAATGGCACGGCATCCGAAACGAATTCGTACCAACCGGTGCGCGCACCGCGCGGCACAGCGTTAACCTGCAAGGGCTGGCAGCAGGAAGCCGCCATGCGGATGCTGATGAACAATCTCGATCCGGACGTGGCGGAGCGTCCGCAGGATTTAATCATCTATGGCGGCACGGGCAAGGCTGCGCGCAATTGGGCGTGTTATCACGCTATCGTCGCGGCGCTGAAGGAACTCGGCAATGATGAGACGCTCCTGGTACAATCGGGAAAGCCGGTGGGAGTTTTCCGCACCCACGAAGCTGCGCCGCGCGTGCTGATTGCCAACGCCAACCTGGTGGGCCACTGGGCGACGTGGGAAAAATTCCGCGAGCTCGAGCGCCTGGGCCTGACCATGTACGGCCAGATGACGGCGGGGAGTTGGATTTACATCGGCACGCAAGGCATTCTCCAGGGCACCTTTGAAACCTTTGCCGCCGCTGCGCGGAAGCACTTCGCGAGCGATCTGGCGGGTAAACTGGTGGTGACGGGCGGCATGGGCGGAATGGGGGGAGCACAGCCGCTGGCCGCCACGCTGAATGGCGCCGCCTTCCTTGGCATCGAGATTGATCCGGAGCGCATCAAGCGCCGCATCCGCTCGGGCTATTGCGACATCTGCGTGAATTCTCTCGATGAAGCCGTCCGTATCCTCAAGAACGCGGTGCGCCAAAAGCATGCCGTGTCGGTGGGACTGGTGGGCAATTGCGCGGACGTCATCCCGGAACTGGCGCGCCGCGGCATTGTCCCCGATCTGCTTACGGACCAGACGAGCGCGCACGATCCCCTGAATGGCTACGTCCCATCCGGTCTGAGCCTGGAGTCAGCCGCAGAGCTCCGCCGCAACGATCCCGAGGATTACCTGAAGCGTTCGTACGACTCCATCGCCAGGCACGTCACGGGCATGTTGGAATTGCAGAAGCTCGGCGCGGCCACTTTCGATTATGGAAACAATATTCGCACGGTGGCGTTTGAGCACGGCGTGAAGGACGCCTACAACTTTCCCGGCTTCGTTCCCGCCTACATCCGGCCCTTGTTTTGCGAAGGCCGCGGGCCGTTCCGCTGGGTGGCGCTTTCCGGTGAGCCCGCCGACATCTATCGCACCGACGACCTAGTGCTGGAGCTTTTCCCCGACAACGCCATCCTCGATCGCTGGATTCGCCTGGCGCGGAAGCATGTGAAGTTTCAGGGACTGCCCGCGCGCATCTGCTGGCTGGGTTACGGCGAACGCGCGCTGTTCGGCGAGCGGATGAACGATCTGGTGGCGAAGGGCGAACTGAAAGCGCCCATCGTCATCGGGCGCGATCACCTGGACTGCGGCTCCGTGGCCTCGCCCTTCCGCGAAACCGAGAGCATGAAAGACGGCAGCGACGCGATCGCGGATTGGCCCGTGCTTAACGCGCTCCTCAATACCGCCTCAGGGGCAAGCTGGGTTTCGTTCCACCACGGCGGCGGCGTGGGGATCGGATACTCGCTGCACGCGGGGCAAGTCATCGTCGCCGATGGCACGCCGGAGATGGCGAAGCGGCTGAATCGCGTGCTGACCAATGACCCGGGAATCGGCGTCGCGCGCCATGTGGACGCGGGCTATGAAGAAGCGGCTAGCTTTGCGGAGAAGGCGGGAATGCGAATACCGAAAGTGACAAGCTTATAAGAACCGAAATTCGAAAATCGAAACTCGAAAATCGTGGCGAGTTTCGAATTTCGAGTTTCGTTTTTCGCTTGCTCGTCACTCGTCGCTGTCCTTATCAGCTTTTCTTCGACGTCACCGTGAAGAACGAGCCATACTGTTGCTCAACTTTTCTGCTCTTGCATTTGGGGCAGGCGACTCGCTTCTTATCGTGTTCTGCCATGGTCAACGTCAGGGTGAAAGCTTTCTTGCATGCTTTGCATGCGTATTCATAATTGGGCATAAGCAATAACCTCCGGAATGTGTTGGACCGGTATTATAGCGTAGTGAGTTCGGAATTAGGCAATTTCAAAGAAACCTGACATTTTTCCATGCCACTCGCTTCTCCAACCTCGCTCTTCTTCCGTAATGCCGCGCAACTGCTGACCCTGGCGGGCTCGCCAGTTCCGCGCCGTGGTACGGCGCTCGGAGAACTGAGAATCATCCCCCATGGCGGTCTGCTGACAGAAGGTGAAACGATCCTGCGCGTTGGCCCCACACGCTCGTTGGAACGCGAGGCATTGCGCCTGGGCGCCGAGGCCACCGACTGCCGCGGGCGCGTTGTGATGCCAGGCTTTGTCGATTCCCACACGCATCTGATTTTTGCCAGCAGCCGGGTGAATGATTACGAGCTGCGCTTGCGCGGCAAAACCTACGAGGAAATCGCGCGCGCCGGAGGTGGAATTCAATCCTCCGCCGAGAGGATTCGGAAGACCGGCGTTTCAGCTTTGGCGCAACAAGCGCGCAAGTTTCTCGAACAATTCGCCGCCCACGGGACGACTACGGTGGAAGTGAAGAGCGGCTACGGGCTGGACATCGCACAGGAGGCAAAGATCCTGCGCGTCATTCAAGCACTGCAAGCGGAAGCCGCTCTGAATTTAGTCCCCACGCTGCTTGCCCTCCATTCCCTCCCGGAAAGCTTCCGCGGCCGGCCCCGGCAATATGTGGATCATGTGATCAAGCGGCTGATTCCCCTGGCTGCGGGAGGAGACGTACCGCCTGACGTAGCACCGGGCTTTAGCCCGGCACATGCCGCCCGGAAGGGCGGCACAGAAACTCCAGGTGCCGCCCTAAAGGGCGGCGCTACAAAGCCCAAAGATCAGGCGACGCGAGAAAGGCTGGCGGAATTCATCGACTGCTTCTGCGACCGCGGCGCGTTCAGCGTGGAAGATTGCCGACGGGTGCTCGAGGCGGGCCGCGAGTTCGGTCTTGTGCCGCGCATTCACGCCGAGCAGCTTTCCCGCACCGGCGCCGCGCGCCTCGGCATCGAGCTTAACGCCGCTTCCGCCGACCATCTCGATAAGGTCTCGGCCGCGGATATTCGCGCCCTAGCCCGGTCTGAAGTAGTCGCAACGCTGGTGCCTGGAGCGAATTTCCATTTGGGATTGAAGGCCTATCCTCCCGCGCGCAAGCTCATTGACGCCGGAGCCGCGGTGGCTCTAGCCACAGATTTCAACCCGGGTACAAGCCCCACGCTGAACATGCAATTCATCCTGTCGCTCGCCTGTGCGCAAATGCAGATGACGCCTGCGGAGGCCATCGCCGCAGCGACCATCAATGGCGCATCCGCGCTCGGCCGCTCCGACCGCGTGGGTTCACTCGAAGCAGGTAAGCAGGCCGATTTGATTGCGCTGGATGTTGAGGATTACCGCGAAATCCCCTACTACTTCGCGGTGAATCATTGTGTCATGACGGTGAAGCGGGGGAGGGTAATCTACTTGCGGAAGTAGCCCGTTGTCCGTGGCCAGTTGTCATTGGCCCGTCATCAGTTTTCAGGGTTGGCACCCTCCCCACTGTGGAGAAGAATCAATTGGGCCAATTTCATGTCGCGGCGGCTTCATTCCGCCACTGGGCGAGGTAAACTCGCCGCTACGTCATGCCATCTAACCCATCAGCCGACGGATAAAGCCGCCACCTCACAAAACGCATTTAACACGCAATCGCGACAGAATGTGACAACTTGTCTCTTGACTTTTCTTTAGGCTATGGTGTACACTAGATGCGTAGTTAAGTGTGAGGAGCCAACATGTCTCTACGCAAGTCCCCCACCCTCACTCCCGCCCGGCTCGAAGCCAATCGCCGCAGCTCCCGGAAATCCACCGGCCCGCGCACCGCGCGGGGCAAGTCGCAGTCACGGATGAACAGCCTGCGGACCGGGTTCAGGTCGCGCTTCCTGCACGACCTCTACCTGACCTTGTTCTACGCCCCACCCTACGCGGTGGACCGAGTGGCGCGGGCGGTTCTGACTCCCGAACAGGCCGCGCATCCCTTGTTTGCCGAAACCGTGGACATGTTTCGTGAGGCAGAAATCGCGGTGGTGCTTCAGCAGAGGGAGATTTTGGGGTTGAGTCCCACGAATCTTCGCAGGATGGTAGGGCCGAAAGCGCCACCTCGGCCGGGCGGTCCGGTCGTCGAGGCGGAGGGGAACTTCGCGTGTGGGAGCGGTCCCCAAAAAAAAGATGTTAAAAAAAGACGAGCGAAGCCTGAATGTTATTGAAAACACAGTATGACAGTTTTCGGCACCCCGTGATGTTATTGAAAATAAACGAAGTTGGTCTATATGCCGTGATGTATTTGAAAACAAGTGAGATAGCAGCCTGCGAAAAGCCTATACCAGAAGTTCAGAGTAAACAAGAACAGTTAGCGCGCTTGGCCAGAAGGTTTATGAAAATATCTGAACTAATGACTGACTTCGGATCCCGGACTCCGGATTGATTCTCGTGATACATTGACACTATGCAAACTCTCATCGAATGCGTTCCCAACTTCAGTGAAGGCCGCGACACGGCGGTGGTGGAAGCGATCATTCGCGCTCTGCTCGCCGGGCCGGACGTTTATCTGCTCGACCGGGAAATGGATGCTGACCACAACCGTTCGGTCATCACCTTTGTCGGAACCCGCGAGAGTGTGGGCAGAGCGGCCTTGCGCGGTATCGCCGAAGCGGCGGAGTTGATCGACCTGGGCCATCACCGGGGTGCCCACCCGCGGCTGGGCTCGACCGACGTCGTCCCATTTGTGCCCCTGGCAGGCGTTAAACTGGAAGACTGCGTCCACATTGCGGAATGGGTGGCGGAAGAAACCTGGCGGCGATTTAAGATCCCGACCTACCTGTACGAAGCCGCAGCGCGCAAGCCTGAGCGCGTCAACCTGGAGAACATTCGGCGCGGGCAGTTTGAAGGTGTGCGGGAGGAGATCACATCAAACCCGGCGCGCCTGCCGGATTTCGGTGAGGCCGCGCTTCACCCTACGGCGGGCGCCACGGTGGTGGGAGCGCGCAAATTCCTGATTGCTTACAACATCAACCTGAACACCTCCGACGTGGCGCCGGCCAAGGCCATCGCCAAGAAGATTCGAGCCTCGAGCGGCGGACTCCCCTGCGTGAAGGCGATGGGAGTGGAATTGAAGGCCCGCAATCTGGCGCAAGTGTCTATGAATCTGACAGATTTTGAAACCACTTCCCTGGCCACGGTCTTTGAGGCGGTGACGAGAGAAGCTGCCGCGCTCGGCGTTCAGGTGGCGGGCAGCGAGATTGTGGGCCTGGTTCCGCGACGGGCGCTGGACGAGGATGCCGTTGATCTTTTACGGCTCGAGAATTTCCGGCCGGAAATGATCGTCGAAAATCGCCTGGAACAGGTTGTAGCGCAGGGCTCGCTCTCCAGCCCTGCGGCTATTCCGCAGGAGATGCGCCGTACTGCCCATCCTGACACCCCCCTGCGGGCGATGGTGGAGGAGTTTGTGAACGCGGTTGCAGCCCCCACGCCGACCCCGGGAGGCGGCAGCGTTGTGGCGCTGGCAGGGGCACTAGCGGCGGGTTTGGGAGAGATGGTGTGTGGCCTGTCGCTGAAGCGGAAATCGCTTAGCGCCCATCACCCTGCGATCGAAGCCACCCGCACGCGCCTGGCCGCATTGCGCGAGCGGTTGCTGGTTACGGTCGATCACGACGCCAAGAGTTATGAAGCCGTCATCCGCGCTTTCAAGTTACCCAAGTCCACCGAGGCGGAGCAATCCGCCCGCGACCAGGCGATTGAGGCAGCCAGCAAGCAGGCTTCTGCGGTGCCTATGGACACGGCGGAATTGGCAACAGAGGTGGCGCGTGAGGTCGCGAGCTTGGGTGGGCACACCATCCCGCAAGCTGCGTCGGACTTGAGTGTGGCGGTCAATTTGGCGGAAACAGCACGGCGTGGCGGAATCGAAAATGTCCGGGCGAACCTTCCCGGCATTCGGGATGAAGCTTGGCTGCGGGATATCGAAGCGCGGATTGAAAAACTCGGGACACGGGATACGGGATACGGGACGCGAGATTAGAGGCGCGGGATTCGGGACACGGGGTTAGCATTGTTTAGGTGCGGCCAAGGGTCGGACCATCGAACATTAGAGATCGGAGATCCGGTCAAAAACTCAGGGGCCGAACGCGAGTCTCGGATGCCCAGTCCCGAATCCCGAATCCCGTGTCCCATGCCCCGGCCCTTGCGGGTGCTACCCCACCAAAGAAGGGCCAAGGGCGTGAAATCCCCCTCACCCTAGACCATTAAAAAGGCCTAACTTAAGGGCCAATTGGGGCCAAAGTTAGTTGCAAACCATTTGCAATTAGCCACTTTCGGCCGGCGCAATTTATTGCTACTTTCACAGATGGTCTGGAACCCCTCGTGCCCTAGTAAGGGTGCCATGCGAGACTCCGCGAACTTTGACTCACCATTGAACCTCTACGAAGCGTACGACCACGCCGAGCTTAGAATTCTTTTAATTACTGGCGGTTGGGAAGTTCGCCGTTCCTTCAACCAGATGGGCATCCAGCCCGGCGACTGCATCCGAGTGTTGCGCCGCGCCCCCTTTGGCGGCCCCTTGATGATCGACAATCAAGGCACGCAAGTTGCGGTTGGCAAGCAACTGGCGGAGAAGATCCGCGTCGAAGTTCTCCAGTGAAAGTCGCCTTGGTCGGCCAACCTAATTCAGGCAAGAGTACCCTTTTTAATGCGGTTGCGGGTTACCGCTCGCTCACCTCAAACTTCGCCGGCACGACCGTAGAGTACACTCACGGACAGGCGCGAGTGGGCGGCGAGGTATTGGAACTCATTGATTTGCCTGGACTTTATTCCCTGACACCCACCTCCGCCGTGGAAGAGGTCAGCCGTGATTATTTGTTGGGGGGAGATTGGGACCTTATTGTCAATGTCCTGGACGCCTCGCAACTGGCCCGCAGCCTGGAATTGACTCTCGAGTTGCTAGACCTGGAATCGCCCTTGGTGGTCTGCCTGAACATGATGGACGAGGCGGCGCGCAAAGGCATGACGATCGACACGCATGCCCTGGAGATCTCGTTGGGTGTGCCGGTGGTTGAGGCGATTGGGGCTCGCGGCCGCGGCATCCTCGAAACCTTTCGCATGGCGCAGGAAGTGGCCGCGTCGGGCAAGCGGTCGCACGCCTTCATTTATGCGCCGGAAGCCGAAAGTATGGTGGAGGAGCTAGCGGAAAAGATCGCCGCGGGAGTACAGGGGCGACAGGTGGCCGTGCCAGATAGGTCAGGAGTTGGGGAAGGGGTCGGAGTCAGCAACCAGGAGTCAGGACATTCACCCGCCCTTGATAGTGCCGCGTTTTCTTGCATGGCAGGGCGTTGTTCGTCGGCGTGTTGCGGGCATTCCTCAGCAATGGATGGCCAACAAGGCCCGCGCGTCACGGCGGCGGTAGCGGTGCTTGCTGCTCAACCACTTTTGATAAGGCCACCCACAAATTCCAAAGCCTTGCCGTTCCAATCCCCCATCGTAAATCACCAATCGCAAATAGCGGAATTCCCACCTCCGCGTTTCCGCGCTTTGCAATGGGTGCAGAGCGATCCCGGACAGACCCGGCGCGAGGAACCGGAAATGGCTCCGTTGGTGGAATGGGCGCAGGCGGAAATCGCACTGCGCACCGGGCAGCCCGCCGATGCGGCGATCTCCGCGGCGCGTCATGCGGCCTGCCTCACGCTATTTGAGCGAGTGGCCCGCATCACCAGGCCGAAGGCGGATTGGCGCGAGCAAGTGGACCGCCTGGCCATGCATCCCATCTGGGGCTACGCCGTGCTGATGGGAGTCTTCCTGGGATTCTTCCGCCTGATTTTCGACGTCGGAAAGCTGGGTGAGGATCGCATATTGAACCTTTTCGATGCCGTGGTGGCGGCCCTCGCGCAGCACATGAATCCGCAAGGCGCACTGTTTGCCGGCGCCAAAGGAGCGGTGTTGGGAACGGCGGGAGCGGTGGCGATTGTGCTGCCCTACCTGCTGCCATTCCTCGTGGGCCTGGCGATTCTGGAAGACATCGGTTACCTCTCGCGCGTCGGCTACCTGATGGACGCGGCGATGCATCGCCTGGGGCTGCACGGCACCGCCACTCTGCCCATCTTGGTGGGGTATGGGTGCAGCGTTCCGGCGGTGATGGCCACGCGCATTCTCACCACCCGGCGCGACCGCTTCATCGCCGCATTTCTGGCCGTCCTGGTGCCCTGCTCCGCCCGTATGACGGTGATCTTCGCGCTAGTGGGATTCTACCTTGGCGCAAATTACGCGTTGGGAATCTACGCCCTGAACATCGTGGTGATCGCGATCGCCGGTCATGTACTGGCGCGGATCTGGCCGGAGATTTCACCCGGCATGTTGATGGAGGTTCCCGCCTATCGCGTGCCGGGTGTGCGCGTGGTGGTGCTCAAAACCTGGTGGCGACTGCGGGAGTTCGTGCTGGTGGCCTTTCCGCTGTTGGTGGTGGGCAGCGTGGTGCTTAGCCTGGTTGATTATTACGGCTGGCAGCACGGCATCAACGCGGCGCTCTCGCCTTTCACGGCGCTCCTGGGACTGCCGCGTTCGGTCGGCCTGACGCTGATTTTCGGCGTGCTGCGCAAAGAGCTATCACTCCTGATGCTGATGCAGGCGCTCGGCACCACGCACGTCCTGGGTGTCATGACCGCGGCGCAAATCCTCATCTTCACTCTCTTCGTGACTTTCTACATTCCCTGTATGGCCACCCTGGCCTCGATGACGCGCGAATTGGGCTGGCGCTTGACCCTAGCTGCCTCCGGTGCGCTGCTGGCGCTGGCCATTGTGGTGAGCCTCGCGGCCCGCGGGGTAATGCTCCTCTTCTAACCACGTGTAAACCGAAGAAGCCAATATCATTAGCCCAGTCATCTAGCCAGCCGCGGTGCTTCCGGCATCTGCCAAGGAGTCCTGAGTAGCGGTCATTTTGTCAATAGCATGAAGAATCCCTTGGTTTATTGTAACTGGTTTACCTTTAGTGTGTTCCCAGGTTTGGCGCACGAAAATCGCCCAATGCGATCCTTTGTTTTCAAGATGATCTCAGGTTAGGGCTCTTGTGCTGTGGGTCGGCATAAAGTCGCCATGCTATCTGTGGTGGTGAGGCTAGGGAGATGTGGCATTTTCAATCCTATCTTGCTCCGCGTGCCGGGCGACTATGCGACGATCGTGCCAAGAGTTCCGCGGAGGTCCTGCCTGTCCCGCAGACCGCAAGATCCTCCCCGGAGAGAAACGAAGGGAAGGCCGTACCTCGTTCATAACCCCGACTCCCCCCTCGAGGACGTGCTTTCCGCTCGGCCTACCGCATTGCTGGACCGGCAACAATCCTCACAATCCAAATATACAGCATCGGCTTCTATTTGTCAAGTGAAATATTGTAAGTATTTTCAATGAGCCCCCTCGATATGCTATTGGGGTCCCTGGTTTCGATGACAAATCCAGGCTGCGCGGCCGAGGTTTCCCAGCCCGGCCGGCTAGAGGTTCAGTATGGCGATGTAGTGGCGAGGACCCCTCGCAAAATGGCGGCGGAAAGCCGACCCTACTCCAACCTTTCGCCTCCCTCTCATGCTGTCCTCGTTCACGGCTCGTACCCATCCCGAGACCTCAACACCCGCAAGATATCTTCTTTTCACCTTTAATTTCAATTACTTAGCTGTTGATATTCAGTCAAAAGTTAGTTGAACCGCCGTGCATCGAGTCCCTAGGAGCCTGTCGGATATAGATTTCGCTGCACGTAGAATCAACAACTTAGCGAGATTCGACTGTCTGTAAGTTATTGATTCTTCGTCGAGAAAACGCTATTTCCGACACGCTCCTAGCTGATCAGGTTCAGAGTCGGCCTCACCGCGCAGCCCGCGGCGGAGGCGACGATGAGCAGAACAGCAACTTTGGTGGGTTGGGTAGCAGGCTTGGCGGCAATCGCGGCAACAGGAGCCGGCACCCTCGCCCTGGCAAAGGATCCCCCCCGACACCCAGAGGGGGCCCGTGGCCATGACCCTGAGAGTTCGTGATTACGCCCATGTGAATCGATCGGTATTGTTGGCGGCGGAGGGGGAAGCCAGCGGAATTCTCGCGCAAGCGGGCGTGATCGCACGCTGGACGGATTGCCCGACCTTGCCCGGTGATTTGGCCAACTACCCCAACTGCCAACCACCCTGGCAAGTGAACGACTACGTCATGAATATATTGCCCGACTCGATGGCTGCGTTGATGGGGAAATCAGAGGACGCACTGGGGTTGGCAACCAAGTGTGCGATGGGGCCATCCTGCACGGCCAGCGTTTTTTACGGCCGCGTCAGTAATCTGGCGGGCGGCGACAGTGCACCGGCGGATGTTCTCCTGGCACGCGCCATGGCTCACGAGATTGGCCACCTGCTTTTGGGTGCCAATTCGCATTCTCCCACCGGCATCATGCGCGGCCATTGGTCTGCCCATGAGTTCCGCCTGAACGCGCGCCTGGATATGTTATTCACAGCGGAGCAGTCGCGCCGGATGAGAACCCGGCTTTCCGAACGGGAGCAATTGTCCCTGGCGAAGGCAAGAGTTGCGGAAGTTGACCAATAATGTGTGTTGGTCAGAACTTGAGCCCCGCAAAGATCCAATGGCTGTGTTCATCCTGCCTCGCCCAAACCACGCGAGTCGGGATGGCATAAGGGAACTTCCTCTTATCGATATACCCCACCCACTCTCCTGAAACTAGCGAGAGTGTGGTTCGAACACCCACGCCGTCCGCGGAAATGTCGGTCGTAATCGCGGAGTTGTCCTCCTTGAACTTTTTGGGGGCCAACACGAGTCTGATTGGGATCGTTGCCGGTCGGCGCTCCGATCGACGGGGATTTCCGGTTGCCATTTGTTGGGTTGCCATTAGGCACACTCCCAAGTGAGATCCGGAGCGTCCCCTCTCAAGGAACCCAAATCTCCCCGACTGGCATCGGGGTCTATTCAGTTGAATTGTAGCACATTCGTCAAGAGGTTTTTTTCGTGCATAGCCCCACAGGCGGCTTGCCGTGCGGGAACAGACGAAGATGAGGGCCTTGGTGGAGCAGGGGCCTTCGCCCGGTCGTGGCCGAGCACAAGCGGGACAAGGCATTCAGACTGCGCAAGGCTTCCTTCCGTGGCAAGGGTCTTCAGCCCTAGCTGGCCGGCGCGGGGTGGCAAGAGATTCGTGACACGGCTTACGAGGGGCGCGGCGCGTGATCGCGCGGGGGATACCAACATCCTGGTTTATACTCATCGTGAGGATTGGCCCTGGCCTGAGGCGGCCTGTGGGCGCCTTGCCGAACTGGCCGAAGGCCGCGCGGCATGGGCTATTCCCTGGCCCTGCCTGCATGAATTCCTGGCCATTGTAACGCACCCGCGGATATACAATCCCCCCAGCCTTTTTATGCGTGCGAAGCTTTAGAGTGCGGTAGCTTGCTGCCGCTTTTTCCCCAGCCAGCTTGCTGGGGGCGAGTAGCGCGCACCGTTGAAATCCCCGCGAGCAAGCTCGCAGGGAGGAAAGCGGCAGCAAGCTACCGCACTCTAAAGCTTCGCACCGCATGCCGGGAGGGAGGTTTCTCTCCGCAGGCTGGTCAGCCCCGCAGCTACTTTGCCGTTGCCTTGATTCTGGACGACCCCCACGGAAGGTCACTTCAGCCGGGCATACTCGATTTTGGCCTGTTTCAGGATGGGAATATCGGGGTCGGCGTCTTTCCAGAGGGTGAAAAAGTCCTGGCAGGCGGCGCGGGCTTTGGCGAGGGCGTCCGGCTGGGGCTCGGGCGGCGTGGCCCGATTCCTCGGGGTCCCGCCTGCGTTGCCCCCGTGGTCCGTCACGGTCGGGATGGCCACACCACCTGTGCCCGCTTCGAGGGCGTAGCCACGGTCAGCGCAGTCTTGACCGTGGGTTCTTCTGGCGCTGGTCGAGTTACAACAATTCTGCCTTGGACAAGGGGACCGGGGCGGCGTGCCCGATTCAGATTGACTACGTGCGATTGCCGCTGGGGTTCCACGCATGAGAAAAGCCCACGGACAGAAAAGCGCTGTCCGTGGCTACCTGCTCGACCCTCCGTTCTTCCTTGTATTACAATAGTATGTAAATCGTAAAGGGAGGGTACCATGCGTGCCGATCGAGTGGAAATCTCATGGGATGCTGCCGAGTCGAAGTGGCTGGTTCGGATCGAGACTGGGGAAGAGGTGATCCGCCGCCATTGCCAGGCGCCGAAGGATGCCGACGAAGCGAGCCTTCGGTCGGCGGCTCAGAAAACCCTGCAGGACGAAGGTTACGAACCGGAGCCGGCGCAAATAAGCATCCGTCGTTAGCCGCTCCTCATTTCGGAGTTGTCATAGGGCGCATGAAGCCTAGCTCCGGACGCCTCTGCGATGCCGGACCACTGGCACAGTCTGATCTGGCCGCAGTCTCCGCTGCTGGTCTGGCAAGTGCTGCACGACACCAGGAAATTCATGACGCTGAGACTCCACGCCCGGCGTGGTACCCTTCGACGCTTGTGGCAGCATCAGTTCTGGGATCGCTTTGTGCGCCACGAGAACGAATTCCATGAGTGCCTCGAGTATAGGCGCGTGAATTCAGTCGAGAAAGGGCCGGTGAAGCCACTGTAGCGTGGACCGGTTCTTCAAGGTCCGCGGCCTCTCCCGGCGGTGGTGTCCAACGGCCGCGGACCTCCAGAACAGGTCTACACTCGCTCGTGTATCTGTCAGTAGACAGAGATGGTCATTCAGGATGCGTCCAATACGCCAGTGAGAATCGTGCTGAGGGGAAAGTAATGGGGAGAGGGTGTTGAACGTCCCATTTCGCTGTGAGCTATCTCATTATGTATTGCCAATTCTAATGAAGTTTCGAATCACAACACCGAGATCAACATCACTCGGGGGGAGTCTGTGATGTTCACGATTTATTTGCCGTGGGTGCGTGGTGATCCCTAGCGGGGCTGCCCAGGCGGGCAGGCAAGCTTCTCGCGAGCGACTAACGCCCGCTCACTATTTCAAATCTAGTTCCGCACTTGCTGCAAGTGATAGGAAACAATCGACCAGGGACTTTTCCGATCAGTGTCTCAGAACAAGTCATGCATCTTATCTCAAATTCGCCCTTCGCATCGGCGTGGTTGATCAGAGTATTGCCGAACGTTTGTGTAGAAACCGCCATGGCGTAGAATTCTGCGGCTCCTGACAATAGAAGCTGCCAATCTGCGGTCCCCCAGTCTCGGATGTAAGAAAGAAGCATGCCAGTGCTTGTCGCCAGATCCGCGCAATACACCTCGGCACGTCTAACCAGGGTGTCTTCCACTTCCCTCATCTGCTCTTCGTTGAAGGCAAAAAGGTCGTTAATCGCGACGTACAGGCACGGCTGCAATTCATCCCTAACCTCGAAATAGAAATCCTTATCCTTTCTGAGCTGAAAGAGGAAATCAGCTATCGATACGACGTAGTACAGCACCTCTAGGAACACACCCAATCTGAAATCGTCAGAAGCTACGAACGTTTCCAGATCATTTCGCGTCGAGAAGTTGCGGTACAAGTCCTCCTCGACGTCTTCACCATCAAGGGACCTATGCCGTAATGTCTCAAAGGAGACGTCGTCACACGCTGCAATTATTTCCGCTGTGGTGAAGAGGCAGAAATCGACAAGCTGGAGCGGCACCTGATCTTTTTCAACAAGGATAAATCTTGCTTGCAAGGTCGTGGCCCCTCCGCTACCCCTGCTTCCTCTAAGCTTTCTTAACCGGGAACGATGGGTTCAGCCCAAGATCAATTACCCTTGTGCTGGCTGTAGAATGTCCGTCCGGCGAAGGAGCAGCAACAATGCTAAATGTCGTCTTGTCGGCTGCGGGCTTGTATTCTGGAAGCAGGGCTTCGAAGTCTTCGAGGACCGGACGCAGTTGTTCGTACATGGTGTTCACGTCCCACTTTGCCACCACTGTTCTTTGGGTAGTGCAGTGATGAAGGTACTTCGAGATGGCCTTGTCGTTGTCGTGCGTATCGTACTTCTCCCATAAATCCAAGCTCGCCATACGTGCAACAACTGCTTTGTCGGGTACTCGACCAGGCCAGATATCTTCTGGCCGCGAGATGCTCAAGGCATCAGGTTTGACGTCCAGCTTCCGTTTTCCGAAGAACTCAATCAGGTTCCGGTAGTGCAAAAGAAAGGCCTCCAGATACACCCACTCGTCTGGTTTCACGGAGGCGGTCTGTGGAAAAGATAGGCGTTCCTTCGCAAACCGTAGCATGTCAATTTCGTACAGCACCGTTTGAGCATGGTTGAGTTTATCGGGCCGAGAGTAAAGTCCGCGCGGAAATGTCATTCCCCTCCTCCCCTCACCTTTCTAGCAGGGATTTCCTTCTTCGATTCCTACTCGACTGGTAACATACACCTGAATGCATCCACCTACAATGCGACCCAAGAACAAAGATTTGGAACTGCGGACGTTAAGAGCGGGTTTGTAGTTCGGGGGTCGGATACTCTCCGATGTTGACCAGACATAAACCCTCCTATCGCCAGTCCTACGTCATAGGTTACCGTCGAAATGTGTCACAACCCAGGGACGTTTGGAGTCCCTTTGATTTGAAACGGGGCCGGGGGAGTCCGGTGGGTATGGACAGAAAGTGACCGCCCGCCCGGTAGACTTGGGATTAGAATTCAGAAGGTGATATACATGAAGCGCATGAGTACATCTTGGTTTTGGCAGGAAGGGTCAGCTTGGGGCTCAGAGGTATCGAACCAGAGAGGGGATGGGTCATGATTGAGTCGCTCAGGTGGTGGATTGCCCTTAGAACCAACGCTAACCTCTGGGATTGGATGGAGAGCAACTACAGTAGACGCGATTTGGAAGAAATAGGTAAACAGATATGCAACGGGCCGATACAAGAGAGTCATGATCCTATGGGGGACGAGAGTATAGACCAGTTCTTGATGCGAATTGGCTCCTGGGACCGATGCGTGAAGCGGATATATAAACGTTATGCGGGCGATGTTTGGAGTATCTGTCTTGGTGCCTGCGATCCAAAGGATGATAAGACGATCTTTGAGGGATTAGCAAGGCTCCCCTATTCAGACCAAGTTCAAAACGCACCAGGGTTTGAGGAATTCATGGTCCGGAACGCCATGAGAGTGGCTGCGTCGCAGATATTGATTGGTCGGGGGGCGAGGCAGAAGGAGTCCTTTAGCGGCTCCACTGATTTTGGTTCCGACAGTTAAGGAGGGCTGAATGCGCCCTGGCGATAGAGCGGGGGTCTCGAATCACGTTTGGACAATCGAGGAAATGTTGGATAAGATCAGCGCGTCATTGGAGAAGGCCCAGTAAAATTCTTTCCATCGGAACCTGCAATGAACAAACGTCTTTTCGCGGCTGCATCTGTCGGCTTGCTACTTGGAGGGTTCTTGGGGTCGTTTGTACGCCCTCCCGTGAAGAATCAGACTCTCGATTACGTTATGGGGGTCGCGCGCTGGCCGCTACTGGTTTTAAGTGCATTGGGGGTTGCCTGCTGCTGGAAACTTTATCGCCATCTTCGCAATGCACCTTATTCCTGCGCCAGCTTTTTCTATAATGCCCACCGTCCGGTTATCACGGAGGCCGAACAGGCACAGATACACGACAACCTAAGACTAGAGGGAGAGTGGCGCGGCCTTGCGGAATTCCTGATTTTTGCTTTGGCTGGAATCTTCCTGCTTCTTCTGCTCGTAGCAGTATTGGCTGGTCATTTCTCCATCTATCCGCCAGACTATACCTAGACTTTGCCCGCGCGGCATGCAGCGACAGATATCAAGAACCGAAAATAAGACGCCGCTACCTGCTCTTCAGGAGATCGCCAACCCCTAAGAACAAAAGCCTGGGACAGCCAGCATGCTATAATCCCCTCCAAGTCGGTTCTTTAGGAACTTAAGGACCTCCGCTATGTTCGATTACATCAAGATTGAGGGCTTTCGGAGCTTCAAACATGTCGCGTTGGAGATGCCGCGCCTCGCTGTCCTGATTGGTCCTAACGGCGGGGGAAAGTCGAACTTGCTCGATTCGTTGATGCTGCTGAGTGAGGCCGGACGCGGCGAGTTGAATCTCGGCATCAACGGGCGTGGTGGCTTTCGCGACGTTGCGTTTGGATTCGACCCTTCTCATGAGGTTCGCATTGAGTTCCGCTTCACAGAGGTACTTGATCAGATATTTCAACCCGCGGCCCTCCCACCGGACGCAGCTCCTGACAAGAGGGCGCCTTGCGCGAGGTTCTGGGTCGGTTTGCGAAGTGTGGGGAGCAACTTTCGTGTCTGGGAGGAGCAGCTTAGGGTGGAACGGCCTGATGATGCTTCACTATCTATCCCTATTGCGATGGTGAGAAGGGACGCAACGCAGACCATATTCGTATGGAGCCAAGGCCACGAGGAGAAGGACTCAGAGCCAAAGACAGTGATCGATGTCGAGCTTGCTATCTCTCAGGTAAGGGATGCCAACAACTACCCGGTGCAAAATGCAATCCTGCAACAGTTCCAAGGGTGGACCTTTTATCGAGACATCGACGTGGGACCCGATTCTCCGGTCCGCCAGCCCGCATTACTCCGATCCGACATTCGACTTTCGCCCAACGGCAGCAATCTTTCTTCGGTGTTCTATGCAATCCAGCAAGACCATCCGGACAGTTGGGCCGAAATACTGGAAATCGTGCACACTGCCTACCCGGAATTCGAAAGGCTTACGGTTCGCGGAGAGGGCGGGGATGGCAAGGTTATCCTGCGCTGGTCGGAAAGGCCTTTTGAACAGCAAGCCGGCCTGTCTGCCAATCTTCTCTCGGATGGCACCTTGAAGCTGTTGTGCCTCATCGCAATTCTTAAGAACCCTACCCCGCCACCTCTAATCTGCATCGACGAGCCCGAATTGGGCCTGCATCCTGACTGGATTGAACTCGTTGCCGAGTTGTTGCAGGATGCGGCGATGCGGACGCAAGTCATTGTCGCAACTCATTCCCCCCACATTGTGGCCAAGATGAAGCCTGAGCAGGTGATTGTTGCGGAAAAGGAGAATGGCGAGACCAGCCTCACGCACCTTTCCGCAGAAGACCTGGAAAAATGGCTGAGGGATTTCAATCTGGCTGAGCTTTGGCTCGCCGGTCACTTTGGTGGGCGTCCATAATGGCTGCCGGAGTCAAGCGGGGCCGCCGCATCGTGATCTTGTGTGAAGGCAAGACGGAAGAGTTGGCCATCCGGTATTTCATTCTAAAACAGTGGGCAAAAGACGGGCTCTCCTCCGTTGGCCTTGACCGCGTGAATCCCCGGGGACACTTGGATAAAGTCGCCCCCTATGCCCGCAACTACCTCGACGAGCCAGAGGTTCTCGCGGTCTTTACCCTCATCGACTTGTATGGGATGAACCTCGTGACTCACCCGCCAAACGACGACCTCGATGCCAAGGTTCGGCGGGTACAAAATTGGCTGCGCGACCCACTGCGGAAGCACAAACGCGCCGAGTGCTTCGTGCCCCACGTTTCAGTTCACGAAGTCGAGGCCTGGATATTGGCGGAGGGAGCGGCACTGGCAAAGAAACTTGGTGACCGCAGCGTCGAACCCGTTTCACACGCCGAGATCAAGAACTTTCAAAATCCCCCGTCCAAACAAATGAACGAATCATTTCTAAGAAGCAAGGGACGCCATTACCAGAAAATTGAAGATGGCGAGCCGCTTTTCTCCCAGATGGAATTCCAGCCTGTGTACGACTCCTGCCCATATTTCCGCAAGTTCTACGACGACTTGTCAAAAGCTGCGGGACGTTCCTAGGGTAATTCGCCCTTTCAGGGCTCAACGGGTATAGGGATTTGCGTGTAAACCCAGGCCGATGGCTTGGGCTGTGGTAGGGCTCCCCTCGGGGCCTCAAAAGAGAGGTAGCGCAGGACCCGCTTTCCGGTCCTGCGGCTCTTCCATCGGCGCGGGCACTTGCCGCGCCGCCTCAGAATGATTCGCACTCCTTTGCCCGCGTTCGAAACATCGTTCGCCGAGCGTGAAGGCGGCGCCATCGAAATCACGACGCGCTAAAAAGGCCGCAAGGCTGGAAAGCGAGCCTTGCGCTACGTCCTCCTCGTGCCACCCTCGTCCCAATGCACATTAACGATTACCCGCATACCTTAGATTCGAAAGCGCAGGTCGTGGTACACTGGGTGACAATTCGAGAAGGCTCCGGGGGGACGGAATTCCACCCGGATTAAGCGCGAGGGCATACACACAATGAAGAATTCCCCTTTCGTTCGCCGGGCGAACGAAATTTCGCTCCTGTTCGTTGTCTTGTCCGTACTTGTCCCAGCCGTTGCCAGGGCAGCGCCGCCTTCGGCGTCGCAGTCTTCAGCTTCGGGTCAGGAAGCGTTGCGTAGCTTCATCGAGGCGGGAACGCTGGCTGATCTGCGCTGGCCCGACTTCACTGACCGCCGCGATGACGCGAGGACCTTCTACGAGTCCTCGAACTACTCGCTCGCGTGGGTAAACGATGGACGCCCCACCAGCCAGGCACTGGCCGCAATCACCGCGCTGGAACAGGCAGATCAGGTCGGGCTCGACCCCGAGGATTACGATGGTCCGCGCTGGAAGGCTCGCATCGCGGGGTTGAGTGGCGAGGGCCAGCATGCCTCTGAAGACGCGCCCGTGCGCTTCGACTTGGCCCTGACGATTTCACTGATGCGCTACATCTTCGAGGTACAATTCGGGCGGGTGAAACCTCCGCGGGTGCATCTTGGATCCGAAGACGCTCCCACCAAATTTGACTCACTACGATTCCTCCGGGATCAAATCGTCAACTCGAACGATGTTGCCGGCGCGCTGTCCCAGCTTGAACCGCCGTATATCTTGTACCGGCGTACGGAGGATGTGCTCCATAAATACATGCAGATGGCCAGCCAGGACGATGGCGAGCAGTTGCCGCCGCCGGCAAAAAAGAAAACGATTGAACCAGGGGACACTTATCCGGGCGTGCCACGATTAGTGCGCTTGCTGAAACTGGTCGGCGACCTCGCGCCCGACGCCGCCGTGGCGCCGGATTCTACGCTCTATAAGGGTCCTGTTGTCGACGCCATGAAGCACTTCCAGGAGAGGCACGGTCTGGAGCCTGACGGGCGGATCGGCAAAGACACTCTCGAGCAGTTGAACACTCCGCTCAGTGCGCGCGTGCGCCAACTCCAGTTCACGCTCGAGCGCTGGCGATGGGCGCCCCGCGGGCATGACCCTCCCCCCATACTCGTCAATATCCCGGAGTTCATCTTGCGCGGTTTCGGAAAGGGGGAAACCATCGAATTGACCATGCGGGTGGTTGTGGGCCGCTCCTACCGAGCGCACACTCCGGTCTTCGCGCAAGAGATGTCCTACCTGGTGTTCCGGCCGTACTGGAATGTTCCCCTGGCCATCCAACGCGGTGAACTTGTGCCCAAGATCAAGAAGGATCCGGATTACCTGAGCAAGAACGAACTCGAGGTCGTTGACCAGCACGGCAACGTGGTAACCACATCTGCCGTCAGCGATGTGCAGTTGGCGAAATTAAACTCCGGCGCTCTCAGCATCCGCCAAAGGCCTGGCCCCAAGAATTCGCTGGGCTTGGCCAAGTTCGTGTTTCCCAACGAGCACAACGTCTACCTCCACAGCACACCGGCACAGGAACTGTTCTCCCGAACCCGCCGCGATTTCAGTCACGGCTGTATTCGCGTGGAAGATCCTGCCGTGCTGGCGGAATGGATTCTTCAGGGGAACGAGAACTGGACCAAAGACAAGATCGTGGAAACGATGAACAACGGCCCGGATTCACAGCAAGTGAATCTGCCCCAGAAACGCCCAGTGGTGATCATCTACGCCACGGCTGTGGTGCTGCCGGATGGAGAGGTGAAATTCTTCCAGGATATTTACGGGCACGACGCTCGCCTGGAGAAGGCTCTGGCCAGGGGGTATCCCCGGCGCCGGGGAAATACGGCTACCAGCGCCGCACCCGTCCCACGTCAACGTGCACGAAGTTAGAAGCGGAGTAGTAGCCCACGCCCCCGCGACGCAGCCGGAGCGCCGCATCGCGCAGATCGGAGGTCGGGACCCCCGGCAGGCGGATGTCGATGGCCTCAGCCTGCATGTGGAGGCTATGCAGGGCCACTCCGGTGTGGGCGCTGCGGGTGCGGAGAAATTCGTTGCTCCACCGTGTGCGGTAGCCGCAAATCACGTCGATCTCGCCGCCCGCATCTTTCAGAGACTCGGTCAGGTCATGCAACAGATCAAACAACCGCGGATCGAAGTGATGAACATCCCCGGTGCGATGATCGCGCAGAAAATAGTCCAGCCGGGCCAGCGCGGCGGGTAAATACGCATCGCCGCGGCGATAAACGACTTCCAAACGCTCGTTAGTATGAGTGTGATAAAAACGGAGCCGGTATTCGCGGGGAGGCTGGAGGGTCGAGACCGCGCCGCGTCCAGGCAGCACCGTAAACAGCACCGCCAGGAACAGACCCCAAAAAGAGAGGTTGAACCTCAACTGGAAACATTGGCCCTTTGGTGATGACATTCGATTCGGATTAAGAACCAGCCGCATTTTCCCACCAAGGGCGCGCCCCCAAATTCAAGGTCTCTATTCTTGCACCCGGCCACAGAAAAGGATAGATCACGTCAATCCAGCCGGCAACTGAAAACGTACAGAGGCTTCCCGCACAGCAGGCGGCAGAGCCGCGCTGAGCATTGGATGTGTCCGCTATTTTGGACAGCCCGGCGCATTAATCCAAAGCAATGTGTGCCCCGGCCGCAACTTGTCATTCGGGCGCTTTCCATCGCGGGTTTGACTGCTGTGCCAGGTATGCCTAAAATGAGGTTCGGATAAACTACAGATGGCTCCCGATTCCTATTCCATCACTTCCCCGCCGCCGCGTCGCGACCCACCACGTCACGTGAGCAGCCGGAAGATCTTTGGCCAGTTCGTTTTCCTGATTCTGGTCCTTCTCTCCGCCGGCATTGGCGCGCTGGGCGGACTGGTTTTTGTTTACTCTTCCGACCTCCCCAAGGTGCGCGAGTTGGAGGATTACCGTCCGGATGTGATGACGGAAATCTACGCGGACGACGGCACGGCGTTCGGGAGTTTTGCCCTGGAGCATCGGGTCATCGTGAGCTACAACCAGATTCCTCCCGTCCTGCGCGACGCAGTGATTGCCATCGAGGACCGGCACTTTGAGAGCCACGTGGGAGTGGATATTGTCGGCATCATCCGCGCCGCCGGCAAAGACCTGCTGGAATGGCGCAAGACGCAGGGCGCCAGCACCTTGACGCAGCAGCTCAGCAAAATGCTCTTCCTCACACCCGACAAGAGTTTCCGCAGAAAATTTCAGGAAATGCTGCTGGCCATCCAGATTGAGCGATACTTCACGAAGTCGCAGATTTTCACCATGTACGCGAACCAGGTGGACCTCGGCCACGGAAACTTTGGATTTGAGGCCGCGGCGCAATTCTACTTTGGCAAGCCTCTGACTGAACTGACCCTGCCGGAGGCCGCGACGCTGGCGGGGATTCCGCGCTCACCGACCGCTTACTCCCCGATTGTGCATCCTGAACTGGCGCGGCGGCGGCGCGACCAGGTATTGCGCGCCATGCTGGAAACAGGAAAAATCAATTCCACCCAGCTTCGCGAGGCCACCGCGGCTCCTCTCGGCTTAAACATCCAACGCTGGAATTACACGATTGCACCCTACTTTGTGGAAGAGGTCCGGCAGTTCCTGGAGAGGAAATATGGGCCGGAAGCCGTGCGTGAAAAGGGCTTGCGCGTTTACACTTCGCTCAACATCAAGACCCAAGAGGTGGCGGAAGAAACCTTAAAAAGGGGCTTGCGTAACGACGACAAGCGGCGCGGCTGGCGAGGGCCGGAAAAAAACATTCTGAAGAACCACCTTCTCACTTCTGGCGGCAGACCCGTCACCCTCGGAACTTATGTTGACGAGGACTGGAATCAGCCCGCTACCGCCGATAAATTGGTCCACGGCCTGGTGATGGACGTGAAGGCTGACCACGCCGAGGTGCGCTTTGGCGGCGCGACCGCGCGAATTACCCCACCGGACTTTTCCTGGACAAGGAAGACCCTTCCCGCCGATCTGTTTGCCCCCGGGGATGTTGATCTTTTCCTGATCAAAGAGGTCAAGGGAACCACCGCCCGGGCCACCCTGGATCAGGAGCCCGATGTGCAAGGCGCGGTGCTGGCCATTGACAACCCCACCGGCGAAATCAAGGCCATGGTGGGAGGGTACGACTGGACGGAGAGCAAGTACAACCGCGCGGTGCAGGCGGAGCGCCAAGTAGGCTCGTCCTTCAAGGTTTATGTCTACTCCGAAGCGATCACGGACGGCACTTCTCCCTTTGACACCGTGGTGGATGCCCCGGTCAGCTACCATACCTCCTCCGGGATATGGGCGCCGCACAATTATGACGATAAATTCGAGGGGACCATCACCGTGCTTCACGCTCTGGCGGAGTCACGCAATGTTCCCGCGGTCCGCACGCTGGCCCGCATCGGAGTGGACAAAGTTATCAAACTCTGCCGCAAATTCGGGATCACTTCCCGCCTCGTCCCCAACCTGCCGCTGGCCTTGGGCGCCTCCGACCTAACCCTGCTTGAGCACACGTCGGCCTTCACCGCGTTCCCCAACGACGGGGTCCATATCTCCCCGCGCATGGTGACGAGGGTGACCAATTACGATGGACGGCTGATCGACGACTTCCCCGCGGAAGTGACCGACGTCATTCCCGCTTCGACGGCGCGCATTATGGTTTCCATGTTGCGCGAGGTCTTCAACTCCGGCACGGCGGTATCGGGAAGGGCCTTCGCGGCCAAGTACCCTGTGGCCGGCAAAACCGGAACCACCAATGATTTTACCGACGCATGGTTTCTGGGGTTCACGCCTTCGTTGACCTGCGGAGTCTACGTGGGCTTTGATGACCATCGCACCCTGGGAAATAAGGAAGAAGGCGCCCGCGTGGCATTGCCGATCTGGCTGGATTTCATGGGGCAGATAGTGAAGGACAAGCCGGCGGACGATTTCGCTCACTCTCCCCTCCTGAAATCGCCCGACCAGATCCAGGAAATTCTAGCGAGTGCGGCGCCGGAACGCCTGCTGGCGCCGGCAATGTCCGCCGCCGAACCTGGGGCGAGCAAGCCGATCCCGCAGACCACTCCCCCGGGAGAATCTCCCGAACCTCCTAGGAAAGAAGTCTCCACGCCGAAGCCGCCCGCCACGACACCCCCGGCGAATGGCGTAAATCAGTAGGCAGCAGGCAATAAGCAGTTGGTGGAGAGCCCAGGCGCAGGCAAAAGCCCAACGCCGCGGGGGGAGCGCGTCCCGCCTGACCTATAGTGCGAGGCTTTGATCGCGGTCCGTCGGCTAGGATGGGAGCGGCCCGCTCCCGCCAAGCATGCGCGGGCAGGATGCCCACTCCCCAGCGGGCGAGACGCCCACGCTACGTCCGAGGGACCTCCGATTTCATTTCTAAGTCGCACAGTCGAGGCGTAACGAGTCATTGATAAGCGGTTCCGATAGCGCAATAATGTGAGTCGTTGCCAATTTGAGGGAAAACCATCAATCGGGGAGCGGCAGGCGAAGAGGCGGTTATCGTGTGTCTCCGCATGACCTGCTCAGGCGGAGAAATAACCTACCCGGTTTCCGCCCCATGCGCCCGCTGCATGTGCCGGTCATATGGTTACGAATGGAGGGAGGACTCTCGGAGGCTTGGTTACAGAAAACTCCTGCAATTCTCCTCAAACTGACACGGTATGAAAATGAACCCTTCAGAAAAGCAAACAAACGCAGTTTCGGCCGAGAGTCGAAAGAACAAGGACAATCGTGCCACCCTGGATTTTTTCAAGAAGATCTCCTCCGCTTATGCGCTTAGCTTCTTGATTCTCGCTATTTTAGTGGTGGGATTCGTCTGGCGCGACTTACGAGAGGCCTACCGGGACACCCTGGTCAGTTGGGATCAGCGATTGTCCAGCGCTGCCGAGGCTCGGGTCAGAACAGTGACCCTGTGGCGGAGAGAGCGCCGGATGGACATTGGCGTAGTCATCAAGAACCCTTTAACTGCACGCTTGCTCTCTGCTTCGGAAAGCCTGGACAAGTCTACAGCGACCCGGCAAGGCGTGGAGGGGGAACTCGAGGCGATGCGCCAAGGCTACGGATACCTGGCCGGCGCAGTGTTGGACAGCAAGTGCCGAATCGCGGCACAGGTGGGGATCCAGCCGGAAATATCTCAAGCGGTCAACGATGCCTGTGGGGCGATTCTACGCGACGACGACTTCAGATTGGATGGCTTCGGCATGGAACAGGGCCACCTGTGGCTCACTCTTTCTGTTCCGGTTTTCGCGGGTATGGGAGCCGTGCTACAAGGTCAAGTCCCTGCCGGCAAGATTGGGGCAGTGGTCATGGTTTCGGACCCGTGGAAGGACATGACTCCCCTGGTGGTCTTCGAGAGTCCCTCCACACGCACCAGCGACACTCTGTTTGTGTGGCAGAAGAACGGCGAGGCCTTTACGTTCTCTCCTCGCCTCCACAACCTGGGGACAGAGTCCATCTTCCGCAGGCCGCTGAGCGGGGATTCCTTTGAGTCGCGCGTGGCCCGTGAGGGCTATGTGCCCTTCGGCGAATTCATTGACTATCGGGGCGTGCGGGTCTTTGGCGCGGCGCGACCGATCGCCGCCGATGGCGATGCCCTGGTCCGCAAGGTCGACCGGGATGAAGCCCTCTCCGATTACCGCCGGCGCGTGATGTTGGATTGGCTGGTGGGAGCCCTCTCTCTTTTGATGTTTGGATCGGTCATGGTGGCCGTGCATCGGCATGCGGCAGCACGAGACTCGGAAGAAAGAACCAGGCAGCAGGAGGCGATGGAGGAATCGCTGCGTGAGAGTGAAGAGCGCTACCGCCGCCTCTTCGAAGTGGAATCCGATGCCATCCTCCTGGTGGAGGTCGAAACCACGCGAATTCTGGATGCGAACGCCGCCGCGCTGGATCTTTATGGATACAGCCGCGGGGAGATCCTCGGGCTGACCGCCGAAGAGGTTTTCGCCGAGCCCGAAAAGACTCGGGCCGCCATCGCCGATGAGTGGACGGGTGTTCAATTGCGCTGGCATCGCAAGAAGGATGGCACGGCTTTCCCGGTCGAAATTGCCGGCAACAACTTCTTCAACCAGGGGCGCAAGGTCCATGTGGCGGTCATTCGCGATATCACCGGGCGCCAGCGGGCGGAAGAGGAACTTCGGCTGACGCAATTCTCGGTGGAGCATGCCTCGGACGGGGTATTTTGGGTGGACGCACAAAGCCGTATCGTCTATGCCAACGAGGCGCGCTGCCGCTCTTTAGAGTATTCCCGCGAGGAGCTCCTTTCCCTTTCGATTCCGGATATCGATCCGTTTTTCCCGAAAGAAGGTTGGAAGGAGTTTTGGGAGCAGATCAAACGGCGCGGCTCAATGACTTTTGAAGCCCACGATAAAACCAAACAGGGAAGAGTTTTCCCAGTGGAGGTGTTTGCAGATTACCTGGAGTTCGGCGGGAAAGAATACGTCATGGCCTTCGCGCATGACATCACTGAACGCAAGCGCGCCGAGCAGGCCCTGCGGGACAGCGAGCAGCGCTACCGGGATTTCATTGCGCACAGCACCGAAGGCGTGTGGCGTCTGGAGTTGGAACAGCCCATTCCCATCAACCTGCCCGCCGAAGATTTCGTGGGCAGCCTTTTGCAGTACGGCTACTTTGCGGAGTGCAATGAACCCTATGCGCGCATTATGGGCTTCTCCACCCCGGAAGAACTGGTCGGCATCCGCATCGGAGAACTGATCCCCCCATCGGATGAGGAAAGGATGGCAACGTTTCGAGCCTCGGTGCAGGGTGGGCTCCGAAACCGGACCGTCGAGTTTCGGGGCCGCGACAAGGCGGGCAACGTCAAGCACTTGCTCAGGACGGAAATCCCGATTGTCCAGAACGGAATGCTGATCAGGGTTTGGGGCACCACCCGGGACATCACCGAGAGCAAGCGGTCGGAGGAGGCGTTGCAGCATAGTGAACAGCGCTATCGGGCGTTGTTTGAAAATGCCCCTCTGGGAATTTATCGGACAACCCCGGATGGACAGATCCTGGCGGCCAATCCGGCGCTCCTCCGGATGTTCGGCTGTTCGTCTTTCTCCGAGATGGCAGGGATCAATTTAAACACCTACAGTTTCGGGCGCGAAAACCCGCGAACCCGGTTCATGGAACTGATGGACAAGGAGGGAGAAGCAGCGGGATTAGAGTCCGCGTGGTACAAAATAAATGGGGACATCCTTTACGTCCGGGAAAACGCTCGGGCCATCCGCGATGCTTCCGGCAAAATTCTCTATTATGAGGGTACGATGGAAGATATCACCGGCTGGAAACAGGCGGAAGCCGAAAAGGCACGCCTGGCAACCGCCATCGAGCAGGCTGCGGAAGCCGTGATGATTACCGATACCCACGGAACGATCGAGTATGTCAACCCGGCCTTCACACGGATCAGCGGGTATGGTCGCGAGGAGCTTCTGGGGCAAAACCCCAGGATGCTGAAATCGGGCAAACAAGACCCGGAGTTTTACCACCAGCTTTGGGCCACCATTCTGCAAGGAAAATCTTGGCGTGGCGAAATCATCAACCAACGTAAAGATGGGACCCTTTACACGGAGGAGATGAACATTGCCGCGGTCCGGGGTACACTCGGCGAAATCACCCACTTCATCGCCACCAAACAGGATGTGACGGACCGCAGGACCCTGGAGGGACAACTTCGCCAGGCCGTGAAAATGGAGGCAGTCGGCCGATTGGCAGGCGGAATCGCGCACGATTTTAACAACCTCCTGACCATCATCAATGGATATTCCGAACTCCTCATGGATTCCCTCGCATCGGATGCCCCGGCAAAAGCTCACCTTAAGGAGATTTATAATGCCGGGGAACGCGCCGCCGCTCTAATCCGCCAACTGTTGGCCTTTAGCCGTCGCCAAGTGCTGGCGCCTCAGGTGCTCGACTTGAACACAGTGGTTTCCAATTTGGAGAACATGTTAAGGCGGTTGATTGGAGAAGATATCAAGCTGCACACGGTTCTCGACCCAGCGTTGGGGCAGGTGAAGGCCGATCCGGGACAGATCGAACAAGTCATCGTGAATCTGGCCGTGAACGCCCGCGATGCTATGCCCCTGGGGGGAAGCCTCACGATTGAGACGGGCAACGTGGAATTGGATGAGACTTTTGCTCGGGGCCACGTCACGGTGCACCCTGGCCCCCACATTATGCTGGCAGTCAGCGATACAGGAGTAGGCATGGCTCCCGAGACCCAAGCGCACATCTTCGAACCTTTCTTTACCACCAAGGAAAAGGGCAAGGGGACAGGTCTGGGACTGGCAACCGTTTACGGGATTGTTAAACAATCGGGAGGCAGTATCTGGGTTTACAGCGAGACGGGTCATGGAACCGTCTTCAAAGTATACCTTCCCGCCGTCTGCGAAGATCCTGTGGAGAGGGGGCTCGGGAATGCGGATGCGAGTTCAACGTCGGGGGGAGAAACAATACTGGTTGTCGAAGACGAGCAGGCGGTGTGCTCTCTAATTCGCAGGGCATTGGAATCGGCCGGGTACCGAGTCCTGGTAACAGAGGATGGAGATAGCGCCCTGGCAACATGCGCGAACCATGGCGGACCTATTCACCTACTCTTGACAGACGTGGTGATGCCCAAGATGTCCGGAAGTAAGGTTGCGGAAAAGGTCGCGGCAATGCGTCCCGGCATCAAGGTCCTTTTCATGTCCGGATACACAAACGATGCCATCGTGCACCACGACATTCTGGGTCACGACATGCCGTTCATTCAGAAACCCTTTGCCCCCGTCGCATTGCGCGAAAGAATTCGGGAGGTTCTGGACCGAGAGTAGAGGCGCGGACTTTAGAACGGCTATTTTGGGTGAGGTATTCGTGATAGACTTCGCCCGGTTCGGATGGCCTGAGGCCGTCACAATTCATTCATGCAAAATGAGGGGGGAAACCCATGAAGAAAACATTACTGGTCATCGGTTTTATCGCCATGGCTTGCCTGCTGGCAGTATGGCCCAACACGGCGCGCGCCCAGGGCGGGTATGAGGCCGTCACTGGCGACGCCTTCACTCGCGCTGTCCCCGCGGACTTTTACCTGGAGGGGAATCGTATCCCTGTCGAGAAACGGAACGCCGCATTATTGAAGAACCCCGCGGGAGCGCGGTTGGTTCTGGGGCTCATCGACACGACGGGCTACAGTTCCCAAATCAAGCAGAAATACACGGGCATGTTGATCACGGAAACCAAGATTTCCGTCTGCGGAAATGCGATTGGTGTGGGTAGCTACGGCTTTGGGCTGGAGCGCCCCGCTGCCACCAGCAACGCCGACGCCCCTTTCCGGCTTTATAACCAAGCGGGCGAAAAGGTGGGCGAATGTGCCGCCAAGAAAGACGACAGCGTGAAAGAACCTAAGCCATTGACCGTGGCCACCCCAAAAGGTGGGCCGGCAAAACTCTACTTAGGCAAATACGTCATCGAAATAAAGTGACTCTGGGTCAAGTCCACAGATTACGCAGATTTCGCAGATTAAAGAGATGAAAACACTGAAAGTGCGGGCTGGAGGAAGGAACGCCAAGTCCGCCGGAAGTCAGGCGGTCCTCCGGTGCCATATGAGCACAGGGCGACGTAAGCATTCTCCCTGCTTCGAGGCATTCGAGGCTTTTTCTGCCTGCCTGATCTGTGTAATCTGTGTAATCTGTGGATCCGCCGCGCAAAAGCCTAAGCACGCCGGAATCAAGCTGGAAGGTTATGCCACGGTGGTTACCCCGAACAGCATTACGGTGTTCGACAAAAAGAATCAGGAGATTCAAATCCAAACCGACACGGACTACACTTCCCTTGTCGGCATCGCTGCGCCGGTGACGGTCTGGTACAAGACCGAAGGCGGCGTGAACCACCTCGAAGACATCGTGTATCCCCAGAGCGGGTCATTCGTCCCGGCGGACTCGCTCCGGACATCGATCAAGCGCATCATCATCTTGCCGCAACCCGAGGGTGTAGACAATTCCGAAGGGTTAATCAGGGCGATTTCCACGTACCTTACGGACAACGCGGGGTGGTTCGTGGCGCCGCCTGAACTAGCACTGGAAATCGCGAGCCGCACCAAGGGTGCGGGGTCCCCACTCGATGCGATCGACCCCAATACCGGCGCTGTCGATATGCAGCGATATTTGGCGGCGCAAGGTTCTTTGGTAGCAACCATCGCGGCCGAAACGCGCTCGGACGCAGTGCTGGAAGTAAAGGTCATCCAGGTGAAAGCCAACGTTCGCTCCTCAATTGCCTCCTGGGACGACATGACCGAGCCCGTGGCCTCGCGAAAATCCCGCGCTTTATCCCCACTCGAACCGCTGGTTGGCGGTGGTTGGGTATACGCCGCCACCGCCGACATGAGTTTGTGGAGCCAAACCGGTAAGTTGCTATGGAAGAAACGAAGGGGCTTTGCCGTCCTGGCCGTGCAATCGGGAATAGGCGGTAAGTATCGCGAACGTCCCCTGACCGAGGTCTACTCGGACAGGGTTGCAATGGAATGGTGGCTGAAGGGAACCTTTGGCCAGTTAGCGCCTCCCGTCAAAGCGCCCGCCGGGGCGTCACCCCAAGTCTCTCCTGAAGTTCAGAAGTAGCGCAGAGGTAAGCGCAGTTTGCTTTCCTCTGCGGCACTTCCTGCCCCCCGCAGCGCTTGGTCCGGCCCGACGGGCCGCCCGTCAAACCTCCTAGCTCTCGTCCCACGCCTCGACGAGCAGCCACTCGTCGAGACGGCATTGTGCAACCGCGGCGCCGCCGACCACCGTCTTCCCTTCCCATTTGTCGGTAATGACGTCGCCCGCTTCGCGCAGCCAATTGATTCGTGCTCCCGGTGGCCTATCGGTGATCCGTGGGATTAGGAATTCGGCGGTTGTGGTATATCGGCACGGGTAACCTTTGCCACCGAGGTCGATAACCTTCCCTACGTGTCGGGAGCAGCCTGTCAAAATGAAACGTCTGATTGGGAACGAAAGACGCCCGTACTCGAGTTTGGCCAATCTGCCCCACGACCTAATTTCAAACTGCAAGAGTACTCCAGCTTGCGCAATATCACCTTTTGAGCTTAGAATGGCTACATGTAGGGGTTGCGAAGTTGCCCTATCGTAGGGCGACAAGAATTAGGGCTTGGCCACCGAGATTCCGAACGAGGGCTGCGAAAAGGATTTCCGATTATAACGGTGCCCTTGGCAAGGCCTTCGGAGAGGAATCACAACCAGCGAGGAGGATTTCAGATGAAAAAGGTATTGCTCTTGCTTTTTGCGGTTTTGGTGTTTGGCAGCCTATCTTTTGCGGCAGACAAGACGCTTACCGGCGTTGTGAGTGACTCACATTGTGGGTTGAAACACTCCGCCGCCGGAAGCGGGGAATGCGTCGAGCATTGTGTTACCGGCGGGGCCACGTACGTCCTGGTTTCGGATGGAAAGGTTTACCAGCTTGATGCCCAAGACAAGTTCAAAGGACTGGGTGGGAAAAGCGTTACGGTAACGGGCGCCGTCGAAGGTACCAGCATCACCGTTACCAGCGTCGCCGAGAAGTCAAGTTAGTTTTACGACGCATCAAACTACCAACATTGAACGGCCACTCGTGCCGGGGTGGCCGTTTATCTTTTTTGTGAAGGAATCCGGGTCGGATCAGGGAAACCAAACTTTGCGGAGGTTAGCATGAAGAGGCTCACTATTTCAGTGTTGGGATTGCTGCTGGCAGCGGGCATCAGCCTTGCTGCGCCAGGCAAAGACGCCGCGAAGACTTTTGCGGGCAGCATCGGTGATTCCATGTGCGGCGCCAAACACATGATGCCCGGGGAAAGCGACAAGGATTGCACGTTGGGATGTGTCAAGCAAGGAGCCAAATACATCCTCATCGATCCCAGCGGGAAAATCTATCAACTCAGCGATCAGAAAAAGCCCGAGCAGTTTGCCGGCGCCAAAGTGAAAGTCACGGGCACGCTCAGCGGCGAGACCATAACGGTCGAGTCCATTGCAGCGGCAAACTAACAAGCCCGGAAAGCCGGCTTTGGCCGCGCCGCCTGTAGACGCACCACGGCCAGCAAGACCATGCCCACAGCAGGAAATTGAAATATCCGCTATAATTGTCCGGACGAGTCGATCTGGGAGGATCTGAAAGAACTTATGGATACGGAACAAAGCACGCCCACGGGCCACGAGTGGAAAGTACGCCGAGTGGGAACGGCGACATTTTCAATTTCCAAACCGAAGAGAAAGCCCAACAAGATGCGCCAGATGCGCCTGAAGAATCGGCGCCGAGCGCGCTAAGCGGCAATTGGCTACAAGAATTTGACCCGCGTATGAAGACCACGGTATGTCCCACGGAGGGGACGGCAATCATCTTTTTACCCGGGGAAGACTGTAGTTGGTGTTGCCCCCATTACACGCGCCGGGAACGGATCTCTCACCATGGGTCCGGGGATATTTCACGGGTCGCGAAACACGCTTCCCCTACTAGCATTCGGTGCAAAGCTTTAGAGTGCGGCAGCTTGCTGCCGCTTTGTCACCAGCCAACTTGCTGGCGGGGAATTCTCCACGCGTTCGAAACCCCGCGAGCAAGCTCGCTCGAAGGAAAGCGGCAGCAAGCTGCCGCACTCTAAAGCTTTGCACGCGCTGACAGGCTGATCCGGACGTTTGACCCTCTGCGGGCGTTCCCATGGTCCACATCCTCCACCAATTCGGACTCTCCTTCCTTTTCCTGGCCGTCTTGGCTGAATGCCTTGGCTTTCCTGTCCCCAGCTTCCCGTTCATTCTCGTTGCCACTGCCCAGGCCGCGCCGCTACACCTGCGCACGCCCTTGATTTTCTTTATGTGTTTAGTTGCGGCGCTAGGGGGCGATGGAATCTGGTACACGCTCGGCCGGTCGCGTGGGCGGCCTATTCTACGCCGGCTCTGTTCCCTTTCCTTGTCGCCGGATTCTTGTGTCAGCCGCACGGAGGGCCTCTTCCAGCGATATGGATTAAAATCGCTCTTCGTGGCAAAGTTCGTGCCCGGATTGAGCGCTGTTGCCCCGCCGCTCGCTGGAATGTTGAAGGTGGCGCCACTACGCTTTATCGCCGCGGACCTTGCCGGGGTCTCGCTATGGATAGGATCGGCAATGGCCCTGGGCTGGTCATTTCGCACTGAAGTCGAGTGGATGACGGAGTGGCTGTCGGCTTTCGGACGGACGGGGGCGATAATCCTGGCCGTGCTCCTGGTGGGCTGGCTCCTGCTCAAGTGGGTGCAGCGACGGCAATTCTACCGCCTGCTCGAACACTCGCGAATTTCCGCGCCCGAACTCAAGGAACGACTTGAACGGGGCGACGCCATCGTAATTGTCGACTTGCGGCACGACCTCAGCTACCATGGGGACGGCGTGAAGGTGGCCGGCGCCCTCTGGATTCCGCCCGATGATTTCGCGAAACGTTTCGCCGAGATCCCGCGCGGGCGTCCGGTGGTGATGTACTGTACTTGACCCAACGAAGCTACCAGCGCCAGGATGGCGCGGTTACTCATTGAGAAAGGCTACAGGGATGTTTGGCCGCTAACCGGGGGCTTTGACCACTGGTTGGAGCTCGGGTACCCCACCGATCCGGTGGCCGCCACCACATCCGGACTCACTTCCATCGCTCCGGAACGATTGCCGGCGTAATGCCAGCGCGGGCGAATCACACCCGATTCCCTCCCTTTGGCGGCGCGGCCCCACTGAACCCGCCAATTTCCTGAATCACGCACCTAATGGTTGAACTGCTAGAAACCGCGTCACGGGGTTTCTCGTGGGGGATTCAAGGTTTTGTCGTTTTCCTCGAGAAAGCCTTCCATGCATGCTGTCGTTTGCTTGTGTGGATGTATCGATAACCCGAGGCGTGATGGTCTACACTACGCCGTTTGAACGAGGACCTATCCGCCGATTGTTAGTATGGGTCCTGCTCCTGGAAATGGAATGGCAAAATTGAGCGCCTGTCGATCAGGCGTTGAGGTTCAATGTCTGAACAATTGGCAATGGCTTGTCTTCGTACTGCACTCCGAGGCCATTAGTAAACGAACGGTTCCGAAAGACCATGATGCAGTTCAGAATAATGATTTCAGCCCCCAAGGCTACGATCCATGCAACGTGCTCGTGGAACAACCGTTTCTCAAGCAAGGCCATGGCGTAAGCACAAAGGGGGAAAAACGGTGCCAGGAACCTTTGTTCGGGCGTCCTGAAGGAGAAACGCTGTCAGGTACCCTTTTCCTTCCAATAAGCGAAGAAGAAAAAAGGTTCCTGACCGTTTCCCCTGACACCGTTTCCCGCTCGAGGAAGGGCAACAATTCAAATGAGCGGTCCTGTGTTCATCGGAGTGGGCGAAGAGGAAGAGCTAAAATGCCATGCTGGTGGCTAAACAATCGTGGCTTCCCGAGGACGTGGTATTTGTTCGTACCGACACGGATTCCCCTTTCAGCTTCAGTGATTCTGTTGCCGCTTCCAGCAGTTTGACAACCCGCAATCCGCCCATGCCGCCATTAATGGGCGTCTTGTTACCCTCGATACATTCCAAGAAATATCCCAATTCGATCTTCAGGGCTTCTGTTTGCTCGATCTTGGGTGCCCACATATCTCCCGAGCGGTAGCTCACAAGCAATTCATAGACTCCTTCCCCACTGGTCATATCCACGCCCTTGTCGTAGACCTTGACTTTCTCGTCGGCATCCAAGTCATTCCACACCAGCATCTTCTTTTCCCCTCCGATCAACGTGGTCCGGACCTTCACGGGAGATAACCAGTTCACGTTGATGTGGGCAATGATGTTGTGCGGGAAATAGACCGTGATAAATGCCACGTCGGCATGGCCATTCAAGTGTGCCTGGCCCGTCGCCACGACAGCCTCGGGTTCCTCTTCAATAAGATAATCCATGATGGACAAATCATGAGGTGCGAGGTCCCAAATCACGTCAATGTCGTGCTGGAACAGACCGAGGTTCACCCGCATGGAATCGTAGTAGTAGAGGTCCCCCAGTTCCCCTTGATCGATGAGTTGGCGGATCTTCTTCACCGCCGCAGTAAATAGAAACGTGTGGTCCACCATAATCTTGAGGTCTCTCTTCTGTGCCAACTCGATCAGCCTCTCAGCCTGGACCGAATTCGAAGTAAAGGGCTTCTCGACGAAAACGTGCTTTCCGTTTTCCAGGGCAGCCATGGCCAGCTCGAAATGCGTCCAGACAGGAGTAATTATGGCCACTGCATCGATGTCTGGAGAACACAGGACTTCCGATGCCTCAGACGTGACGTGCACGCTCGGATGAGCACGCTTTGCGCGTCTATGCGCCGCTGGGCATTTGTCGCTTATGGCAACAACTTGCGCCGAATCGAGGCTGCACAGATTTCTGACGATGTTTGGACCCCAGTAACCGTAACCGATGACGCCGATCCGAATCATTGCTTCCCCCCCGTCGATTAGAATTGCGACTGCCTTCGCCAATGGCGCGCAGCCGGACACGACCGATCCTCTTGCCATCCCGCTGAGCCGCCCTGAGCACAAACCCCTTAGACGTTCAGCACGGTTGGCACTGCATTGTTCGCTCCCCCATCCTTCGATGGGAATTGTTCATGTAGTGATTTTCGTTGACTTTCGCAAAAGGTCAAGAGTACCAACGTACCTTATGCCCTATTCAGAACCTTGGGGGAGGAGGGGGGAGGAGGGGCAGACACTCGTTATACTGGTTTTCGAGCGGCGGAGGGTGGCCGCGGCCAGCCGTCGTGGACCCAAGGCAGAGAACGTTGACCTTCGCCCCACCGCGGCGGCCCCAGCGGCCGCCCGCGCGAAAACGAGTTTAACGAGGTGCCTGTCCCCGGGTTCCCGTCCGTCCCCGTCCCCGGGTTCCCCGAAATGTGTCCCCTATTTTATCTGTATGGAATTCAGCCGCCAGCTTCAGCAACGTGCCACGCCGGAGTGGCAACCTGCGGAGATACATCCTCGCCAACCGGAGACGCAGCCCAATGAAGGGCGAAGCCGATTGCTTCGGCTTTACCGGGATACGCGCAATCGCGTAAATAAAAATGCGGAGTGTGGAACGCCATACCCTTTTGGGAAAACAGCATTCGCGGAATGAGCAATTTAGACCATGGAGGTGAGCAGTATTGGACTGACACGCGAGTTCCATGAGGCTATAAACATGTGGCGTCTATTTCACCCGGCAAGATCTGGCAGGCGAAGATCCTCCGGGGATAGCCGCCAAATCACAACCTTGAGGATAGAAAGGATCATATGAACAAACTCAGTTCATTTCTTCTCTGTGTGGCGTTCACTCTCTGCCTAACGGCTGCAAATCTCACGGCAGCCCCCCCCCAGAAGACGGTAAACCTCGGGATGGCCGAGGATTTCGCGGTTCTGGCTGCCAGCACGGTTACCAACACCGGCGAAACCCATGTTACCGGGGATATTGGGCTTTCGCCGGGCAGTTCGGTCACTGGGTTTCCGCCCGGAAGAGTTACCGGAACGATTTACACGCCGGACAAAGAGTGCCCGAAAGGGGTGTGTGTAACGAAGCCAAACGACGTCGCAGGCTTGGCGCACAGTGCCTTGACCGTCGCATATAACAACGCCGCTGCACGGGAAACCCCAATCGGCCTGTCCGGCAATATGGCCGGGAAGACCCTCACCCCTGGCCTGTATAAATCCACCTCCTCGCTTGAGATCGAGGGAGGGGATCTCACTCTGTCTGGGAATGGAGTCTACATCTTCCAGATCGCGAGCACACTGACGCTAACCAGTACCTCCCGGATTGTCCTGAGTGGTGGCGCCACGGCGGCCAACATCTTTTGGCAAGTTGGCAGTTCCGCCACGCTGGGAACGTACTCGGTATTCGAGGGAACCATATTGGCCAATATATCCATCACGATTGACACCGGCGCAACGCTGAACGGCAGAGCGCTGGCGCGAACTGGGGCGGTTACATTACAGGACAACGATATAACAATACCTTGACCCACCGTTCCACCTACGGCATCGGTCTTGCGGTTACCAACGCCGGTCCTAGCGTTATTAACGGTTTATGCCGTCGTAATCCACGACGATTACCGCAAAGGCGTGCGGAGGGAGAAAGGGGGCAGGTACCCTTTCCCCTGCCCTCCTTCCTCCTCTACGAAAGAAAAGGGTACCTGACCCCCTTCCGCTCCCCCAGGTGTCTTTGTAGAAGTAAAATCTCCGGAGACAATCGAGTCTTTGGCAGGGCAACCCGAATCTATGCTTCCACAGAATGTACGTGCAGCACGCGCATTACACTCACAGTTGGATGCCAGCATCTCCCCGGAAAATCTAACAGAGCCGATCATCGTCCTGAAAGGCACCTCCACCAGCGTGTTAATTCTTGTTGGGAAAAAGCCGTAATATCCAGAGCAGAATAGCTCGTAGCGCGGACCGCCGCCTCTGCGGTCCGCGTCTTTTCTCGCCAAGATGTTACAAACTGTCGGAGGAGGGGACAGACACCTCGTTATACTGGTTTTCGAGCGGCGGAGGGTGGCCGCGGCCAGCCGTCGTGGACCCGAGGCAGAGAACGGTGACCTTCGCCCCACCGCGGCGGTCCCAGCCGCCACCCGCGCGAAAACGAGTTTAACGAGGTGTCTGTCCCCGGGTTTCCTGTACGGTTCGGAGCCCTGGGTGTCGAAGGCGGTGGCGCAGTTTGGATTGAAAATACCATCCGCAACTCCTGCCGCCCCGAAAACGGTTCCTGACACCGTTCTCCTCCTCACCGTTCTCCTCCCCCTGACACCGTTCTCCTCCCGGGAAACGCCAATAACGTGAGAATGTGCACTACACCGAGGCGTGAATCAGCGTCCTCGGAAATGAATTCGATGTCAAAAAGGCGCCTATAGAAATGGCGGGTGAGATCGACGAATTGAGTCTTCTCATCCTGGGGAAAACGACGAAATCTGAAGAGTGCAAGCATCGGATTAAAGAAGTGGAGTTACATTTTCATCGTTTCGATGATTTCGTTCGCCACCTGGTCCGTATCCACCTGCATGACCAACTGGTTGAAGACGTCCTCGAACGACGGCAGCCGCATGAGTTCCCTCAATCGTTCGACGTTGTCATCAGCCACCACATGGCCCTTATAAAGGATGATCACTTTCGAGCACACTTTTTCTATCACTTCCAGAACGTGCGAACTAAACAGGATGATTTTGCCCTCCCGCGCCAGAGACCGAACGACTCTCCTGAAAATAAGCACTGACGTTACGTCCAGGCCCGAGAGAGGCTCATCGAAAATCAGAATGTCCGGGTCGTGCAAGAGCGCCGCGGAGATCAGCACCTTTTGCTTCATCCCTTTGGAGTAGGAGGAAATCGAAGCGTGTCGCCACCCGTGAAGTGAAAAGAGATCAAAGAGGCGGTCCACCTTGCGATCGAGCACTGCCTGGGGAATCGACCGCAGTCGCCCCACAAGCTGTAAGTATTCGAGCCCGCTCAGGTAAGGGTAAAGCTGGGGTTCCTCCGGTACGTAGCCGAGATGTTTTCGGTAGGCAACCAGGTCCTCACGGATGTCCCGGCCCCGGTAGAGAATATGGCCGCGCGTGGGTTCGAGCAGGCCGGTCATCATTTTCACCGTTGTGGTCTTGCCCGAACCATTCGGCCCGAGATATCCGTAAATCTCACCGGGGTCGATGCGGAAACTCACATCGTCAACGGCGGCAATGCTGTTATACCGTTTGGTCAGTCCTTTGACTTCGAGCATTTGGAAACCCCTCACACTTCACTCGTGCCGCAGCGCCACCATGGGATCGACCTTCGTCGCGCGTAGGGCGGGGATGTAGCTGGCCATGAGCGCCACCCCGGTCAGGATCAGAGACACCGCAACAAACGTCAGCGGGTCCCGGAATGTTACTCCATAGAGCAAGTTTGACAGGAATCGTGTTAGCGCCAACGCGCCGGCAAGACCGAGTGTTATGCCGACCAGCACCAGTGCCGCCCCGCGGCGTAATACGAGCCCTATGACATCCTGCCGCTGCGCTCCCAGCGCCCTGCGGATTCCGATTTCGTGCGTGCGCCGGGTCACGGAGTAAGCCATCACGCCGTAAACCCCTACTCCCGCTAAGATCACCGCCATACCGGCGAAGATGGCCATCACCAGTGCGTTAAAACGCTGGGGCGCGACGGCCTGCGAAAACCGTTGTTCCATGGTGGCAACGTCATAGACGGGCTGGTTAGGGTCCACCTCTTGTACCTTACTTCGCACTGCGGCGGCGAGCGATGCCGGGTCGGAAGTGGTGCGGACGATCAGCGTCATGGACCAAAACACACCGCAGGTGAAAACTTCGGCGGACGGCTCGGTGGTAAGAGGCAAGTGCCGCGCGCTCCGCACGACGCCAACAATCGAGCACCAGTTGCCTTGAGGTCCGCCGAGCCGAATGCGCCGCCCCACCGGGTCCTTGTTCCCGAAGAAGCGGCGGGCGAAAATCTCGTTCACTATCACCGCGCCGGACGCAGAGCCGGCGTCGTCGGGAGTGAAATCTCGCCCGGAAATAAGCGGAATCCGCAGGGTGTGAAAGTAGGACGGACTGATAATGCAATCTCCGATATACTGCCACCCTGGCCGGCCTTCGACTTCCCCGCCTGCCTGAATGCAGTCATTTGTTAAGGGCGGAGATTCTGCCGCGGCGACGGATTCGACGCCAGGCAGGCCCGCGACTCGATCGAGGACACTCTGAAAGAAGGGCGTCCACTGGGCAGGGTTCGGGTATTTTTCGAGAGGGAGCATGACGCGCTCGGTGAGAAGATGCTGTGGGTCGAACCCGGGGTCTACAGAAGTGAGACGAACAAAGCTGCGGACCAGCAGACCCGCGCCGGTCAGCAGAATCAGAGCCAAAGCCACCTCTGAGACCATCAGCAACGCGCGCAGTCGCTGTGCAGCGCCCCCTGTCGTTGTTCTTTGTCCCGACTCCTTCAGCGTCTCGTCCAGGTTCAGCCCGGAAGCAACAAATACCGGCGCCAGACCAAACGCGACGCCGGCGAATGCCGTAATCGCAGCGATGAACGCAAACACCCACCGGTCCAGGCCTACCGTCGTAAGGCCCGGAATGTTAGGCGGCCTCAAGTGCCGAAAAAGCGCCACGCCACCGGCCCCCAGGATCAGCCCGGCCGCCCCTCCCAGTGCCGCGAGAGCGAAACTTTCAACGAGCAGTTGTCTCGCCAGCCGCCAACGGCCCGCGCCGATTGCGGCGCGGACGGCAAACTCCTTCTCCCGCGTGGCGGCACGAGCGAGCTGCAAATTCGCGACGTTCGCACATGCGAGCAGCAGCACGAATCCAACTGCCCCCAGCAGAATCAAGAGGAGGGGTCGTACGTCTCCCAGCAGGTGTTCGTGAAGCGTCACCACTCCTACTCGCGACTTGTCGTGCATCTGGGGGGAAAAAGGCGACGGAAGCGCCTTGTCGGACCGCCGGTTGATGGTGACGAGGTCAGACATGGCGCGACTGAGTTTCACCCCAGGCTTTAGGCGCGCGATAACATAGACCGCCGAGAATGAGGGGGAGTCCCAATTCAGATTCGGCGCAATACCCAATGGAACGAACAGCTCCGGACCCCAGTCAGCGGGGAAGTGGAAACTCTCGGGCATAATTCCGATAACGGTATAGCCTTTTTCGTTGAGTGTTATCATTTTTCCGACCAGCTTCGGGTCGGAGCGGAAGCGCCGCTGCCAAAGCGCATGGCTCAAGATTACAACGGGTGGTCCTCCCGGCCGGTCTTCCTCAGGGAGAAAACTTCGTCCCAAGGCCGGGCGAATACCAAGCATCGGGAAGAAGTCCCAGGTCACCTCGGTTGCGTCGATGCGATCCAGTTCGTCTTTGCCGCCGAGGTTAAGCCCCCGAAGCTGACCGTAAGCCGCCACGGACTGGAACACCTGGTTCTGATCCCGCCAATGCAGGTAGTCCGGATCGGCCACCAGGTTGTCGAGGCTGCTAGGAAGGACGCCAGGAAAGACATCTGTGATGCACACCAGACGGTCAGGGTCACTGTAAGGTAAGCGGCTTAGCAGCACGGCCCTGACCACACTGAAAACCGCCGTATTCGCGCCGATGCCCAGCGCCAGCGTGATCACTGCGACCGCCGTGAAGCCGGGGTTGCGCCGGAACTGGCGCAGGCCGTAGCGCACGTCCTGTCCAAATTCAGTGATAATCCGCACACCCCAACTGTCCCGGCACTCTTCTTTCACTTGGTCAAGGCCGCCGAATTCTAGCCTCGCGCGCCTTTCTGCTTTTTCGGGGGACATGCCCGATTGGACGTATTTCTCCACTTGGTGTTCGAGGTGCGCGCGAAGCTCGTCGTCCAACTCGGCTTCCACGGAATTGCGCCGGAACAAAGCTCGTAAGCGATACAGGAGATCGCTGACCATGGTTTACCCCTGTGCAGTTTCCAGGATCTGTCCAACCGCAGCCGTGAGTTTTCGCCAGGTGCTCTCCTCGGCCTCAAGCTGCTTCCTTCCGCTTTTCGTCAATTCGTAGTATTTTGCCCGCCGGTTGTTCCCCGATGTCCCCCACTTCGCCTTGATCCATCCCCGCCGCTCGATGCGGTGCAAAGCCGGATAGAGAGAGCCCTGCTTGATGGACAGCACGTCTTTGGAAATTTGCTCAATGCGGTCAGAAATCGCCCAGCCATGCTGGGGTTCGAGAGCCAGCGTCTTGAGGATCAACAGATCGAGAGTCCCTTGCGGTAAATCGATGCGCTTGTCTGCCATAAGTTACCCTTCCGCTTCTACAGGACCCATCTTACACGCCTTTGTGTCGAAGTGGAAGGGTATAGGGTAACTCGAGTCATGGCCCCTGTTCTTCACTTAGCGCGTTCCGGCCAGTGGCCATCCCCTTATGACATTTGATCTGGCCAGCAACCCAAGCGCGTCGCGCGACAAGATAAGTCCTAGTCGCCAAGGGTATACCAATCGTCGAGGGTGACCCCACGCCGGGGACTTTGACGAGAACGGCCTACACGTAGAAGTGCCCTACAGAACCGCCGTGACCGCAGGGGCGGGTGGGATTCATGAATAGTTCAAGATTTCGTCTGGTCCACTGAAACTCCGCAAGGGGTTCAAGGCCAAGCCGCAAGACCATCCACCTAAACGTGTCCATTCGAAGATGGGCCGGGAAGCGTCATTCTCTTTCAGTTGGGATTTTCTCTTCCGGAGGAGGGGTCCGCTTCCGGCTTGGATCATGGCAGGTCAGCAGCCGAGCAGAGCCCCGATGACCTGCGACTCTTTGCTATGCTTCCACTTCCCTTCTTGGCGGAATTGGTGGTCGGAAGCGTGTTAGGCGGGGCGCATGAGTGGTATACTTTTACACGATGGGTCGCTATCGAATGTGCCCCATTCGTCTCCGACCGGCGTTTAAACGGATTCTTTTCTTTTTCTCGATCTTGGCTGGTCTCGCGTAAAGTGCAAACTTCCGTACAACTTTTAAGGGCGGAAGGGACTCTATCAATAATAGGGCTTCGGGTGGGATTGGAAACGCGACCAGGGACAGGTATTCAGCGATGAAATCAGAGTCAAATTTTGGGAAGAGAACTTTGGTAGGGATTGCCCTGCTGATGATGGCCGGATTGCTAAGTCTTGCCGCCGCCCCTGCTGACAAGCCGTTGTCGAAGGACGACATCACGCTGCTCCTGCTCGGAAGCCCCGGTAGCAAGATTATTGAGGAAGTCGAGCAGCGGGGCGTGGACTTCCAGATGAACCCTGACCTCGCCAAGAAGTTCCATGACCAGGGCGCCAGCGACGATTTGATTGATGCCTTGCAGAAGGCGGGAAATAAGGCGGCGGCGAAGGCAAGTGCGCCTGCGCCTGCCCCCGCGGCTTCCCCCGCGCCTGCACCTCCGCCCGCGTCCCCGGCGGCGAATAATCCGAGTACACCCGCTGCTCCGGAGGCCGGGCCGACGCTCAAACCCAATGCTCCCGACGCTCCCGAACCCCCGGCGGCGGAAGCGCCACGGGGTGTGCCCACGCCGTCGGCTGCTGACACGGCCCCGACTGGATCCCCATCTTCCGAGCCGGTATTGCTCCGAAAGACTTCGGCGCCCGAAGCGACGCCCCCTGCCAATTCCCCTTCCCCGGCGCCCGCGACGCCGGCTGCTACTCCGGCCCCGGCGGCACCCTCGTCTTCCGAGCCGGTCATGCACACCCGACAGGCCTCTGCGCCAGCCGCGACCCCTCCGGCGAATTCCCCTTCCCCGGCGCCGGCTTCACCGCCATCCTCGGAGCCGGTTTTGCATGGTTCCGCAGATAAAGAACCTCCGCCAGAAACCCGGGCGGTGGCGAACGCTCCGGGCCTGAAGGACCCTGACGCACAAGGGATCCAACACATCATCTCGGAATTTGCCGCCAAGGAAAAAGTCTTTCGTGAGGCCCGCAACAATTACACCTACCACCAGATCAATAAGGTTGAGGAGTTCGGCGCCGGCAACGAAATCGTGGGAACCTTCGAGCAGGAGTGGGATATCCTCTACGAAGACAGCGGCAAACGCATCGAGAAGGTCACCTACGCTCCCCAGAACACCCTGAAGGGTTTGATTATCACCAAGGAGGACATTGAGGGGTTTCGCAATATTACACCCTTCGTCCTTACCACCGATGAATTGCCGGATTACGACATCAAGTATCTGGGCCACGTCAAAGTAGATGAAATCACCGCCTACGTCTTCTCTACCCGGCCCAAGGAAATCCAGAAAAACCGGCAGTATTTCCAGGGCATCGTGTGGGTTGATGATCGCGACTTGCAAATTGTCAAAAGCGAAGGCAAACAGGTGCCCCAGGATAAGACCCACCACGGGCAGGAAAACCTGTTCCCGCGATTTACGACTTGGCGTGAGCAAGTGGATGGCAAATTCTGGTTTCCCACTTACACCATGGGCGATGATACCCTGTACTTCTCTAACGCCGCGCCCGTTCACATGAAGGAAGTCGTTCGCTACACCGACTATAAACAATTCAAGTCGGGCGTGCGCATTCTGACGGTGCAATCGGTCGACAAACCGAAGGAACAAACTGCCCCGGCGGCCACTCCGCCCAAGAATTAGTGCGGGCGGGAGCGGGACAATGCGTCACAATTCAAGGTCCATTCAATTCCGGAGGTTTCTGTTGTAGGGCCGGGCGTTTACTCGGTTTGAGCCGCCCTCATGGACGGCGCTACAAGTGCCATTACCCGCGCACACTACCCTAGGTGTTGACTTGAGGTGAAGGGATATCCGCAATTCACCTCCGCCGCCTCATACTGTTACAATTCCCCCCATGAGCAAATTGAATTGGCGCATCGTGCTGGTGCGCCCTCGCAATCCCTTGAATATCGGTGCGGCGGCGCGGGCGCTGGCGAATTTCGGCTTGACCCAGATGGGAGTGGTCGCGGCCTTCGAGCCGACGTGGGATGAGGCCCGCCAAGCCGCTCTTTCAGGGGACACCGTGATCGCGGCGGCGCGGGCGGTGGCCTCTCTCGCCGACATATTGTCTGATGTAACGCTCGTGCTCGGCACTACCACCGGCTCCCGCCGCAACCTTGGCCGCGAACTCCTTCCGTTGCCTGAACTTGCCGCCTGGCTACGCCTCCGCAAGGCGCGGGGAAAGGCGGCGCTGCTCTTTGGCTCGGAGAAGACCGGCCTTTCGAACGAGGACATGAGCCACTGCCACGCCCTGGTGCGAATTCCCACGACCCCCGGCTGCCCATCCATGAACCTCGGGCAGGCAGTAGCGGTCTGCGCGTATGAATTGACCCGTTCGGGCATTGTGTCGATGCGGCCGCCACGCGTAACCGCCCATCGCTCGGACCCCGCCAACCTTCAGACGCTCGACCACGTCCTTGAGCGCGCCGCCCACGTGCTGGACGTCTCCGGCTACCTCCAACCCAAAAGCCGTGCCGCCATGTTATTGAAATTAAGACGCTTACTTCTCGATTTGAACCTCACGTGCAACGACGCGCGCATCCTCGGTGGGGTGCTCTCGCAGGTCGAGTGGAAACTGGACCATTCAAGCAAATCCTAGCTGTATCGGTTTGTTGCGGAATATCCACATTGGCTCCGTGCCTTCCGCCTTCTGCCTACCGCTTTCTGCCCCCCCGTTCCGACGGAGTCCAACCGTGGTCAGAAGTCCGAGTTATATTCGCACCCGCCTCAAGCCGTCTTTGATTCCTTAGAACCCTCCCCGGGATCGAGGGGAAGGCGAATGAAGAATGTAGTCCCCTTTCCCACTTCGCTCTCAAAGGTCAGGCTCCCTTGTTTGACTTGGTTCCAATGTTTGGGGTCAATCAGGCCCCAGAGATCAAGTCCCGTGATCTCCTCCTGCGAATACCCCAGGAGATGTTGCTCTACACGCTTGAGTGAGGTCACACGAACTTCCAATTCCGTGGTATAGACAACGTCGCTGGCATTCTCGAAGAGCTCGCGGTAACGCTTTTCACTTTCGCGCAATGCCTCCAGAGTCGATTTCCATTCGGTCACATCCCGTGCAACCCCCACAATCCCCGTCACCCGGCCCTGCGCGTCTTTGATCGGAACTTCCGTATCGGAGACCCAATGGAGTTGCCCTCCCCGGTCGCAAAGCCGCTCCAGTTAGCCAATCAAGGGCTGGCCGGTTTCAACGATCCATCGTTCGTCGGTGAAGTAGTGGTCCGCGTCTTCGCGCGGGAAGAAATCGAAGTCCGCCTTACCCGGGGCATCGCGCGATTTCCCCACCCGCAGGATCCGGGCTTGGGAGGCATTGATGCGAGTAAGTTGTAGACCAAAAATGTTGCCATGGCCTCGTTGCAGTCCAGCAGACGCCCATCGAGCGAGGTCCGGCAGACGCCGACAAGGTTGCGCTCGAAGAGGCGTTGGTAGCGTTTTTCCAGGGCTGCTTCGCTTTCCAGCCGCTCACGGATCAACTCGGTCTGGCTGTGCACGCGGCGCCGCAAAACAGCGACCCAACTCAGCGCCACCAACACGGCTGACATCAGCATCGCCAAGGCCGCTGCACGAGTGGGTCAAATTCTGGGGGAATCCTGCGAAAATGGCGGACCCAGAGTCCGTACCACCGGGAAAGTGACTTCTTATTCGCCCCTGCACCCCGCCCTACTCCGCCTAGCCAGGAACGGGCAGAGGGGCAAGCTCCTGAAATGACTTTGACCCCCGCACCGCAAGATCTCGTGCTTGTGGTTTGAATCCGGAGTGTTGCCCTGGTTGCCTCGTTCAGGCACATACTGAGTGAATCTTGAAGCGTCAGTAGGGCATCCTGCGTAGGCGTCTCTGAATGCGATGTCGGGTTTTGCCGGCGGGACGTGCGGGATGAGGGCGGGTCACTTCCTGGCATCGTGATTTGGCATGCGTTCTTAAGGATTCACCCTTACGCCCAGGTTCGGTCGCGCTGCTCGTGGCGCTTCACGACTTCGCGGACCAGGGATGTGTTGGGCGCGACTTGGAAGTCATACATGCCGACATTGATGAAATCCGCGCCGTTCTTGAACGCCAGGTCAAACCCATCCTGAGGCAGCACTCGACCCGCGCCCAGGACCTTGAATGCGATCCAGGGCTTCTTGATAGTCTTCATGAGGGCTGCGACATCGCGCGGGTCCTGAGTGTAGAAACCTACCGGGTTCAATGTCTTGAAATAGAAGTCGGGATTGAACCTCTGCTGTTCGGAAATGATTGCCGTTTCCATTGAATGTGACCCGACTCCCGCCACCAAACCGTTCTGCTTGATGAAGGAGACGATCTCCCCGATCAGCTCCGCCTTGCCAGCCTTCACGAAAGTGTCATCGGCCACCCCGCCCATGCAGTATGCCCCTACCGCGCCATTGTCGATCGCCAGTTTGATGTTGTCCTTCAGATTGTCCGGTGCGGGATAGGTCTGGGCGATCCACTGGATCGTTCCACCCCGCTCCTGGCGGTAGCGCTTCAAGATGCGGATAATCTGCTCGTCGGTGCGAAGGATGGTCGTGTTGATCCCACTTTCCTCGCACAACTGCAGGGTGTCCAGAATCTTGTCGTCGGTGAAGTAGTGTTGCAGCAGGCTGTGAACATAAAGCAGCTCGCCGCTATGGGCAAAGCCGCTAAAGAGGTTCCCCCCGCAAATCAGTCGGGTCACCTCGAGCTTCCCAATGCGGCCGGTTGGCAATCCGCCGGAGGCGGGCCGCACCTTGGCGGGCGCGCTCGATTCCGCCTGGGCCATTAGAGGCAGCGTGTCAAACGTCAGCCCCGCCGCCACTGCTGCGGCTTTGAGGAAATGGCGGCGATTTCGGTCCGGCAATAGCGGCATATCTCACCCCTTCACTTAAGAAATACCTGATCCCACGCGTTTCGTCCGGAACTTCCATCTTGAGCTGCGGACACGTAGCATCTACACCCGTACACCCTCGCGTGTCAACATCCGACTGCCACGCGACTGACACCTGACTGACATTTTGACGCCTGCCCCCGCGAGCGGTGCGGAAAGAGGAAGTAGCCCACGCATTATGAAAGGGCTGTCCGTGGCTACCCCGCTCAGGCCGTCTGACCGGAACACACGTTGACCCCCCTGAAGCGCTTTGAGGACGTCGAGGGACGGAGCGAGTTTTTCGCTCGGAGCCGCCGTAGAGCCTCTCACCATTTCGTCCAACGCAAGCTTGTCATGCGCCGCAAAGACAAGCGCATTATGCTCTCGAATGAATTTCTGGGCGGACAAAGGGAGCGTGCTTTCCGAGGGCGCAACAATACCGGAATTGAAAGGCTTCTCTCCACCCGTTTCAGGCGGGCAATCCTGTAGCGAGGAAGGCGGAATGCTCTCGTTGGCCAATCCACGGCATGACGTTGGCAGGGGGGCGCTCGTGGCGGAGCTCGGTGGCCATGAATTTCATGAAGGGGTCAACGTGTTTGAAGAAAGTCTTGTAACTCTCGCAGAGATAATTCAATCCGGGCTCGCCGTCCGGGGTCGAGATGAACCGGTGTTTTGGGCACTCGCCGTTGCAGGCAAAGCGGACGTCGCATTTACGGCAATACTGCGGCAGTGAGTCGCGTTTGTCGAGGCCGAAGCCGCGTTGCTGGGGGGAATTCACCAAGGATTGGAGCGGTTGTTCCATGATGTTGCCCAGCTTATACTCAGGGTAAACGTAGTGGTCGCAGGAGTAGAGATCGCCATTGTGTTCAAGCGCCATGGCGGCCCCGCAGGTGGGCCGGAAGACACACAAGCTCGGCTGCAAGCCCAGCCAACTCTCAAGGGTGACGTCGAACAATTGGACATAGTAGTTTCCCACGTCATTCCGCACCCATTCGTCGAAAATGGTGCACAGGAAGACGCCGTACTGCCGCGGCTCGACCGACCACTCGGAGACGGCGGCAGGCTTCGGATCGCGGGGACCAATCAGGACCAATCCGTCCGGATTCGCAGCGTCGGCCACTCGCTCCACGACGGGCATGAATTGCATGAATTGGGCGCCAATGCCCTTGAGGAATCGATACACCCGCAACGGGTGCTGGGAATTCTGCCGATTCACCACCGTGAGCACGTTGAATGCGACCTGGTGTTTTTTCAGGATGCGCAGGCCCCTCATGACACGATCGAAGGTGGGTGCGCCGCCTTTATCCACGCGATAGAAGTCATGGAGCTCTGCGGGGCCATCAATCGAAATTCCGATCAGAAAATGGTTTTCGGCCAGGAACTCACACCAGCGATCGTCAAGCAGGACGCCGTTGGTTTGAAAGGCGTTTTCGATTGTTTTGCCATTGGCATACTTGTTCTGAATGGCAATGACCTGGCGAAAGAAGTCCACGCCCAGCAAGGTTGGTTCGCCGCCCTGCCACGCGAAGGAAATTACCGGCGCGTCCTGCGCGGCGATAAACTGCGATATATACGATTCCAGAACCGGATCGGGCATGGCCCAATCCTGTTTCTTCTCGTATAGCTTTTCCTTTTCCAGATAGAAACAGTAGCGGCAGTCCAGGTTGCAGATCGGGCCCATCGGCTTGGCCATGACGTGAAAAGCCGTCAGTTCCCTCGCCGAGTTTTTGTCGCGGTTCTTCATCCGTCAGAAACTGCAAGTCCTTCTTACGAACGCTGGGAGTTCGCCGGCGCCGGCGTAGGTTCCGTGTAGATGTAGTTGTCGTCCGTCGCCTTGCGAAGTTCGTCGATTCGCTGGCGAAGCTGCTGGGCGAGCGCGGCAAAAGACGGATCACGATACCGATTGTGGAGTTCTCCCGGGTCCTCCTGCAAATCGTAGAGTTCGAATTCCTCGGGGGCCTCATAGTAGTGGATCAGCTTGTAGCGGTCCGTGCGCACGCCGCGGTGTTTCCGGATGTTGTGCGGACCCGGATACTCGTAGTACTCATACAACCAGTCCTTCCGCCAGGACTTGGCTTCTTCACCTTTCAGCAAGGGGACAAGGCTCTGTCCCTGAATCCACTCGGGCACCGGCACGCTGGCGAGATCGAGAAAGGTCGGGGCCAGATCCATAATGAGAGTCATTTCATCGCGCGTCGAGCCCGGCCGGATCAAGCGGGGATAGCGAATCAGCAAAGGAGTGCGGATCGACGGCTCGTGCATCAAGCGCTTGTCATACATGCGCCATTCACCCAGGAAGAACCCGTGGTCAGAACTAAAAAGCATGGCGGTATCATCAAGCTGGCCAAGATCAGTAAGTGCCTGGAAGACCTTGCCCACATTGTCGTCGGTATCCACGATGCCGGCATAATAATCCTTGACGACTTCGTCGAGCGACCTCGCGCAATTGTCGGCCGTCTGACTGTGCTTGATGTAGGGCCCGCCGATTTTGTTGTCCGCCTCGGCAAAAACCCGGGGCTTGCCCGGGTACCCCTTTAAGTCGTCGTCAAAGGTGCTGGGCTTTGGAATCGGCACGCCGTCGTACAAATCCAGGTATCGCCGCGGCCGGAAGAAGGGAGAGTGCGGCGCCTGGAACCATAAGCACAGGCAAAACGGCTTCTCGCGCTTTTGTTTGAGCCAGCTAATGGCCCTATCCGTGACCAGATCGTCGACGTAACCCTCGAAAATCTGCGGGGGTTTCACTTTGCCATCCGCGCCCTCGTCAATGACGGGCCAGAAATAGTCGGTGGCCGCACCGGGAAAGCCGAAGTATGAATCCCATCCGCGTTCGCCGATCTTGGGAATGTGCGACTTTCCGAACAGGGCAACTTCATAACCGGCATTCCTTAGCAACTCGGTGAAAAGTGGGATTTCAAGCGGAATCGTTCTGTCTTTGTTGTCCACGCATCCTGTGCTGTGGGTATAGAGGCCGGTCAACGCGGAGGATCGAGCCGGAAGGCAAAGGGCGTTCACCGTGAACGAGTTTCGAAATTGAATCCCTTCGCGTCCGATGCGATCGAAGTTGGGCGTCTGAAGGATCTTATTCCCGTTGAGGCTGAGCGCATCCGGCCGATGGCCCTCCCCGAGCAGGAATACGAAGTTGGGCCTTGGTGGATCTGGGCGTGGAGAACCCTCAACCTTGTATGGCGCAGAATCCACACCCAGTGCGCTCATCATTCCTACTCCCGCCTTCAGGAATGATCGGCGAGACGATTTATCATCCTTGTGTCCCATTAGGTCTCCTCGGATTCGTATCCTCTACAACCCATCAATAAGTGAGCGAGATTTTGAAGTCCGCTTCGCGGGGATCAAGGGCGGAAGTGATGTGACCAAATGTCGCGCTACCGTATGTTGTCCCCACTCCGTTAAACGACACCTGGTTGAACACGTTGAAAAGCTCCACCCCAAATTTCACGTTCGCCTGCTTATCCCGAAAGAGGTGAAGTGACGAGTTCTTATACAGGTTCATGTTCCAAACTGCCGGACCTGGCGCGGTCAGGATGTCAACTCCCTCGCTCCCAAATTGCCCGAGAGGTGGGGGAGCAAAGGCTGCCGTGTTGAAGTAAGCTGAAACGCTCCTCGGCTGAATGTTGAGCGATCCGACCAGATTGGGGCGGCCCGCATTGCCCGTCCCCGAACGGTTCCCGGTCGCGGCGACAGTCAGCGGAAGCCCGCTCGCGTAAGTGCCGGTTCCGCTCCACTCCCAACCGCCCAAAACCTTTCCGGCAAATCCCTTTTGCTCCTTATAGAACGGCAAGCCATACACATAACTAAATGTAAAGTTGTTCGTCCTATTCAAGCTGCAAAGCCCCTCCTCGTTTTGCTGCGTCAGTGTATTCTGACCCACCTGCCAGCAGAGCGAGCGTGACCATGTGTACCCCGCTTCGAATGTCAGTCCGTGGCCGACTCGGTGGCGCGCATCGATCTGCAACGAGTTGTACAGGGCGGCCGCATTGCGGTCGTCAAAACCGATGGATCCATAGCCCAGGTAAGGCACAATGGTGCTGAGATTCGTGCCGTTCGGGACTAAGAGGTTGGGCTGAGGCTGATTAATGTTGAACGACTGGTCAAGATGGGAAGCGCGGTTTCCGACGTAGGCAATCGAGAGAACCGTATTCGAGGGTATTTCCCGCTCGACGGTCAAACTCCACTGCTGCACCATGGGGTAGAGAGAATTGATATCCTCGACCGTAAGACTTGGCGGGAACGTGGCCCCTGTACCCGCAGAAAGATTACTCAGGTGGGTGTTGAAGAGCGAGGCAGAGGATGAAAACGGGGGATTCTGTGACATGGACTCGTCGTTGTCGCCGTCCCAATGGTAAAAAATACCGTAACCACCCCGGACAACCGTTTTCTGGTTTTGTCCTAATGACCAAGCGAAGCCGACACGCGGCCCAAGATTGTCATACCGTGTTGTCTTCAAGGACGGAGGCAGGTTCAATCCCTTCTGGTTGGTAGGGGTGATAATTCCGTTTAGAGGGTCTCCGGTCCCGGCTTCCAACCGGCCATTCGCCAATACTGTGGGGGCGTCCGCCGGGTTATACAGGGAGGGTACGAAATTCGAGATGTTGTTGTACTTTTCCCTTCCATCCGGTGCGCCGGCATAGATGCCATTGCGTAGACCGAGGTTGATGGTCAAGTTGTGAAGTACTTTCCAATCGTCCTGGATGTAGATCTCATAGGTATTTGCAAACTCGTACGTCGGCGGAATAGCGCTTTGCTCGGTATATTCGAACGCATTGCCGAGGAGGAAATCCGCTAAGGCATTGCCCGTGGTATTGGTGCCTGAGCCGTTAAACGTGAAGGCTCCCGCTTGGCCGTTGATGGGGAAGAAGGAGAATTTTACTATTCTCATGAAGTCAAACCCGGCCTTGAGCGTGTGGTTACCAATTTGGTGGGTAAAGTCATCGCGATACGTCGTTACGGGGTTGGCGTTATTGGTTACCCCGCTGACCCCGATGCTCGAGTAGCCGGAAATCGTGATGTTGGGAATAACGTGCGGGGCGTTAGCACCGAAGAGCGACGGAATCGTAAGGCCCGTACGTTGCGCCTCCGGTCCGGGTAGTTCCTGGATCGCGTTTCTCGACCATCCCAGCGTGAATTGGTTTATCGTGCGGGGGTTATATACGTCCGTGAGTGAGATCACCCCGTTCTTGCCAGGTTTGGCGATGAAGCCCGGCTCGGTGGGGAAGGCGGCGTTCGAGGGCGCCAGAATATTCTCATCTTCTCTCCAGGTATCCTGCGCATACCGCACCATCAACGAGAGCTTATCGGAAATTCGGATGTCCGTCCGGACCAAATCTTCGCGCCAATTGCTGTGGCTGTCGGTCGAGAACGAATAATTGGGTGAGCCCGATCGATTGGGCAGCGGGTAGAAGTTTTGGAGCAGAAGAACGGCGTTGGGGTCAAGCGGGAGATTAATAATGTTGTTCGGGAACGGCGTGGTCGTACCCGGCACATCAATTGTCGTCGAGCCGAAATTCCCCTCGCGTTGGGCTGCCGTTGGTGTGGTGGCGGTGAAAACGCTTTGGGGCGGAGACGTAAAGTTCACCAAGTTCGGACCAATTCGGCGGTTCCAACCCTCCGACCAAAAGAAGAATAACTTGTCGTGTTTTGGGCTGCTCGACTTGACGAAAACGGGCCCGCCGACTGTGAAGCCAAACATGTTTTGATTAAAGGGGGGGACGGTGGCGGAAAAGAAATTGCGCGCGTCAAAGACGGCGTTACCGTTAACTTCGTAGATCGTCCCGTGAAATTCGCTTCCCCCCGATTTGGTAACCACATTCACTTGCCCGTAGCCATAGCTGCCGGTGTCCGCAGAGTAGTTGCTCTTGTGGACTTGAACTTCATCAATCGCCTCCTGGGGCGGAAAGAGATTGATGCCGCGGTTGCCGCCCGTGTCCATGGCAAGTACTCCGTCGAAGGTGAATGCCGTGCTGTTAATCCTGCCTCCGTTCACGGACATCAAGGGATTGCCCTCCTGGCTCACTCCCATCCGCAAATCGGTCTGTTCGGAAACGACGCCCGGGCCCAGGGTGAGTAACTGTGAGAAATTGCGGCCGTTGAGCGCTAACTCCTGAACGAGGTCTCCTGAAACCACGGTATTGACTGCACCGGTCTCGGTGTGGAGGGTTGTTGCTTTGTCTACGACCGTAATCGTCTGCGTTGAGGCCCCCACACTTAAGGGAATGTTGACCGTCACACTGGTATCAGCATCCAGAATGACTCCGGAGCGATCATAGGCACTAAACCCTGCATGGGATGCCGTAACCTTGTATTGCCCAATCTTCAGCGGAGTCAACACGTAATAGCCCGCTCCGTTCGTGGTGGTGGTGCGCGAAACGCCGGTAGCCACCTGAGTCGCAGTGACTTGTACGCCTGCGACGACCCCTCCTGTCGCGTCCGTGACCGTGCCGTCGATAGTCCCCGTGCCGGTTGTTTGGGCCCAGAGCGTCAAACTGGCAAATAAGACGCTCGCCATAAGCCCGAAGATTCTGGCAATCTTGCCGTAACCTTGCGATGTAGACATGTCATTGATCTCCATGGATTCTTGTGTTCAAACCCGATTTCAAATGTTTAAAATCTCAGAACCACTCCGGTGGCTTCGTAACCAAACCCCAAGACCCGACGCGAATCACGCAATAGACACACAGGTACCCAATAGAGTGAGGGCTGCGGCAGCAGCGCCACGGTGCGCCCCATCAGCATCAACCTAACTTGTCACCACGGGATCAGGTCGCGAGGTGGGTTTGAGTGAACCCTGCTTTTCAAATTGCCCGAGCAGTAGAAGTGCACCCAAAAAGCAAAAAACCCACCGCTGAACTCGTGTCCGACGGTGGGTTAGGATAAGGTCCTCTGAACAGTCTGGCTTTAGGCGATCCCTCCCCATGCCGGCACGAGAATTGTACACCAACAGATTGCAGTGCCGCATTGAAGGGTTTGAGCCATTGCCAGAAGGAATAGCATAGGATTTCCGAATAAGGATGTCAAACGTAAACTCTTTATAATTATCATCAAAATCTTTTATGGTTTAGTGTGCCACGGACCTAGGGGATAGCTTCGCGCTACGGTTGTTCTTAAGGTCGCTCCATTCGCCTCAGATTTGGCCGATCGATCCTGTCCTGTCACCCGGTGTTTACGGTTCGCGTGACTTGAGCACGTAGCCACCGCGGACAGCGCCTTTCTCTGCGTGGGCTTTTCTCATGCGTGAGATCCCAACGGCAATCGCAGGTAATCAATCTGAATCGGGCACGCCGCTACTGTCGCCTCATCCAGAGCAAAATTGTTGTAACTCGAACAACGCCAATCCCCCGGCCGCTTCACCAACCCTTTCTTGATGGGATTCAGGTGCATATATTCCAGGCGCTACTTGAATTCCCTCTCGTGGCGCACAAAGCGATCCCAATATTGGTGTTGCCACAACGGTCCGCGGCTGCGACGTCGGGCATGGAGTCTCAGCGTCATGTTTTTCCGACCTGGAGGAGGCAGAACGGGCCCCTTCCTGGGCCGCTGGAGTCGCTCAGACCAGAGCGGGAGAAAGAAACGGCTCCAGCGAAGGCGGTCGGAGGTACAATCGCGATAGGCCAGGAAGCCACAACGGGAATCCCGGTCAACAAGAACTATTCGCCAGTTTCCGGAAGACGCGTCGATGCGAACGCCTGTTGTCGTCATTACTGGAGCCAACAACGGCATCGGTTTCTACATGACGAGGTCATTGCTTCAAGATGGTCATCGTGTGGCAGGATTCGACCTGTCGGGTGAGAACTTGTCAGCCCTCAGCGATACCTATCCTGACCGCTGGCGGTTCTATTGCTGTGATGTCACGGATGCAGTTCAGGTGAGGGCGTCTGTGGAATCATTGGTTCACGAGTGGAGCACGATCGACATTCTAGTGAACAATGCCTGTTTGGCGATTTTTGCGCCCTTTGAGCAAAGAACCTTGGATGATACACGAAGAGAGTTCGAGGTGAACTTTTTCGGCTATCTCCACATGATCCAAGCAGTTCTGCCCTACATGAAAGCCCAGAGGAAGGGCATCATTCACAATGTCAGTTCGAGTGTAGGCATCACGGGGTTTCCTGGCGTCTCTGGATATGCTTCGACCAAAGGAGCGATCGAGGCTTTGACACGTACCTTGGCGCTCGAGTTCGAACCGCATGGCCTCAAGGTCAACCTGGTGCATCCTCCACTAACCAACACGAAATCAGCGGCTCCACTAGGCGTTCCCGCGCAGGCGATGGAAGATCCGGCCAACGTGGGGCGGAAACTCGCGAGGAAGATTCAATCGACCGCGTCAATCGTCACTCCAGACTTCCGAACGGCTGTGGCCCTTTTTGTATGCCGTCATTTTCCAGAAGTAATGGGTCGGCTAATGGCCAAAATGGCCCAAAGGGCTAAGCAGCATAGCGGATGAAAAGTGCATGCAGCCGATCGCGCCTGATGGCAGCCGCTGAGCCGCAGGCGAGACGCCCGCGCTACATCCCCGCCATCGGCTTTCTGGCCTGACGCCACTACTAGACGAACGTCATTGATCAAGCAAGAGTGGCGTACCCGCCCGCATTTTTGACGGTTCCGCTGCGGCGCGTTATAATTTATGAGGGTCTTCACCAACAAGGAGGCTTGCTTGCCGCTTTACGAGTACAAGTGCAAAAAATGCGGGCGAAGATTTGAGAAAATCCGGAAATTCTCCGATCCGCCATTTACGACCTGTGAAAGTTGTGGAGGGAAACTCGAGCAATTGCTCTCGTCGCCAGCCATCCGCTTCAAGGGATCGGGTTTTTACATCAACGATTACGCGCGGAAATCGTCAGATGCCAGCAGTACATCCTCTGCTGATTCTGCACCCTCAACCGAAAAGAAGGAAAAAGAAACGGGAAAGGATAAGGGAACGGAAAAAGGGAAGGAATCCAGCAAGCCGAGTGAACCGGCCAAGGCCAGCTCCGGCAAGAAGTGAGAATAGGTGTCAGGTATCAGGTGTCAGGTTTCAGTGGCCGACGTGAAAAAGTACAAAGTTTAAAGTGTAAATGATAAGAGGTAAACGATAAGTACCGCGCGAGGCGCTTTATCCTTTACCCTTTATACTTTACAGTTCACCAGTCCACGGCACCCAGTACTCTGTACCCAGTGCCTGCCACCTGACACCTGGCACCTAAAGGTTCAGTGACTTCAGGTACCGACGGAAGGCCTTTCCCATGTCCGGGCGTTGCAAGGCAATTTCCACGGTGGCTTGCAGGAAGCCGAGCTTATCACCCGCATCGTAACGCTTACCTTCGAAAACATAACCATAAATGGGTTCGGTGGCCAGGAGCCGCCGCAGACCATCCGTGAGTTGAATTTCCCCGCCGGCCCCCGGGACCGTGGAGGAAAGGGCCTTCCAAATCGAAGGGGTCAGGATGTAACGCCCGATGACCCCCAGGTTGGAGGGGGCTTCCGAGGGCGAGGGCTTTTCGATCATATCCTCAATTTGGTAGAGCCGGCCGTGGCTATCGCGGTCGGGCACCAAATGCGCGCGAATGATGCCGTAACTGGAAACCGACTTCCGGGGAACCCGCTGAATCGCAACCACGCTGTGCCCAAAGCGTTCGTAGACCTCCAGCATCTGCTTCAAGCAGGGAACCTTGTTCACAATGATGTCGTCCGAGAGGAGCACGGCAAAGGGTTCATCCTCCACCAGGTCGCGTGCCGTCAGGATCGCATCACCGAGTCCTTTGGGGATTTGCTGCCGAACATAGGCAAAGCGCAGCATGCCGGAAATCTTCCGGAGTTGGCGGCGAAGCTCCTCCTTCCCTCTCCCGGCCAGTTCCTGCTCAAGTTCCGCTGAAACATCGAAATGATTTTCGATGGCCTGCTTGCCGCGCCCCGTAACGAACACCACCATGGGAATGCCGGAAGCAGCCACTTCCTCCACCGCATATTGCACCAGCGGCTTGTCGACGATAGGTAACATTTCCTTGGGCTGGGCTTTGGTTGCCGGCAGGAAGCGTGTGCCGAGCCCTGCAACTGGTAACACCGCTTTGCGAATGCGCATGTGTCCTCGCTCGACTTGTGATTTCAATGCGACCTCCACTCTTGCAATTTTCAGTTTATCCCTCGCTTCCCGGCACGTCAAAGCGTGTGTGGGAAATTGTTGATTGACGATTGACGATTTTCGATTGCAAAAGGGCGATTGGCCCCGGAGGATGATTTTTCGATGTTAGTCAGCATGCATCAATCGTCAATCGACAATCGGCAATCGGCAATGGTGAATTGACAATCGGCAATCGGCAATCGACAATCGGCAATATGATGTTGGTCCTGGGAATCGAGTCGAGTTGCGATGAAACGGCGGCGGCGGTGGTGGCCGACGGCGAGAGCATTCGCTCGAGCGTTGTGGCCTCACAGATCCTGACGCATGAAAAATACGGAGGGGTGGTTCCCGAACTCGCTTCGCGGGAACACTTGCGCTCGATCGAACCGGTGGTGGATGAGGCTTGCCGGCAGGCGGAGGTAACCCTTGACCAGGTGGACGCGATCGCCGTCACCGAAGGGCCGGGCCTGATCGGCTCGCTCCTGGTCGGGCTGGTTTACGGCAAAGCTTTGGCGCTCGCCCTGAACAAACCTCTGGTGGGCGTCAATCACTTGGAAGGGCACATCCACGCCGTGCTGCTGGAAAATAAAATGGACCGCGCCGCGGGGAAGCCTCTCGCGGAAGCGCGACTCCCCGCCGTAACGCTGGTGGTTTCCGGCGGCCACACCAGTTTGTTTCACGTCACGCCCAGTGCCACCTCCTCTCCACGCTTCGATTACACCCAGCTTGGACGCACGCGCGACGATGCCGCGGGCGAGGCTTTCGACAAGGTGGCGAAGCTGCTGGCCCTGGGATATCCCGGCGGGCCGGTGATTGATAAACTCTCCCACTTCGGTGATTCCCACGCGGTGGATTTTGGCCACATCAAAATGCGCGGGACCCCACGAGATTTCAGTTTTTCCGGACTTAAAACCGCCGTGCTCTACCGCGTGCGCGGCACGGACCTTGCTCGCGAGGCGGAGAAGCGCCGAGCCTGGCGCAAGACAGTCGAGCACCCCTCCCTTGACGACCTTCGCGGCCATTGTTCCCAGGAGACGATTGACCTCGTCGCGAGCTTTCAACATGCCGTGGTGCAGGACCTGGTTGAGCGCACATTCGCCGCTGCCGAGGATGCGCGTGTTGACAACATCTTCGTCTCCGGCGGCGTGGCGTGCAATTCCCTGCTTCGCCAGCGATTCGCCGAACGAAGCCGGGGATTCCAGGTCTTTTTCCCTTCCCCCGCGCTTTCTACGGACAACGCTGCCATGATTGCCGCCGCGGGCTATTACAAACTCCTTGCCGGCGAACGCGCCGGGATTTCACTTACCGCGCACGCATCGTTCCCCCTGGGCGCGAAGAGCCAAGAGTGAACTCGTACGACATGCGGAATGTCAGAGAGTGATATAATCGAATTCGTTTGAGCTTGGGGCGCTGATTTACCGCCCCGCTCGCAACGCCGGGCAGAGTACAAGGCGAATTTCAGCTTTTGAAAAGGAGAGAAGTCGCGATGCTGACCTTAAAGCGGCAATCTGGTCTCGTGGTGATGGCTTGCGTCTTGTTCACACTTCTTGCAGCTCATCCTACCCTGGGGGCACAGGACCACGTCGTCAGCCCTGCCGAAATGCAGAGAGAGGCCGTGGCTGTGACCCGTGCGCGTCAACATAACGTTCGGACTGTCACGCAATTCTTGTCTTCGCCCAAGGCCAAGCAGGCGCTTAAGGATGCTCACCTGAATCCAACCCAGGTGAAAACCGCCGTGTCGAACTTAAGCGATGAGGAAGTTGCGCAGATGGCCTCGCGCGTTGACAAGGCGCAAGCCGACTTTGCCGCGGGGAACATGTCGGATCGCGACCTGATTCTCATCCTTTTGGCTATTGTAGTTTTGATCTTGGTCATCGTCGCCGTCCGCTAGAGCCATTCATGCTCCGTTTTGTCGCGCAACTTTTGGTGGGCCTGTCTCTCGGCGGTATGGTTTTGGCCGGCCAGCAGTCTGGTGTTTGGCTTGACGTTCCTTTCGTCAGACAGGAGAAGAATGGCTGTGGCGCCGCCAGTATCGCCATGGTGATGCAGTACTGGCAGCGCCAGCAAGGAAACGCACCAAGCGCCGATCCGGAGCAGATCCAGCGTGCGCTTTACTCTCGCCCAGCGCAGGGCATTTATGCTTCCGACATGGAACGCTATTTCCAGCAGCATGGGTTCCGGACGTTTGCCTTCGCGGGCGAGTGGAAGGATCTGAAGGAACACTTGGAGAAGGGTCGCCCTCTCATCGTTGCCCTGAACCCCGGGGGCTCCGACCTGCACTACGTCGTGGTGGCGGGCTTGGATTGGCAACAGGGTGTGGTGCTGAAGAACGATCCGGCTGAGCGGAAGCTGCTCAAGCAGGGACGGGCCAACTTCGAAAAAGAATGGAAAGCCGCTGGCAACTGGACTTTGCTGGCCGTGCCTCAGCCCGGGGATCACGGGTCTCTTCCCTAGTCCTCCTCCTCTTTGTTTGTTTTATTTGTTCGTCGGGCTTATCGCAAAGCCCAACGCAAATCGACCCCATCACCAAGATCAAAGCGCTCTACGAAGCAGGACGTTGGGACCCACTCGTGAAGGAGGTGGAATCGGCCTCCGCGCGGGGCGCCGAGATTGATTACTACTACGGCAGCGCGTTGGCCCACCTGGATCGCTGGGACCAGGCGCGCGCTGCATTCCTGGCGGGTCGACGCCTACGCCCGAACGATGAACGTTTCCCCGTCGAATTGGGCGGCGTAGCTTTCAAGCAAAAGCGTTATGCCGAAGCGGCGCGATGGGTGCGAGAGGGGCTGCGGCTCGCGCCGAGCGACGCCTACGCCAATGACTTCCTCGGAACGATTTATTTCATCGAAGGCAACACCGAGGCGGTGCTGAAATATTGGAACCGCATCAGCAAGCCTCATCTTGAAAAGGTGCGCATTGAACCCGGGCTGCGGGTAGACCCGGCGCTGCTGGATCGGGCATTTGCGTTTGCGCCCGCCAGCACGCTGTGGCTCCCCGATTTCCTAACGACCCAGACGCGGGTGGAGGAACTCGGAATCTTCCCTGTGCCGAACTGGCACTTGCAGGCGCTCGATAACGGGGGATTCGATATGGCCTTCGAAGGGCAGGAGCGCGATGGCTGGGGGAATGGCAAGTGGGAAGCGCTGCTCTCAACATTTCGCGGTGCCTTCTATCAAACGGCCTATCCAGAATACTTCAACTGGGGAGGCTCGGCGACCAACCTGACATCTCTCGCGCGCTGGGACGATCAGAAGCGCCGCTTCCAGGCTGCTTTATCAGGGCCGCTGGCGCACAATCCGAAGTTCCGCTACCAGGTCGGCGTCGATCTGCGCAATGAAAACTGGGACCTTCGGCAGTCATCGGAAGGACCCGCGCCGGCGCTGGGCGCGCTCAACCTCCGCAGGTATGCCGTGGACGGTGAGGTGACTTCTCTAAATAGCGGGCGCTGGAGTTGGCTCACCGGCGCCGAGCTTTCTGATCGCGACTATCGCAATGTCTTTACCGGACCCTCGTTGCCGCTCGAGGTGCTCTTGAGCGGATTCCAGCTCAAGCAGCTCGAACAATTGAATTATGAATTGGCGCGAGTGCCGGAACGACGATTCGAAACCAAGGTGGGCATCACCTCACAGGCCGCGACGATCTGGTCAGCCCCATCACGTTCTTTCGAAAAGGTGCAAAGCTCGGTGTCCACTCACTGGTATCCCCAGATAAGCGGCGACGACTACGCCATGCAGTGGCAGATCCGCTCCGGGAGGACCTTTGGGAGTGTTCCCTTTGACGAACTTTTCATGCTGGGTATGGAACGGGATAACGACCTCTGGATGCGAGGCCACGTTGGCACACGCGACGGCCAGAAAGGCAGCGCCCCCTTGGGTCGTAACTATTTCCTTTCCAACTGGGAAATCGACAAGCGGGTCTACCACAACGGCTTCTTCAGCGTGAAGCTCAGCCCATTTCTTGACACGGGCAAGAGCACCGACCCCTTGCCGGGATTGGGTTCACGGGAGTGGCTCTGGGATACAGGAATGCAGGCAAAGTTCCGCGTCCTGGGGGTCGGTGTCACGCTCATTTACGGTAAAGATCTGCGCGCTGGCCATAGTGTTTTTTATGCGACAGCGCAGTGAGACGTTTTTTCTCCCCGACCGGCCGAATCCGTTAGAATGGACGGTCTTTACAGTTGCACTGGAAACTCTTGCCTCGGCATCAATCTATGCGTATCGGAGTAGACACAGGCGGCACGTTTACGGACTGCGTGGTTTTGGCCGGCGGACAGGTCAAAATCCTGAAGGTCTTCTCCACTCCCGCCGATGCCAGCAATGCCATCGTCGAAGGAGTTCTGCAACTGGCAGGACTTGAAACTCCCACCGCCGACCCCCGCAAAAGGGGTCAGCAACCGCGAGCAAAGAACCACGAGCGTTCGGTGCTCGAAGTCATTCACGGAACCACGGTCGGCACCAACAGCCTGCTGGAGCACCGTGGCGCGCGCGTGGCGCTGATCACGACGGCGGGCTTCGAAGACCTTCTGGAAATCGGGAGGCAGGCGCGCCCCCGCCTCTATGATCTGAATGTACAGCGCGAACCGCCGTTAGCGCCGCGCGATTTGCGCTTCGGCATCAAGGAAAGAATTTCCGCCGACGGCAAAGTCCTTCTGCCGGTCTCGAATGCGGAAATTCGCCGGTTGCTCCGGCGGGTGAAGAACTCCGGCGCGGATTCGCTCGCCATTTGCTTTCTGTTTGCCTTTGTCAACCCCGCACACGAGCAGCGCGTGGCCGCAGCGCTTCGAAGCCTGGGGCTGCCGCTTTCCGTCTCGCACGAAATCCTGCCGGAGTTCCGCGAGTTCGAACGTCTCTCCACCGTAGTCATCAACGCCTATCTTGCTCCCCGCATGGGCACGTATCTTTATAACCTGGAGCACCGTATGCGCGCCGTAGGGTCACGTCAGGGGCGTATTTATGTGATGCAGTCGAATGGCGGCATCACCACGGCGGCACGCGCGGCGCAGCAACCCGTCCGCACCATTCTTTCCGGACCGGCGGGCGGCGTGGTGGCCTCCGCCTGGTTGGCGAAACAAATCGGCCTCGAGCGCGCCATCAGTTTCGACATGGGTGGAACCTCCACGGACGTTTGCCTGCTGGACGGGGCACCGCGCACCACCAACGAGACGGCGCTGGCCGGTCTGCCCGTGGCGGTCCCCGTGCTCGATGTGCATTCCGTGGGCGCGGGAGGCGGTTCGCTGGCGCGAATCGACGCGGGCGGCGCGCTGCGAGTAGGGCCGGAGAGCGCCGGCGCAGCCCCCGGGCCGATTTGCTACGGTCGCGGCGGCGCGGGCCTTACCGTGACCGATGCCAATTTGATTCTGGGGCGGCTCGACCCCGAGCATTTTCTGGGAAGTACGTTTCGCCTCGATGCACTGGCCGCCGAGCGCGGGTTTGAGGAATTCCTGGCCGGCCCGGCACGGCATGCGAGCTTCGCTTCCGCGCAGGAACTCGCCGCCGGCATCGTGGCGGTCTCGAACGCCACCATGGAAAAGGCCCTGCGGGTCATTTCCGTCGAGCGCGGCTACGATCCGCGGGATTTCTCGCTCATCTGCTACGGGGGCGCGGGCGGACTGCATGCCGCCGACCTGGCGCGCGCGCTCGGGTTGCCCTCCGTCGTCGTTCCCCAGAACCCCGGAGTATTTTCCGCGCTGGGAATTTTGCTTTCTGATGTGGTCCGCGATGTGTCGCAGTCTGTTCTCTTACCCGTTCCCACCGGTGGTAAGTCGGCAATACTGGATCTGCTGTACCAGATCGATCGCCGCTTCGTGCGCCTCCAACTCATGGCTCTTGCCGAACTTCGCAGTGAGGGGTTTGACGCCGATCGTACTCGGCCTTCACACCGTTTGGACCTGCGGTACCAGGGACAATCTTATGAACTGTCAGTTCCCTTCACTGCGGGCTTTCGCCAGGCTTTTCACCGCGAACACGCTAAGGCCTACGGCTATGCTTATCCCGACCGACCACTGGAAATCGTCAACCTGCGGCTGCGCCTGGTGATTTCCACGCCCAAATCACGCCGTCAAACGCGGAAATCCGGCACGGCGAGTCAATCGCGGGAGGCCCTCATCAAGACCAAACCCGTGTGGTTCGATTCGAAGCCGCAATCCACGGGGATCTATGAGCGCGAGCGTCTTGCCTCAGGCGCCGCGCTGCGTGGGCCCGCAGTGATCGTTGAGTACAGCGCGACAACGGTCATCCCCCCCGGCTGGGAGTGCCGCGTGGATGAGTATCAAAATCTGGTGCTCGCAAGGCCGGTAGAACCGCTAACCCGGTAGGCACGCGACCCATGTACTGCTACACTGGGCGTGTACATTGGAGATCGCCGCTTGAAATGGAGGGATCGCGAAAATGCAAAAGTCAGCCAAGAGCAAGAACATCCTCTGGATCGTATTCGACCTGGGGGTCCAAGGCGACTACGAGGGCCTTTACCGGTGGCTTGACGCACACGACGCTCAAGAGTGCGGTGATAATGTCGCCTTCCTAAAAGAATATGAACACTCCGGGGACCTTCGCGACAGCCTTAAGAGAGACCTCGAAGGCAGCATCGAAATCAACCCGAAAACCAGAATCTACATAATTCGCGAGGATTCGGGTAAACTCAAAGGCAAATTTATATTTGGTAGCAGAAAGAGACCCGCCTGGACCGGGTATGCGCCAGAATTGGTCCAAGAGGAAGATTATGGCGCTTAGACTCCCGCGAACTGCCGTCGTAGATACAGGCTTCTGGTTCGCACTCTGCGCCAGAAATGATCAGTACCACCTACAAGCTCTCGCCAAAGAGGAACTCCTTCACTCGCTAAACCTAATCATACCCTGGCCTTGCCTTTACGAAACCTTGAATACCTGGTTCGTCAAAAACCCGATATCAGTGCGCACATTTGAGAGTTTTTGCCAGCGCCCGAATGTTGAGCTTGCCGACGACACGAAGTATCGAGAAGCAGCGTACAGCCAGACCTTCGCTTTGGCGCCGAAGCGGCCCATATCTCTGGTCGACATGGTCATCAGATACATCCTGGATGACGTGAATATAAGGAAAGATTGCTTGCTCACTTTCAATCGCCGGGATTTTGTTGATGTCTGCCGCAAGAGGCAAATCGAGATACTTTAGCGGGGCTCCTGTGCGCGTTGATGCCGCAGAACTCGAAATCTTCAAAAACCTTTTCCACTCCACGGCGGAGGAGATGGGCGCTGCCCTGCGCCGCTCGGCGTTTTCACCCAACATCAAAGAACGCCGTGACTATTCCTGCGCGGTCTTCGATGGGCAGGCGCGCGTGGTGGCTATGGGCGATCATATGCCCGTGCATTTGGGTTCCATGCCCATGTCCGTCGCGGCCGCGCTCGACGCCCTGGAGCTTGGCCCCGGCGACATTGCCATGCTGAACGATCCTTACGCGGGTGGCACACACCTGCCGGATATCACGGTGGTGATGCCGGTGTGGGCGCAGACGGAGGATGTAGGGGCGAGCGGCGCTCGCCCTAAGGCCGAACGCCGTTCGGCCCTACGAAAGCGGAGCATGCCCAGCTTCTACGTGGCCAATCGCGCCCACCATGCCGACGTGGGCGGCGCGCAACCCGCCTCCATGGGGCTCAGTCAAGAGATTTATCAGGAAGGTCTCCGCATCCCGCCCGTGTCACTGGCGCGCGGAGGAAAAATCCAGCGAGATATTCTTGCCATCCTCCTGGCCAACGTGCGGACCCCGCGCGAACGCGAGGGCGATTTGATGGCCCAGGTGGCGGCCTGCCGATTGGGGGAGCGCCGCCTGCAAGAACTGCTGCAAAGATATGGATCGGCGCAGACCGGGTTCTACCTGGAAGCTTTGCAATCATACTCGGTGCGGCTGATGAAAGAGGCGTTGGCGAGGATTCCCGCCGGAACCTACACGGCGGAAGATTTTCTCGACGACGATGGACACGGCTCAGAGCCAGTCCGCTTGTGCGTGTCCATTAAAATCGGCGGGGGAAGAACCCTGGTGGACTTCCAGGGTACTTCACCCCAATGCGCCGGCTGCGTGAACGCGGTCTTCGCCATTACTTACTCGGCGGTGTTTTATGTCTTCCGGTGTTTGCTGGGTGAGAACGTGCCTGCATGCGCCGGCCTGATGGACCCCATCGAATTGCGCGCGCCGGAAGGGAGTGTGCTGAACGCCCGTCCGCCAGCCGCTGTGGCCGCGGGCAATGTTGAAACCTCGCAGCGAATTGTGGACGTACTGCTGCGAGCCCTGGCGCAGGCGTTGCCCGAGCGCATCCCCGCCGCCAGTTCCGGCACCATGAACAACCTTTCCTTTGGGGGCATAGATCCGCGCTCGGGCGATCCTTTCGCTTATTACGAAACCATCGCAGGCGGCATGGGGGCGCGGCCTTCTGCTGACGGCTTCTCCGGCGTGCACACCCACATGACGAATTCACTCAACACCCCCATCGAGGCGCTCGAATCCGCCTACCCAGTGCGTGTGAGGCGCTATTCCCTGCGCCGGGGATCGGGGGGAAAGGGGAGGTTCCGCGGAGGCGAAGGCATTGTGCGGGAAATCGAGTTCCTTACCGAGGTTCGCGGTAGTATCCTATCGGACCGCCGCCGGTTTGGCCCTTACGGCTTGGCGGGCGGCGGGCCGGGGCGCCCGGGTTTAAATCAACTTAACGTGCAAGGCCGGAGGCGCAAGCTGCCCGGTAAAGCAGCCTTCAGCGCTCCAAGCGGGAGTGTTCTGAGAATTGAAACACCCGGTGGTGGCGGTTGGGGGAAAAGCCGAAACTCGAAAATCGAAACTCGAATATCGTGACGAGTTTCGAATTTCGAGTTTCGTTTTAAGGAGAAAACATGGACCCGATTGACCGACGCGATTTCATGAAAACCGTAGCGGGGAGTGCCGCATTCACTGCCTTGGAGGGCCATGCGGCAACGCCGCCGCCCGACGCCGGGCCGGTTTTCCTTTCCACCTGGGCTCACGGCAAGCCCGCCAATGAACGTGCGGCAGAGATTTTCAAGGGCGGCGGAAGCCTGCTGGATGCCATTGAGAAAGGCATCAACGTACCGGAAAGCGATCCCAACGTGATGAGTGTGGGCTATGGCGGGATACCCAACGCCGAGGGAGTGGTGGAACTCGACGCGGCCATCATGGACGGCTCGAGCCATCGGGCCGGCTCCGTGTGCAATCTGCACATGATTAAGAATCCCATTTCTGTTGCGCGCCTGGTGATGGAAAAGACGCGGCATACCACCCTCGCCGGTGAGGGAGCGTTTCGATTCGCGCTGAAAATGGGATTTGAGCCCCAAACCCTTCTCACCCCCCAGAGCCTGAAAAAATGGGAGGAATGGAAAGCCGATCCGCACCGCAAAACGTTTTGGGTGACGCCGGATAACCACGACACTATCGGCATGGTGGGGACGGATGGGAAAGGACACGTGGTAGCGGGCTGCTCGACCTCAGGCCTGGCGTTTAAGATTCCTGGCCGCGTGGGAGATTCGCCGCTCATCGGCTGCGGAGTTTATGCTGACGACAACGTGGGTGCGGCGTCCGCCACGGGCGACGGCGACATGATGACCAATTACTGCACCAGCATTTCGATTGTTCACCTCATGGCGCGTGGCGCCTCGCCCCAGGACGCTTGTATGGATTTGTTGAAACACATGGTGAAGACCGACCCACAGAACAAAAACGCAGAGGTCGCGATAATTGCCATCAACACCCGCGGGGAAATCGGAGCCGCGTGCATGAATGACGGCTTTCACCTCAAGTACGCCCTGTGGCGTAACGATGCGAGCCAGCTTCTGGAATCGGTCAAATTGATTTAGGGGGAAGTCTTCGGTTATCCGTTGTCGGCTGTCAGTAACCTCTCCGCTGATGGGGTGGGGGCAGATTGTGATTTCCCCCATCGCCCCATCGAGTGGGTGATTACTGACGACTGAAAACTGCTGACTGATAGCCGAGAAGCGAAAACTTACTCGTTGCCTGCCTCCACCCCGCCGGAAGACCACAGCATCCATGCCAGCACGACCCCCGAGGCCAGCGCGAGCGCCACGCCGTTTCGCAGGAAGAATGGGTTCGCTTGAGTAAACAAGGTGATCAGCGGTTCTAACAATTGCGTACAGAATAGAACCATCAGGTATGCCAGGATGTTATCGCGGAGGAAGAACCCTACCACTAAGGCAGACACCAAGAGGGGGAGGAGACCCATTACCCAGCCGACGCCGAATGCAGCGAAAGAGTGCGCGTGCGTGGGCCCGAGTGAAACCAGCACCAGTGCCAAGATTGCCCACAGCCACCACGCCCGCCGTCGCCAGCCCTCGCGGACGACAAGGATCACCAGCCCAACCACCGCCGCTAGCAACAGCGTGCGGGTAAGGGCCGAGAAGAAAAACCCGGCAGCCGGCCACTGGGTGTTGAACGCCCCGGAAAAGAGCTCGTCATTAATAGGCGCATAGGCATGGAACCTGCTGGTCAGCAGAGCATCCGCCCGCGCCAATCCCGCGGCGGCGGCGAGGCTCAAAATCAAGGCCGCCAGCGTATCGCGGCGCCACACACGCCGCGCGGCTCCGCGAAATACCTTCCAGGCATCAGGGTAATAACTGACAGCGGAGCCGATCAGCAGCCACGCGAACAACCCCTCCACGAGAGGGACCACAATCACGCTGACGGCAAGGAACAATTTCCAGACCGTCAGAGGCATCGAGGTGTCGTAGCTGCGGTTGAATTGAGAAAGACTATTCAGCGTCCCTAGAAGGCCCAGGACGCCAAGTAAGACTCCAAACCTTGCCGACCGCTTCCACGGCATCTGCCCAGCCCGAACCTGATTCACGAACAGAATTAGCCCGGCCCCCACCAAAGTGAGGATTGCCAGAATCCTTTCGACCCGCAGGATATTGTTCACAATGGTGGAGGCTTCCTCCGCACGCTCCCATTCCTCCGGCAACTTGAAAAATCGCGAGAAGCCCACCACCTGATCGCCGGCGATGTCCACTTTCAACCGATAATGCGCGTCACCCACGTTGCGGGGGTCGCCGGGTTTGGCTTGCCACACCAGGGTGTAATCCTCGCGGGCTTTGCGCTTATTCACGTCGGAACTTTGCAGTTCGAAATCCTCCAAGCGGTACCCGTGTTCTCGAACCGTATGTTCCGCTAGCGCCCGAGCTTGATCGGACGAGAGGCCAGCGCCGGGAGCGTTCTCTTCCAGGACATGGCTGAATCCGAAAACCTCTCCGGATACCGGATCGACGAAAACCGTGTACTCCTCTTTTTGCAGGGGACGGTAATAGCGCACCTCCCACAAGGCGAGGCGCGTGGCCTGGCGGTAAATCTGGTCCGCTTGCTCCAGGGATTTTCGCTGTGCCAGGTAGTGCAGCGCCGCGGAGTCAACGTTGTCGTTGATCCACACAACATGGCGGTAGGTCGCCGGGTCAAGTTTCCGCTGCTTCATGAAGTCGTCGGTAGCCCGCAGTGCGTCCCGCGGCGATACGTGCAAGACCACACCTTTGCCGAATCGGTAAACGGGGATAAACGCCAGACCGGCAAACACCACCACCAGCACACCTGCCACCATCAACCGCGACGGGGAGAGCGGCTGGTAAACCAGCGGCGTTTCGGCCGCGGCCGCCTCCTCCGGAAGAGGTTCGGGAATCGGCTGAGCGGCGTTTAAAAGGGAGTCTTCGTCCGTGAAGGTGCCCGTCTTCAAGTAGGCCGCCAACGCTACAATAAGAGGGATCAGCATGAACCCTGCCGAAACTCCGCCCGACACCATCAGGTAGTGATTGGGAGATCGCAACAAGAGGAAAGCCGTGTAAAGAGCGTCCACGGAGTAATGCCAGATCAGCGTGGCCATGATTCCGAAACGAAGCATGATCAGGCCAATGATCACCCCGCCAAATCCCACCTCCAGCCCGCGAATGAAGAAGGGTTGATTGGGATAAGTGGAATGCAGAAACCCCCACATGAAGGCCGCCAGCACGACGGCCAATGGCCCCGATTTCAGAAATCTCCGCAGGAAAGGGATGGCAAAGGCGCGGAATTGTATCTCTTCGGAAACCGCGGGGAAAAATCCGACGAACAGGACCATGACCCAGGGGAAGCGCGTATTGAGCAAATCAGAAAAGGGGACGTCCGCCGGTGCCCACGCGCCCAGTTTACCGGCGGCAAGATAGAAAACGGTTTGGTAGGCAAAAAAGAAAAACGTGAGGGAGATCCCCACCACGTTCGCCAGGAAAAACGAGCGCGTCCGCAGCCCCTGCCAACTGAAGTAGCGGCGAATCGACATGAAGCGCGGGTAAGCATCGCGATAGACCGGCTCGGAGCTGGCCATCAGCAAAAAGATAAGTGCGCCGAGTCCCAGCGCCGCAAGGAGGTTTTCCACCACGTAGCTGCTGACAAAGCTGGAATAAGAATCGGTCGTGTGATAGCCGAATTCCGCTTGTGAAAACGTATTCAACTGGCCGAGAAAATAGAGCAGCGAGGCAACAAACCCGAAGCACAGTGAGAGATAAATGGGCACATCGCGTTTGCGGAGGCGCTGGATCAGAAGTGCCAATCCGGCGATGCACAACAGAATCCAGGGGACCTCGTCCACGAGATTTGCAGCCTCGTTCCGGGAGCGAAGTTTCTGATAGTCGCGCGTCCAATTCTCCGGAACCTTCACAAACTCCCGGTAGCCCGCCACCTGGTCGCCATCAACATCCACTCCCACGCGCAAGCTGCCATCGCCGAGGTCCACATCTTTCTGCTTCCAAGTGAAAGAGTAATCCATCCGGGCCGGGCGCTTCACACTCACCGAATCGACGAATTCCAAACCCCCGAGGTCGCGCCGCACGACTTCCACCAGAAACTTTTCCGCGAGGGCCCGCGCCGCGGCCGAATCCAGATTCGCGCCGGGCGCTGTTTCCAGCAGCTCGCGGCCGAATCCCACAACCTCCCCCGTGGGCGTTACATCCACGCGGAATTCTTCCTTCTGTTGAGGCTTGAACCAGCGATGCGACCAATGCCAGAGGTGGATGGGGCCGCGCGTCAGGGTGTTCATGCGCCCGAGGCCTTGCGTGCGCTCAAGGTAAACCTTGGCGTCGTCGTCGTAGTCAAACAGCGCGGAATGCCGGTAGCCGCTGACACTATAGCCGCGATCGGCCAGGAATTTTGTGGCCAGGGGAGTGGAATCATCCCGGTTCACACGGAAATCAATGGCGGCCTCGGGGAAGGCATGGGAAAAATATTTCACCCCAATGGCCAAGCAGATGCCCGCTACAACGACGGCTATCGCGATGACCCGGCGATCCGCCGAGGTCAGAGTAATTGACATGAAGTTGCCTTCCCTGGAACACGTGTGCAAAGCACAGCCGATTATAACCGCAGTTGGTAATTTTTCACGGAGAAGTAGTTACTAGGATTTCTCGCGGCGGGTTCGTAAGGCCGGGATTTCACAGGCCGCGGGAAGTCCCAAAGGGGCTTTCCGTAACCAAGATCACGCCAATTCCTTCACCATCACCCACGCGGCGGTCCCGTCAGCGTAATAATTCTCGATCTCATCAACCTTGCGGTAACCCCGCGCCAAGTAAAACTTCTGAGCCACAAGATTGTCCTGGGCGGTTTCAAGTCCGATCATGCGCAGAGCGTGATTATGAGCCCATTGCTCGGCGGCTTCCATGAGAAGCGAGCCCACGCTGCGCCTGCGCCATGCTTTCAGAACATCGATAGTGACGATGTGCAGGATTCGGCGCGGCTCACGTTGCGAAATCAGGAAACCGATGATCGCACCGCCTTCTTCCGCCACCCAGGTTTGCGAATAACGGTGGCCGATGAAAGCCTTCAGTTCTTCCCTTGTATAGGAAATCCCCGGAACAAAACAAACCTGATCGATATCGTAGAGGGTTTGCAGGTCTTCGGGACGGTAGGGACGAAGGCGCATGGGGGTAGTTCAGCGAATTGGCAGTACTTCAGGCCGGGCGCGCAATTTCGAGTATCCGGTCGATATCGGCCTCGTCATTGTAAAGGTACGGCGAAACTCGAATCATGCCGTGGCGCAAACTCACCGCAATGTGATTCGCCGAGAGCTTTTGATGGAGCACCGCAGTCGACCCGGGAGTCGAGGCATGAAAGCCCAGAATCGTCGATTCGTGATTGGGCAGCGACGCCGCCGAGAGAGTATAACCGAGGGCGCGGAGTCCTTCCTCCAAGCGATGCAGAAGCCCGCGACAATGGGCGTTCACGGTGGGGACGGTGACCCCTTCCACGAATTCCAAGGATGCTTCCAAAGCATGAAGGTTGATGAAATTTCCAGTTTCGCCGGAATCGAACACGCGAGCATCGTGAATCAAGCGGAACTCCTCAGTGGGGAGGGAATCGAAGTCTTCCGCGCCTTCGACCGAGTACCAGTTGACGACGGGCAGGTCAAGCTTGCTCAACAATTCCCGCGCCACATAGGCGAATCCCGTTCCATACGGGCCCAGAAGCATCTTGTAAGCTGCGCAGGCCATCAGGTCCACAGGCAGCGCGTGCAAATCCAAATCATTCGCGCCCACTCCTTGCGTGCCGTCCACAACCAATATCCCGCCCCGGTGGTGAATGAGCGCGCCGAACGCGGCGAGGTCGATTCGAAAGCCGGTGGAGTAATTCACCCAATCGAGCGCGAGGACGCGCGTCCAGGGGGTCAACTCCGCCGCCACCTGGTCGAGGGTCACTTCCCTTTCGGCCGGATGGATGACCTTGACCGTTACGCCTTTCCGCCGCAGGTGAAGCCAGGTAAAAAGGTTGGAAGGAAAGTTCGAGCTCGCCACCACGACTTCATCGCCCGCGCCCAGGCCCAAGCCCGCTGCGGCGATGCCAATTCCCTGCGTGGCGCTGGAGGTGATCGCGATCTCCTCCGCTCGAGCGCCGGTCAAGCGGGCGATTCGCGTGCGGACGCGGGCCGGCAGGCCGAAATACTCGGGGGCCTTCAAACGGTCCGGGCGGCATTTGAGTTCCACGGCCCGTTGAATTCGCTCCACCGTAACCCGCGGGAAAGGTCCTTGGTAGGCACAGTCGAGATATACCAGGGGCGAAAAGTCCGAAAACTCCTGACGGTAATTACGCATAGGTGAAATCGATCTACCTGCCCAGCATGCGGGCGAACAAAGATGACTTGCGCACTTCCTGCTTGAGGGGAATGGCTGCCAGCAGGCGTGCTGTCATCTCCGGTGGCCAGCGTTGGCGTGTCCTGTCCCAGGCGACAACCTCGAGTAACGACGTCCAAAGTTCCAGGCAATGGAGGCACTTGCTGCGGTGTTCTTCCGCCGGATTCTTGTCATACCAGCTCGCTTGGCCGTCGAGAATACGGATGAGCTGGCGGAGGGGGGTGCAATCCTGCTGCCCGTTTGCGCGCGCCGATTGGCAGATGCCGGTCCAGGCGGAGGGCCATAAGCAGCGGTCCGCCTTTCGCTCGAGCACGGGGGCATAACTCGAGCTCAGGCGCCCCAACCCTTCGTCCGCTGCGGCGGGAGTAGTCCGCAGAACCTTTTCCAGGGTGCCTTGGGAATACCCTGCGAGCGTGAGGAATGCAATTTCCTGGTGAAGCAGGGGCAGGCCCGCAAGCAAGACGCCGAGAGTTTCGATCGTCGGCGCGGGAGGGTTCACGGCATCCTGCGAGGATTCGAGTTTGCTGGCGGCCCAATCCTGAAGGAAAGCGCGCAAACCCACCAGAAACTCGCGCTCCGATTGATGCGAAAAGCCCCTCAGCGGCGCGCACTCATTGGCGCCCAAGGCGTGAAGGGCATCACGCCAGTAATCCAAATGGGTATCGGGGGCCCATGGCGTATAAACACCAAGAAGATGGAGCGCCATGGGAGTGTAGTCCGCCAGGAACGCTTTCCAGGCCTCCGGGTTCCCTTCCTCGCATCCCGGAAGGATTCTGTGAAATGTTATCAATTTGGCCATGGTGGGAATCTGGAATCCCGGCGAGACAGGTCCTCTCGCATCCGCCTGCCATAAAAGTCGAGGAAAATCACGCCCCCAATGTTGGTTATCTACCGCTGTTCGCCCTCGCGCAGGGACCGCTCCAGGTGTGCTGTCACCAGTGAGGCGGTATCACTGACGGCTTGATCCAGCCCCGGAGGATTGAACGGCCTGTAGATGGAGTCCTGCCACACGGAGGCCCCATTGCGATCGGAAATGTAAACTTCGGAGTGCACGTGCTTCAGCCGGCGCGATTCCAGGCACGATCCCCGCAGGGTTGCGTCTGCTTCTTTTGGCTTCGTGACCAAACGAAAATGTCCCCACTTTCCCAACGTCTCAACCAGCTTTTCGCTCAGTGAATTATCGATGTTCTCAACGTAGAGAGTGCGAATCCGCATCAATTTCTTGAGGTCATTGGTGGTGGACGTGAGCGGGCCGGTATCTAATGCCGGCCCGGTTTTAGGGCCAAGCGTGGGGCGGTCCTCGGGTGGTTGCTGCGGCTGCTCTTGCGCCTGACCCTGCGAAGCCGGTCGATCAGCTTTCCGCCCCGCTTGAGCCCATGTCGCCAGACTGGCAAGCAAACAAATTGCAAGAGCCTGAGCGCGCCATTTCATGGCGACCTCCCCGGGCCGGAATCATGCCAACCCGGCCCATCCAAGCCGCACGGCCCCTACCGGCCATAGGAGTGTTGTACAGCCCTTAAAGACCTGTTCCGGTCTTTCGCATCCTGCATCGCATCCTTCTGCCGCATTTTCAGGTCGCGACGTTCACGCTGCATTTGGTGGTTTGCCTGCGCGCGTTGAGCGCTGGAAACCCGCTGCCCCTTCCAGGACAATCTCCGGTTCTGCTGTTGAACCTTTAGCGCGTGCCACTCCAGCTTCTGTTGTGACTTCAGCATCTTTCGTTGCGCCTGCCAATCGACATGCTGGGCTCGGACCGGAGCGGCTAAACCTATCCCCAGACATATCGTGGCGATCACCACGATCAGGTATTTACGCATTCTGCCTCCGCATGGGCTCGGGTGGCTGCCAGACGCGAGCTCGTCCCGCCGTTAACTTTGCGGCCCGGAGAATCCCCTCTCCACCAGCATCTTAGCGAGTTTATGGGCAGACTTCAATAGTTTCCAATACAAATCATTGGACTTCGCCCGGGCCCCCCTCCCACGTGCGAAGACCGGTTCGGCTTAAGTACACCGGGATGTTCTTGCACAGGGGGTTGTCGGCTTCGATCTCTCTGACCATCGCCCGCTTCACTTGCGACAGCGCCCCGGAGAGAATCGTAATTGACCCTCCGTCTCCCCCGGCTCCATTCACCTTCCACCCCAGAGCGCCGTGCGCCTTCGCAATCTCAACCACCCGCCGAGCGTCTCGGCTCACCAAGTCGGGATGAAGCCGCTCCTGCGCTTCGGTGTTCTCGATCATGGCCTTCCCGAGCCCGGCAAAGTCCCCTGCGTATACGGCGTCGCGGGATTTTTCCGGTGTCGCGCGCAGGTCCTGGAGCTTTTGGCAATCCGGTCCCAGCCCCTCGAGTTCCCGAATGACCTTTTCATGGACTGATGATGAGGCGTGAGATTTCCCCAGGTAGATCAGGACCAAACGTCTTTCCAGCTCCCACCAAATGGTGTTCGGGATCTGAATGGGGGAAACCATGGCATACGGGTAATCAAACATCTCGATGTAATTGATAGCCCCATAAGCCGAACATAGCTGGTCTTGTATGCCGCACTGGAGTTTGAGCATCTGGGTCTCAATCGCCTGGGCCGTGTAGGCGACCTCGTGCGCCGTCAGGTGCCCCCGCGTCAGCCGGTCGAGCGCCCCCACCAGCGCTACACCCACGGCAGCCGAGGTGCCGGTGGAGGCCCCGCTCGGCGCCTCGGAGAATATTGTGAGGTTCAGGGCCAGGTCCGAGGGAACCTTCATGCGCTCGATGGCCGCCTCCAGCAACGGATGCTCGCCCCACCCACCCTTCCGCGGGCCTACCGAAAAACGCTTGCCGTAGTTCTCAGCGAAGACCACGATATGCTCGGGCTGGTCGTCGCGGTGAAACACTTCCACCTGAACTTCCACATAGGGATATACACCGATATTGAAGATCTTGCCCTTCTTCGCAAACCAGGTATCCGTCCACCCCCCATTGTCACAAATTCGAATAGGTGCAACTCCGTTAATAATTCGCAGCGGTCGTTTGGCAGCCTCTTCCTTCATCCCATGCCTCCTGTCGACGGTTCGCGCTGGAAACGATAGCTTCCTTTGCCATGAAAAACAATGCCCATTGCGGCGCTCCGGTGTCCAGTTGGAATGTCCCCAGGCTCATGGTTTCCCTTACGACCAGTGATGTTTTCCTCTACGGGCAGGACCTTGCGGATAACAAACAACCTCCACTCCACAATTTCACATCTAAACGGGAAGTAAAAGTGTGTCAAAATCAGCAATCCTCCCACGAGTTTTGTGCAAAGGAAGTGGGCAAGGATGGAGCCGGGGATGTTGCGGGACGCAGATCCACTCACCGGGGGCCCCAAGGCCGGAGATGCGGGATAAGTTCAATGATGAAAAAACATTCGGAGAAGCCTGCGGCGAGACGATGCGCCAATGATTTGGCACGACGATCTGACTTTTGGGGAAGGCTCGGTATAATCCTATTAGCGGTACCACTCTTACTGGCGGTGGCGGAACGGCCGCTCCGGAGCCAGCAAGCACCGGGAGCGCAGGCACAGGGGCCGCCCATAACCGTGCACGTGAAAGTGGTCAACGTGCTCGCCACCGTGCGGGATAAGAAGGGCGCGATCGTCCGGGACCTGACGCAGGATGATTTCGAATTGAAGGACCAGGACCGTCCGCAAACGATCCGCTATTTCTCGCATGAAACCGATCTTCCCCTGACCCTCGGGATGCTGGTGGATACCAGCATGAGTCAGCGGCGCGTTCTCGGCGAGGAGCGCGACGCGAGCGCCACCTTTCTCGACCAGGTGCTGCGCGTCGACAAAGACCGAGCCTTCATCCTCCACTTCGACCGGGAAGTGGAACTCCTCCAGGACCTCACCTCTTCCCGACAAAAGTTGCAGGCGGCGCTCGGCCTCTTACAAACACCGCAGCGTTCCCAGGAGGATGGCACTGACTCATCGGACTCTGGCCAGGGGCAACGTGGGGGGCCCGGCGGCCGGGGGAGAGGCGGTTATGGGGGCGGCGGCACCGCGCTTTACGATGCAATTTACTTGGCGTCAAATGAAATAACGGCAAAGCAAAGTGGCCGCAAGGCCCTAATCGTCCTCTCCGATGGAGTGGACCGCGGTAGCAAGAAAACCCTGGCGAGCGCCATCGAGGCGGCCCAACGCGCCGACACCTTGGTTTATTCCATCCTTTTCGCCGATGAAGAGGGCCCTGGCAGCGGAAGCTATGGCCACCATGGGATGGGCGGTGGAATGGGGGGAATGGGCGGGATGGGCGGCGGCATGGGCCGACACGGTGGTGGGTATCCTCGCCCGCAGGAACCGCGGCCGGACGGCAAGAAGATCCTCGAAAAACTTTCCAAGGAAACGGGCGGACGCTTTTTCGAGGCTTCCAAGAAGCACCCGATTGATGATACTTTCAGCCAAATCCAGGAAGAACTGCGTAGTCAATACAGCCTGGGATATACGCCTGACCCGCCTGACACCGGAGCCGGGTATCACAAAATAATTGTAACCATGAAGAAGAAAGACCTCATTGTGCAAGCTCGCGATGGGTACTATAGCGGGCAATGAGTAGCACCATGTGTTCGTTGTCGAAGTAACGATCCCCAACTTTCAGGCCGCGAGGCTCCAATCCGTAGGATTCAAAACCGAGCGAGCGATAAAGAGCCCTCGCCGCCTCTTGCCCACTCACCACCGTCAAGGATACTTGCTCGACGCCCGGGCAGGCTCGAATTCTCTCCAGCAACGCAAGTAGCAATGCCCGCCCGATGCCCTGTCCGCGGAAACTTGGGCGCACGTAGACGCCCCAGATTCTCCCCTTGTGCCGCGCCTTGGCGATTTGATAGCGGTAGAACCCCGCCATGCCCACCAGTTGGCCTTCGTGGAAAGCTCCCAGAACAAAGTTTTCGTCAGGCGCCGCTGCCAGGCGTTCCGCGGCTGACTCTAAGGTGGTTGCGAGATGCTCCCCAGCGGATTCTCCGAACGACTCCGGTTCGCGTTCCAGAGCCTCCAGCCGCAAATGCCAGTACGCCTCCGCATCTCGATCAGTCAGGAGTCGAATTTCAACGCCCATCACCATGAAAGTGGATAGTGTTATTTCAGCGCCGCCTCGATGGCGGCCTCCGCGACGGGCGCCAGCAATTCATATCCTCGCGCGTTGGGATGCAGGCCGTCTTCGGAATAGCCTTCACGCAGCATACCTTTATCGTCCACCAGCGCGGTGTAGTAGTCCGCAATCTGCGCGTGGACATCCCGCGCATAACTCTCCATCCAATGGTTGAGATTCACAATATCCGCAGGCGGCCGGTTGTCGGTCTGTTTCCTCTTGCCGTAGTCGCTGACGGGAGTCAGCAAACAGAGAACAATTTTGATGTGGTGGCTTTCGGCCAGTTCGCACATGGCGCGGATGTTGTCCTCCACCATCTCTAGCGTCTCCGGGCCGGTGTTGTGGGCAATGTCGTTGGTGCCTGCCAACAGAATGAATGCCGCCGGTTGGAGGTGAATGACATCAGGATGCATGCGCACGACCATCTGCACGGTCGTTTGCCCGCTGATCCCACGATCCACATAAGGCTTTCCGGGAAAGTATTTCGCCAAATCCCATCCGTCGGTTATCGAGTCACCCATAAATACCACGCGGCCTGGCACGGCCAGCGCGGCCTCGAGCCGCAAGTCATCCTGGTGATAGCGGCCCAATTGATTCCAGTCAAGCAGGGCGTCCGCCAGACGGGTGGCAGCCCCCGGAAGGCAGCACGACGTCGGCGGCGGATTGAAGTCCTGCACCAATTGCGCCCGTACCGGGAACGGCAGGCAAAGGCTAAGGCACAGGCCGAACATGACCTTAAAGATGACCTTGTTCATATTGTCCATAACTCCCTCCGTTGCCCGTGTTATATCCGAGTTCAGGCATGGCGTCAAAGAGATAGTCGGGGTTAGGGGTTAGGGGTTAGGGGTTAGGGCGGGGGAAGTGTCGAACGGTGCACGGCTGTAAGCTGTCGGCTGTGAGCTGTCAGCCCTGCCTGGATCAGGGCAGTGGGTAGAGGCTCAGTTTCTTCATGATTATGCTTGTATCGAGGAGGTAGGTGGCCACGTTAGCGGGCCGTCACTTTCTGAAAGCGCTTTTCGTCCTCGCGGCGCAACTTGTCCACCCACCTCGCTGCTCCGTGTTTCAATTCGGGATGATCTTTGTCTTTCCAGGAACCGGCGGCAGATTCAAGTGCCTTGATTTGGCGCAACCGCATGAGCTCTTTTTCAGCGGCTTGGGTCAGGAATTTACTGCGTCCTCGTTTGCCCACAAGGATGTCAATACGGGCTACCAACTGCTCCGGAATGACAATGTGAGTTCGCTTTGTACTCACGACTCCGCTCCGGAAATGATTTCCAAATCCCACTCTATACAGAGCGACATAAATTGTAGCGTCGATCTCCGATCGACGACGGCGGTCGGAGACCGCCGCTACAGCCGGATGCCCAAACACTTATGTCGCTCGGTATAGTTTAACCGGCAGTGGGCGTATGTCAATGTGCCATACTGTGCGGCTGCAACTCTGAACCCGCAAGCGCTGGCAGGCCCGAAGAGCCGCGGTCCTACAAGACAGGTCAGCGCTGCGCTTGCTACCGCTAACCCGATGTCCTCAGTGCCTGTCCACGAACGTGCGCACCGTTTCGAAGAACCGCTCTTCCTGCTCAACGTGGATGAAATGGCCGCTGCCCGGGAAGAGCACCAGCCCGGCGCCAGGGACGGCACGCGCGATCTCTTCCGAAAGATGCGGCGGGGTACAGAAGTCGCGGTCGCCGCAGACCACCAACGTGGGCTGGCGGATGGAATCGAGCCGCGCAAAAACGTCATGCGCCATGATCATATCGATGCGCTTCAGCGCGATCTCTCGCTCCGGGGGGAGCGCGGCGGCCCTTTCGACCCACTGGGCCACGCCGTCGGGATAATCGCTTGCAAACTTTGGGGAGAAGAGGAAGAGCGCGTAGCAGTTATAGATCGTATGCGCGTCCGCCTCCGCCATCAGCTTCCGGCGTAGTGCGAACTCGCGACGCAGATAGGCGTCCGCGCGGGCGAAGGACGAGGCCATCGTGAGCGTGCATACAACCGTGGCGTGATCGAGCGCCATCGCCTGCCCGATGGCGCCGCCGGTCGAGGTGCCGACGACGTGCACGGGTCCGAGTCCGAGATGCTCGACCAGCGAGGCCATGTCCGCCGCGAGCTGGGCGATCGTATAGCCGCCCACCGACCGCGTGGTTTGGCCCGTGCCCCGATGGTCAGGAACCACCACAAAGTGGCCCTTCGCGAATTTCTCGACCTGCGAACCCCAGCTCTTGCCGGAGCCGCCAAGTCCGGCGAGCAGGAGGACTGGGGATTTGCTGCGGTCCCCATAGGTTTCATAATGGAGCGAGATGCCTTGCGTTTCGAGTGTCGCCATAATGGATATTATATTCTAGCCGCCGGTAGTTAGTAGCCACGGACAGGAAAGCGCTGTCCGTGCCACCATCTGGCGGCACAATCCAACACAAAGGCGGATTTAGCGGTTATAATCACATCGCCGAAACCCGCGACGGAGAAGACCGATGCCGAAGACCCCTGCCATTGAGAGTCTTAGGGTACAAAACCTCTTTTCATTTGGAGAGAATGGGGCAGACGTAGAACTTGGGCCGCTTAACATTCTCATCGGCCCCAATGCCTCGGGAAAATCGAACCTCATCGAAGCCATCGGCCTGCTTAAGGGTCTGCCAGACGATTTCGCCGAGGCGGTAGCGGGCGCGGGGGGAATCTCCGACTGTTTGTGGAAAGGGACTCCCAATCCGACGGCAACAATCGATGCCACCTTTAATCTCCGCAGGGTGAAGAAGTCAGTTCGCTATCAACTGAGCTTTACGGGACGGAAAGGGAAAGTGGCGATAATCGATGAAAAAGTCACGTCAGTTTCGCCAAGTGAGGCATTTCTCGCCTACCAGAAGGGGCGCCCGACGATCTATTCCAAGGGGGCAGGGTTGACACTGTCGGATGAGGAGAGCGACCCCCAGCAATCGGTGCTGTCCCAACGGAAGGATTCCAAGAATTACCCGGAGATTACGTACCTCGGCCGCCTGTTTCGTTCCTTTCGGATTTATTCGAACTGGGAGTTTGGACCGGGGTCGACGATGCGGGATTTGTACGGGGCCGAAGAAAAGAACGATTATCTGGATGAAGACGTACACAACCTTGGCCTGATGCTGAACCGATTCTATTCGGATGCCAATATCAAACCAGATTTGTTGAGGTACCTTAAAGCGTTTTATGCCGACGCCGTCGATATCCACACCCTGCTGCAAAGCGGTCTTGTCGACACACGAATTGAAGAGAGAAACAAGGTGACTATATCTGCCTTCCGACTTTCCGACGGAACGCTGCGATGGCTCGCCCTCCTCACGATCCTCTTGCATCCATCACCCCCGCCTCTCGTGTGTCTTGAGGAACCAGAGCTTGGACTGCATCCAGACGCAATCCGCATGTTGGCTAAGCTACTCACACAGGCTTCGGAACGGATGCAGTTGATCGTGACAACCCATTCTGACGCGCTAGTTGACCAGTTCACCGACCGGCCCGATTCGGTCATCGTTTTCGAAAAGGAAGAGGGCGCAACAAAGATGACCCGGTTGAAGAAGGAACGCCTTACTTCGTGGCTGGAGCGTTATAGTCTTGGCCAGTTGTGGCGGACTGGAGAGATCGGGGGAAATCGCTGGTGAAGGTTCGCATTTACGTAGAAGGAGGCGGTGACGCCGGCAGTACCAAGGCTGCGTGCCGCGAGGGCTTCCGCACCTTGTTTCAGAATCTCGGCAGCCTGCAACAAAACCCAACGGTGATAGCATCGGGTGGCCGGCTGAAGGCGTTTCAGAATTTCTGTGATGCCCTCGTGAGGAACACAGACGAGGTAATAATACTCCTGGTCGATGCCGAACGGCCGGTGAGGGTGGGCGTCTGGGCGCATCTTGCCGCGGCACCGGATAGGTGGCAGAAACCCAAAACCGCAACCGAAGAGCGAGCCCACTTAATGGTGCAAAGCATGGAGGCTTGGTTCATCGCCGACAAGGAAGCCCTTGCCAAATACTACGGCCGGGGATTCCGCGTGAAATCCTTGCCGTCGCGCCAAGATATCGAAGCCATTCCCAAAGTTGTTCTTGTTCCTGCTCTTAAGCGGGCATCGAGAGACACAACTAAGGGGGAATACCACAAGACCGCCCATGGATATACTTTGCTAACCTTCATCGCTCCAGCCCAAGTTAGACGGAAGTCTCCGCACGCAGAACGCTTCTTTCACACGCTTGAGGTGTTGACTCGAGCGTAGCCCGAGGCCTGATGGCTGCCCGCCCCCTTTGTGACCTCCCCGAAGTGGAGCGGCGGGCAATTCGAGGTCGTCACTTGGCAGGCGCCACGCTGGTAACTACAGGCGATGATTAAGGATACCAATCCACTTTGAGGTTTGTCGCGAAACCTGAGACCTGGCGTCCACTCTCACCTGCGGACTCCTCATGGATGTTAAACGCGGAGGCGATGGTAGATGGGTCCTTCGCTGGATTGTGTCCGAAGAACGCCGTTCCACTCCCAGGGTCCAGCAGGGAGCAGCCCAGCATGGTTCCGCTCGCCGGAGTTTCGTTGCTGACTTTGGCGCGTGCAGCATGGGGGGATGCGGAGGAGCTGGCCGCAACACGGCAACTAGCCCTGGAACAGTCCCCGAAGCGGGGCACTGCCGGCGCCCATGCTTTCTGCGGGAAGGTGGACATTGTCGCCGGCGGGGGTGAAAAGCCGCGGACCTACAAGACAGGTCCGCGCTACGAAGGCATTTCGCCAGCGACATTTTGTAGCCTCTAGCTCTGGTAGATTTCTCTTGACTTTTTAGTATTGGATGATATAATGACTAGGTGTTACTGTGGGGTACAGTTATGTCCGCGCGCCAGTCTCTTACCTTTTCGCATCCGAGCCCAGCCAACCTCCGAAGTCAGCGGGGCAGTATTCCGGCTTCAGCATCCGCCGGCCGAGAACCCGAGGCTCGGGTTTGGCGGCGGGGGCGGTAGGCAGGAGGTAGCAGGCAGTAGGCTGAGTGGTCGCCGCGGAACGTGGTTGGCCACCAACCGTCGGCTGTCACTTCCAATAGGATGGAAGACTCCAGCATGTGGCGGATCTTCGAATTTCGATTTTCGATTGCCGATTTTCGATTGTCGATTGCCGATTGGCGATTCGCGACGTCTCCCCATTGGGGCGGCCCACGAGGGTGCTATTTGGAGTCGGAAACGGGGGTCTACCGTAGAGATGTTAAAAATGAAGGAACCTCCGGGGATGTGTATGAAAACAAAGGGAAGCATGGCAAAATGTCCGTCAAAAAACATGCTATTTGCACGAAAATGCACGAATCGAGAGCCATTTGACGCGAGTCGTTCGCGTTTGTTGCCCAAAAATGCGGCAATTGTACCGTGACCGAGACGAAGCGGGGTCGATGTTGGGTGCCACGGGCACCCTGCCCGTGAAGGAGTCATGGCCGGGACGGCCATGTCACAAGGGGCGACGCTACAACATCCCCCGGGACCCCGTGATGTACTAGAAATAAAAAGGGTTATCCGTTTATGACAGAAATCTTGAGAAGATTTATGTCATTGAAATTACACAAGTTAATCAACTTTCAAGGGCAAGACAAGGCAGAAAATGGGCATATCAAAAATGAAGGTATATCCCGTGATGTTACTGAAAACAAATGGGGAGAATATAGCCAAAACCCCGTACCCCGTGATGTTGATGAAAATAAATGACCTGTAGCCTTTACCCCGTGATGTTGATGATAATAAATGTAGTTGGAGAGAATGCATGGCAAGGGGAAGGAAGAAACCATCGATCGGGATGCGTGGGTGAAAGAAACGGGTGAAACGCCTAACGAGGTGAATTCTGGCCAAATGTTCCGCTCCGCATGTTTGCTGGCCCCTTGCCCCGACGGATTAATCGGCCTAAGATACGGGGCGCCCCTAACAAACGGCACCTCAGTAGAGGCGCCTGATGTTAGGAGAATCTTAACGCCCACAGCAGGAGTTCCATGATGCGAGGTCTGGGAACTGGTAATCTATTAGTTCTTGCCGTCATCTTGTTTGGAGTGGTCTCCATGTCAAACGCAGAAGAGAAACTGTCGGCGCAGCAGCCGCCGACGGTCGCGGAGGCGGAAGCCTTCATCAAGAATGCCGAGGCCAGGTTGCTGGAACTGAATGTGAACGCCAGCCGGGCCGATTGGGTGAAGGCTACCTACATCACCGACGACACGGAAATCCTGGCGGCCCAGGCGGACGAGCGGGCGATTGCCGCGCAGGTGGATTTGGCGAAGCAGGCCACCCGCTTCGACGGCTTGCCATTGCCCGCGGACCTGGCTCGCAAGATGCTGATCCTGAAAATCTCGTTAGTCCTGCCGACCCCCGCCGATCCCCACCTGAGTTCGGAAATCACCGAAATTGCCTCCCGCATGGAGGGCACCTACGGCAAGGGGAAGTGGTGCCCGCCCGGCAAGGACAAGTGCTTGGATATCGAGGACATCACGCGCCTAATGGCCACCAGCCGCGACCCTAATGAATTGCGCGATGCCTGGGCAGGCTGGCACGAAATCGCGAAGCCCATGCGCAAGGACTTTGTGCGCTTCGTCGAGCTCTCCAATCAAGGGGCGCGGGAACTGGGATTTAAAGACACCGGCGCTCTGTGGCGCTCGAAGTACGACATGCCTCCGGATGATTTTGCGCGGGAACTGGACCGGCTGTGGGGGCAAGTGCGCCCGCTCTACTTGCAGCTCCACGCGTATGTGCGGTGGAAGTTGCGCGAGAAATACGGCGACCAGGCGGTTCCCGCAAGCGGCCCCATCCCCGCTGACCTGTTGGGCAATCTGTGGGCGCAATCCTGGGACAACGTCTATCCCCTGGTCGCGCCGCCCAATGCCGACCCGGGTTACGACTTGACCCAGATTTTGAAAAGCCGCAACACCGATGCCCTGGGGATGGTCCGCTACGGCGAGCACTTCTTTACCTCGCTCGGTTTCGCTCCCCTGCCGCAGACGTTTTGGGAGCGGTCGATGTTTACGAAACCGCGTGACCGCGACGTGGTGTGCCACGCCAGCGCCTGGCACGTCGATTTGGACCAGGACCTGCGCGTGAAAATGTGTATTGATATCACCTCAGAGTATTTCTCCACCATTCATCATGAACTCGGGCACAGCTTCTATCAGCGCGCCTACCGCCTACAGCCTTACTTGCTTCGCGACGGCGCCAATGACGGCTTCCACGAGGCCATCGGCGACACCATCGCGCTCTCCATCACGCCGCGATATCTGGTGAAACTCGGGCTGCTCGATAAGGCTCCCGATCCCTCCAAGGACTTGGGCTTGCTCATGCAAAAGGCTCTGGAGAAAATCGCTTTCCTGCCCTTTGGACTTCTCATCGATCAATGGCGGTGGAAGGTCTTTTCCGGTGAGATCACGCCCGAGCAGTACAACCAAGCCTGGTGGGCCTTGCGATTGAAGTACCAGGGCGTCGCGCCGCCCACGCCGCGCAGCGAAGAGGACTTTGACCCTGGCGCGAAATACCACGTGGCGGCCAACGTTCCCTACACCCGGTATTTCCTGGCAGCCATCTTGCAATTCCAGTTTCATCGCGCCCTGGCGAAGACGGCAGGGTGCACCGAGCCGCTAAATCGCTGCTCGATTTATGACAACAAAGAAGCGGGCGCGCGCCTCGCCAAGGTGCTCGAAATGGGCGAGAGCCGCCCGTGGCCCGACGCGCTCGAAGCCCTGACCGGACAAAGGGAAATGGACGCCACGGCCATCCGCGACTATTTCGCCCCACTGGAAAAGTGGCTGGAGGAGCAGAACCGGGGGAAGCCCGTCGGGTGGTAGGAAGCGGCAAACGGTAGACGGTAGACGGTAAGCAGAAGGCAGTCGGCAGTAATCTGTTAGCTGTCGGCTGTGAGCTGTTAGCTGTCAGCAGTAGAAACCAATTGGGCAGGAGGTCTCTATTCGTACCTCAGCGCCACAATGGGGTCGACCTTGGTCGCGCGGCGGGCCGGGACTAAGCCGGCCACTACGGCGCATGCGGCCAACACAAAGACGGCGGAACCCAAAATCAGGGGATCGTAGCTTTTGACGCCGTAGAGTTGGCTTGCGAGAAGGTGGCCTCCGGCGAGCGCGACAGGGATGCCGATGGCCAAGCCGATCGCCAGTTGCAGCAGGGCGCCGCGCAACACGAGAGCCAACATGCTGACCCGGCTTGCGCCAAGAGCCATGCGGATGCCGAACTCGCTGGTCCGGCGCGCGACCGAGTAGGCAGTTACGCCATAAAGTCCGACACAGGCCAGGATTAACGCAAGCAGCCCGAAAAGTTCTGTGAGCCGCGCCATGAGCCGGTCCTGGTTGAAGTTGCGGGCGAGTTGCTCACTGAAGGACATTATGTCGATGACGGCGAAGTTGGGATCGATGTCGGCCAGGCTACGCCGGAGCTCCGGCTCGAGGTTCTCCGGTTTCCCGGCCACGCGCAACTCGATATCGCCGATGTAGTTGGAGCGCTCCATCGCGGAGTCATAACTCGGCTTGTTATATTTCACGGTTTGCAGGAACGGCAGGAAGAAGGTGGCGTAGGCGGGCTGGCGGGCATCCTGGTATTTGGCGTCCTCGACGATTCCCACGATTTCGTAGTCGCCGCCGTGGCTCGCATCGCCGATCCCGAAGCGCTTGCCGAGCGGATCTTCCTTGGGAAAGAATTGCCGGGCGAAGGCCTGGTTGACCACCGTCACGCGGCGCGAATTGGGGGTGTCCTCATCGCCGATCGGGCGTCCGCGCAGCACGGGCGTACCGATGGTCTCGAAATAATGCGGGCTGATGCGCAGCCAGGAGGCGCTGGCGCGCTCATCCGGCGGGTGGCCTTCGATATGAATGCCGGAACTCCAGTTGTTGTCTTCCATCGGGCTGTAGAGCGAATAGCTGGCGCTGATCACGCCGGGGATTTGGGGAAGACGCTGGCCGAGTTGCTGATACAACCCGTAGAGGCGCCCGGGAGTGTAGCCTGCAAGGGTGGGATCAACCCTCGCGATCAGGCGGCCGCGGGTTTCAAATCCGAACCGCTGGTCCTGGAGATGATCGAGGCTCGCGGCGAGCAAGCCGGCGCCCGCCAGCAAAACGAGCGAGAGCGCCACCTGGAGCACCACCAGCGAGCGGCGCGCCAGGGAGGAGTGGTCGCGGGTGGCCCGGCCGGCGCCGCGCAGGGCGTCAGCGGGATCGGAGCGCGAAGTGATCCAGGCCGGCCCAACGCCAAACACAATTCCAGTCGCGAGCGAAAGCAGGAATGCGAAACCGAGCACGGCGAGCGAAGGGTGGGCGTCGATGGGAACGTAATGGGCGCCGCGAAATGCCAGCAGCAAAATGGCCCGCGTTCCAGAGTAAGCCACATAAAGGCCGGCAGCCCCTCCGAGGAGCGCCAGCAGCACGCTTTCGGTGAACATTTGCCGGATCAGGCGCGAGCGGGGACCGCCGAGCGCCAAGCGGATGGCGGTTTCCGCGCGATGGGCCGCGCCCCGCGCCAGCAGCAGGTTGGCGATATTGGCGCAGGCGATCAGCATGACCAGGCCGGCAATCATCATCAGCATTCGTAAGCCCTGTTTGTAGTCTCCTTGAAGGCGGGCCACGCCACCTCCGGCAAGCGCCAGCTTGATCGACTGCTTGGGGATCTCGGCGCGGACCTGGACAGGAGCAGTAGCCTGCGCGCTGAGCCAGTTCCGCAGTTCAGTGGATAGGCGGGATTGCAATTGCCCGGCTGGGACGTCCGGCTTCATACGCCCGATGATGTAGAGCCAGTTTTCATCGGCCACATTCAATAGGGAATTTGTGCCCTGAAGCGCCGGTTCGGTCGCGAGCGGAAGCCACAAGTCAGGCGGGTCGGCGCGCAGAGTTTCGCCGAAGAATCCAGGCGGGGCAATTCCCGCCACGACATAAGCCGTGGTGTTCACGGTGAAAGTGGCGCCGACAACCGAGGGATCGCCGCCGAAATGCTGCTGCCACGCGCGATAACTCATCACCGCCACCGGCGGCGCGCCGGGACTGTCGTCGGCCGGCGCGATGACCCGTCCGGCAAAGGCGCCGATGCCAAGCGTGGAGAAGTAATTCCCGGAGACGAACTCGCCCACGTAGGGCTCGGCTGGACTCGAGGCGCCACGGCGCCGGACGTTCAGGTTCATCAAGCCGGCCTGAAAAGCCGTCAGAGCGGTGAATTCCGGCGTGTGATCTCGAAGCTGCAAGTAGAGCTGATGAGAATAGATGTCCCAGTTACCGTCATCCGGGAATCCGTCGATCTCACAGCAATCATTTCCGCTGCCAAGGCGCCAGAGTTGCTGGGGATTCTCGACCGGCAGAGACCTCAGCATCACCGCATCGATCAGAGTGAAGATGGCGGTGTTGGCGCCAATGCCGAGGGCGAGCGTGATGATGCAAACCAGCGTGAAGCCGGGCGACTGGCGCAGGCGTCGCGCGCCGTAGCGAAGGTCCTGCCAGAGGATTTCGAGCGAGCGGAATCCCCACAGTTCGCGGCTGGTTTCCTTGAGCCCTGTGACGTTGCCGAACTGGCGGCGTGCGGCGTAGGGGGCCTCGTCCGCCGCGGCGCCCTGCTCGCGCAGCTTCTGCTCGCGCATGGCGAGATGAAACTTCAGCTCATCGTCCAGGTCGCGGTCGAGCCGCGGGCGACTAAAAAGCACCTTGAAGCGCAGCCATAGATCGTGCGAGCGTTCGTTGATCATCGGACTCTCCTTGAAGGCCATCGCTATGAGCTTTCAGCCGCCAGCTATCAGCTTTTCAGCTACTGCACACCGGGCCGCTCGGCTTTAGCTGACTCCTGAGTGCTGAAAGCTGACGGCTTTTCTCTTCGCTCGAGCCTTCGCTGACCTTTGATAGCCACTATCCACTAACCACTAGCCACTGGCCCTATTCGTATCTCAGCGCCACCATCGGATCGACCTTGGTCGCCCGGCGGGCGGGCAGGAAAGCGGCCAACAGGGTCATGCCGGTGACCACGACCGACGCGATCACCAAGGTCAGAGCATCGTTTGGCTGCACCTCAAACACCAAGCTGCGCAGTAGGTGCGTCAGAAACAATGACAGGCCCAGCCCGATCGCTAAACCGAACCCTGCAAAGACGAGTCCCTGTTGCAAAACAAGCCGCAAGATCTCGGTGCGCGCGGCTCCCAAGGCTATGCGGATGCCGATTTCGTGCGTGCGTTGGATGACGGTATAGGACATCACGCCGTAAATCCCCACCAGCGCCAGTACCAAAGCCAATCCCGCAAAGGTTCCGAGAAGCAAAGTGTGGAAGCGCGGCTCAGCCACTGTCGTTGATATGTCTTGCTCGACCGTGCGGATATTGGCCACCGGCTGTTCGCTGTTGACTGACCAAATCTGACGCCGCACAGCATCTGCGGCGGCCAGCGGACTCGTACCCGTCCGTACGAACAGACTCATGTACCCATTCGCCCCAAATTGAAGGTAAGAGACATACATCGTGGGCGAAGGCCGATCTTCCGGCGTAAGATCACTGACAACACCTGCAATCTGCGCATCAGTTCCGGCCTCATCTTTCCCCCAGCCGACATGGATTCTCTTTCCCAAGGAACCCTGGCCAGGAAGGTAACGGCGAGCGAAGGACTGATTGATAATCACCATCGCGGGTGAGTTCTCGGTATCTCGGAACGTGAACGGTCGCCCTTCGAGGAGGCGGATGCCGAGGGTACGAAAGTAGTCCGGGCTCACAATTTCGAAGCCGGCTTGTGGCGATTCTTCCCTCGATGGGCGCCCGCCGAGATCGAAACCAACTGACATGGTCATGTAAAGTGGGGATCCGCTTGCCACAGCGGCTGATTTAATCCCCGGAAGGCCTGCGACACTTTCAAGGATCTGGTTAAAGTACGCTATTTGCGCCTTGTCGTCCTGAAACTTGCGGGAGGTAACTGAGAGTTCCATGGTGAGGAGATTTCGGGGGTCGAAACCGGGATTGACATTGACGAGTTTCCACAGACTCCGGAGAAGCAACACCGCCCCGGACATGAGCACCATCGCCATTGCAACCTCGGCGACAACCAGCGCGGACCGGGTGCGATGTGCCTGGAAGAGTCCGAAGCCGGCGGGTGTAGTCTGAAATCCATCCTTGAGCGCCGAGGTCACGTCAGGTTTGGAAACATGAATTGCCGGGGCCAGTCCGAACAGGACGCCTGTAAGCATGGAAGCGCCGAAGACAAACCAGAGAACCCGGCCGTCAACGCTGATCTGATCCAATCGTGGAATGTCCGCAGGCGCAATGGCGCGGATAAAGTTTGCGCCAGCGGGGACAAACAGGAGGGCTAACGCACCGCCAATCGCTGCAATGATCAGGCTCTCGGTAAGTAACTGCCGGACGACGCGGCGGCGCGTGGCTCCCAGACTACAGCGAATCGCCATTTCTCTCTCGCGTGCGCGGCCGCGGCTGAGAAAGAGGTTGGCCAGGTTGGCGCATGCAATCAGGAGCACAAGAGCGACTGCTCCCAAGAGCAGCAGAAGGGCATGCCGGAACAATCCAACGATGGCCTCTTTCAAGGGGACTATTTGCAATCCCCATGCCTGATCCTGGGGAAATTGGCGGGCAAGGCGCGCGCCCACTGTGTCCAGTTCCGCCTGCGCTCTCGTCAGGTCCACACCAAGCTTCAGGCGCGCCAGCATGCGGCGCGATCTCCAGCCGTGGCTCACCGCTTCCTGGCCTTGCAGCACGAGAGGAAGCCAAAGCCCAGTCTTAGCAGACGGGAAGGCAAATCCCGGCGGCATCACCCCAATCACCGTGTAAAGCTGCTCGCTGAGCGTCACACTCTTACCAATGATTGCCGGGTCGCCACCGAATCGTCGCCGCCAGAGCCGATGGCTCAAAATCACGACATGACTCTTGCCGCGTGTAGCTTCATCGGGCAGAAAGTTTCGGCCCAGCAGAGGCCTCACCCCCAGTAGAGGGAAAAGCCCTGGGGTCGCAGCACCACCTGCGAGCTGCTCGGGCTCTCCTCGGCCGGTAAGAGTCGGGATCGAGTAGCCATAAAGAGCCAAGCCGTCAAACGCATCGGTTTGTTCCTTGACGAAGGGGAAGTCAGCAACCGACACGGATTCCATTATTTCGTGGTTTTTCGTGCTGACAGAAACAATGGTCATAAGCTGGCCGGGATCTGGGTACGGCAAGGGCCGCAGCAGGATTCCATTCACCACGCTGAACATAACGGTGTTCGCACCGATGCCAAGGGCCAGAGTGAGCACCGCCACGGCTGTGAAGCCGGGATTACAGCGCAACTGGCGGGCGCCGTATCGCACATCTTGCAGCAGGATTTCAAACCCACGGAATCCCCAGAGCTCGCGGCTGGTTTCCTTAAGGCCTGTGACGTTGCCGAACTGGCGGCGGGCGGCGTAGGGAGCCTCTTCCGCCGCGACGCCTTGCTCGCGCAATTTCTGCTCGCGCATGGCGAGATGAAACTGCAACTCATCGTCTAGGTCGCGGTCAAGCTCGCGGCGCCTGACCAAGGCCTTCACCCGAAGCCAGAAGTCATGTATGCGTTCGCGGAACATCGGATTCTCCTTGAAGGCCATCGCTATTAGCTCTCAGCCGTCAGCTATCAGCAACTGCCCCAACCGCCCCGTCGTGCGGGTTCCCCTCCTTAGCAAGGAGAGGACTCAGGTGCGGTGCTGAATGCTGAAAGCTGATAGCTGATCGCTGACAGCTTCACTCATATCTCAGCGCCACCATGGGATCGACCTTCATTGCGCGCCGTGCCGGGATGTAACTCGCCAAGAGTGCCACAGCGATCAGGATAAATGAGACAGCGACGAAGGTGAGTGCATCGGAGGGCTTCACGCCATAGAGCAGGCTCGCGAGGAAGCGCGTCAGGCCCAGGGCTCCAACCATTCCCAGGGCCAAACCCGCGAAGGCAAGAACCATTCCTTGGCCCACCACAAGCTGGAGCACGTCGCTTTTTCTCGCACCCAGTGCCATTCGGATGCCAATTTCGTTCGTCCGGCGAGCAACCGTATAAGCCAGCGTTCCATAAATTCCGATAAAGACCAGCAGTAGGGTCAAGCCGCTGAAGAAACCTGCAATATCCGCGACGAGAAACTCGCGCGCCAACTTTTGATCGATGAGTTTCTCGAGAGTTGTGATTTCACGGATTCTCAGATGTGGATCCACCTCCCCAATCGCGGCGCGTACGGCGCCAGCGACGGCAAAAGGAGAGCTTGTGGTACGCAGCTCCAGCGATTGGATTTCAGAGTTGCTTTGTAACGCCGCAAAGTACACGAACGGCAAGTTCGATTCGCGAAGGTCAACGTACTTTGCATCCTTTGCGACACCGATGATCTGGTATTGCTCCTTATTGAACTCGAACCGCTTGCCCACGGCAGGCTGGTTGCCGAAGTAGTGGCGCGCCGTGGTCTGGTTGAGAATTGCGACTCTCGATGCGTTGGAATTGTCCGCCAGGGAAAACTCGCGCCCCTCGATCAACGGGATGCCCGACGTGCGAAAATAATTGGGCCCCACCCAATTTGCTTGTGCCCGTTGATCCTCCCGAGTTGGCGGATACCCCTCGAACTTCAGCCCGCTGACACCACTACCGTCGACCGCCAGGGTTGGAGTGAAAGAGAAACTCCCGGCTTGGACTCCCGGGATGGCCTCCATGCGCTGAAGCAATGGCACGATCACGCTCGCTGACGGCGGCCGGTGCTCGCGCTCGGAACTGATCTGCACAGAAAGGACATTGGCGGCACGGAATCCGATGTCTTGGGTCTTTAGATTTTCGAGAGTTCGAATAAGCAGGCCTCCGACGACTAATGAAAGTACTGAGAGGGCGACTTGCATCGCGATCAGCCCGCCCTTTAGCCCCCAAGGCCGTTGACTACCCGCGCGGAATTGCGAGTTAGGTTTCAGCCCCACACCGCCGCCCTGCCGCGCGGCTTGAAGAGCAGGCGCCAGACCAAATAGCACACCTGTCGCAAGCGAAATCACTCCGGTAAATCCCAGGATATGAATGTCAGGACGGAGGTCTACGGTGATCGCACGACCCACACCGGCAACCAGACTCAGCAAAAACCGCTCCGTCCAAACGGCAAATAGAAGTCCAACAGTGCCTCCCATCAGTGCCAGCAGCACGCTTTCAGTCACCAATTGCCGGACAATGCGGCCGCGGCCGGCTCCGAGCGCGAGGCGAGTGGCGATCTCTCTTTGTCGTGTTGCCGCACGGGCCAGATGTAGACTCGCCAAATTGGCACAGGCAATCAGCAGAACCACCGCCACCACCGCCATCAAAATGTTCAAGGGAACGGAGAAGCTGTCACGGAGCGCGGAACCCCCACGGTCGCCGGCTTCCACTGCGATGCGATCAATAAAACCGCCTCGCGACTCGCTATCCGGGATCTGCGGCAACAGAAGGCTCAGATCTACGCTCGCCTGCTGCGCCTGAACGCCGGGCTTCAGACGCCCCATCAGATTGAGCCATGTGAAGCCCGGCAGGCTCCTTCGCGACGCAGGCATTAGGCTTACCGTTGCCCACATATCCGGTGCTTCTCCCACGGTCTCGCCAAAAAACTCGGGTGGCGCAACGCCGACGATGGTGAACGCCGACCCATCCAGGTCAATCTGATTCCCGACTGCCGAGGGAGAGCCGCCGAAGCTACGTTTCCAGAAGCCATTGCTGATGACGGCAACCTGCACGTTCTCATCCTCATTGGTAAACACACGCCCGAGGAAAGGTTGAACGCCGAGCACGGAAAAGTAATTGGTGGAGACGATCTTACGTAGAGCGACTTCCGTGCCAGCCCCCATCCCGACATCGATGCGCGCCTGGCTCGAGGTCGCGAGCACACCGGAGAACGCCCGGTTGCCGTCGCGCAAGATCTGGTAGTCCGAGTAGCCAAAGTCACCGACCCTTCCCTCTCGAGAAAATGAAGCGAGCACCACCAGGCTCTCCGGGTGGCTGACCGGGAGCGTTCTCAACAGGATCGCATCGAGCAGGCTAAAAATTGCTGTGTTCGCGCCAATGCCGAGCGCCAACGTCAGCACAGCCACGGCGGTGAAACCGGGATTCTTGCGCAGCCCGCGCAGGCCATAGCGAAGGTCTTGCCAGAGAATCTCCATTGAATGGAAGCTCCACAGCTCGCGGCTGGTTTCTTTGAGCCGGGTGACGTTACCGAACTGGCGGCGGGCGACGTAGGGAGCCTCTTCCGCCGCGACGCCTTGCTCGCGCAATTTCTGCTCGCGCATGGCGAGATGAAACTGCAACTCATCGTCTAGGTCGCGGTCAAGCTCGCGGCGCCCGACCAAAGCCTTCACCCGAAGCCAGAAGTCATGTATGCGTTCGCGGAACATCGGATTCTCCCTGACGCCACCGGTGGCAGCTTTCAGCCGTCAGCTGTCAGCTTTCAGCTACTGCCCAAACCGCCGCGTCCTGCGGCTTTCCCTCCTTAGCAAGGAGGCGACTCAGGGGTGGTGCTGCTGATAGCTGATCGCTGATAGCTGACAGCTTCACTCATACCTCAGCGCCACCATGGGATCGACCTTGGTCGCCCGGCGGGCGGGCACGTAACATGCGCCGAAGGTTACGATCAACAGCAGAATCGTGACCGCAGCATACGCAAGCGGATCAATCGGACGAACCCCGAAGAGCAGGCTCTGGAGATACCGGGCCAGGCCAAGTGCCGCGCCGATTCCAACCACCACGCCGAGGGCAACCAGACGAATACCCCGCCCGAGGACAAGGCCAAGCACCTCTACCGGCGAGGCTCCCAACGCCATGCGGATTCCCATCTCGTGCGTGCGCCGCGCCACCTCGTGGGCAAGGAGTCCGTAGAGTCCGATACAGGCTACAACCAGTGCCAGCAGAGCAAAGGTTCCTGAAAGCCACGCGACCAAGCGTTCCTGGAATATCGCTCGATCGATTTGCTCCGTTTGCGACATCAGGTGATAGATCGGCAGGTTGCTGTCCACGCTGCTCACAGCGTCGCGGATCGAGGGAAGAAGTGCCTTTGGGTCCAGAGCCGTGCGGACTTCAAAAAACCCTCCGCCGGGTTGCATCGGGGAGTAGAGGGTCGGTTCGATCCCCTCACGCAGGCTGTTATACTTTGTGTCCCCCACCACGCCGACAATCTCCACATTGGGTGGCTTTCCTTTCTCCAGGCTGATCAACTGTCCAACGGGATTGTGCTTACCAAAAAACCGCCGCGCGAAAGTCTGGTTCACAATGACAACTTTCGCTTTCTTCTCCGATGTGTCAACGAAGTCGCGCGAGTTGTACGATCGCCCGGCAAGCAGCGGGATACGCAGGGTCTCAAAGAAGTTCGGACCTACATTGAGAACATCAACCTGAGGAGATCGATCGGGTTCATTGGCAAAGTAAATATCCTGCGCCATGTACGCGCCACTCAGCAGAGGAACCGCCGAATATCCAACCGAAGCGACCCCAGGAACGGCGCTAAGACGTCGCTGCAATTCGGGGCAGAGACTCGCGAGCCGGTCCCCTTTGTAGCCATTCAACTCGGGCTCCACGCCGAAGAGTACGACGTTGTGCGCATCAAAGCCAATACTCATGGTTGCCAGGTTGATGAGGGTGCGCGCCAGCAGCGACGCGCCCACCAGGACGAGAATCGAGAGGGCCACTTGGACGACGACCAGAGTGTTGCCCACTCCGAATCTCCGGCCAAGCAGGGCGGTCCCGGCGGGGCTGACAGCACTTTCCTTCAAGGAGGGAGCAACGTTGATTCGTGTGCTACGCAGGGCCGGTGCAAGTCCGAAGAGAATTCCGGTGATGACCGCGATGGCTATGGTGAACCCCAGGATCCTCAAGTCGGGATGAACGTTGATCTCCAGGGGAGAATACCAATTTGAGGAAAGAAAGGCGGCCAATGCACCCGCCCCCAAGTAGGCCAAGGCGATACCGAGCAACGCGCCGGCCATCGCCATGATGAGGCTCTCGGTGAGAAGCTGGCGGATAATTCGCCAGCGCTCCGCCCCCAAAGTGAAGCGCATGGCAAATTCCTTTTCGCGAGCAGCGCTCCGCGCGAGTGTCAGGCTCGCGACATTGGCACAGGCGATGAGCAGCACGAGTCCGACCGCTGCCATCAACAGAAATAGCGCGTCCCCGAAACTTTTCCGTAAGGTCGCTAAGCCGTGTGCGGCGCTGACCAACTCAAGCTGCGGTGCGTCTTCCCGTTTCAACAAAGGGCGGCCCTCAGCGTTGACGCCTTGAGTAACGCCCTGAGTGAAAATGACCTGGGCCGCCGCCTCCGCTTGCGCGATCGTAACTTGAGGTTTAAGGCGCGCTCCTACCATAAGCCACCAATTAGCCGCATCCGTCGCTTTCGGCCATGGGTGGACTGCCAGGTTTTGCGCGGAAAGTGGCAGCCACAAATCATGTGCGATTCCAGGGTCTAGGCCGAGAAATGCGGGCGGGCCAACGCCCACTATGGTGGCGGGTGTGTCGTTCACGACAATCGACTTCCCGACCGCAGAGAGCGCCCCTCCGAACTGCCTCTGCCAATAGCTGTAGCTGAGCACGACCGCGGGAGAGGCTCCAGCTTTTTCATCGGAGGCAACCAGCAAGCGGCCCACCGCGGCGCGAATACCGAGTGCCGGGAAGAAATCTCCGGAAATAAACTCACCCTCGGCGAAGCTCGCCTTCCCGTCGATGCTGACTCCCAGTTGTGGGCTTGGAACCAGGGCAAAGACCGTCGCGAAAATATCCTTCTCGGCTCGCATCTGCTCGAACATGGGGTAAGAAAACGAGCAGCCAGCGGGCGGAGGCTCCTTCGAAGCACCCAACTCCCATCGCACGGATTTACTTGGGCAGCCGCTCCACCCAGAATAGCCGTCCGTTTTAGGCCACTGGCGCGCTTCCCACGTGAAAACCACGAGCTGCTGGGGATCGGGAACCGGTAACGGACGAAGCATGACGGCGTCGATCAGGCTGAAAATGGCCGTGTTCGCTCCAATGCCGAGGGCGAGAGTGATGACGGCGATGGCGGTGAAACCGGGATTGCGGCGCAGTTGCCGCAGGCCGTAGCGGAGGTCTTGGGAAAAGTTCTCGAGCCAACGGAATCCCCACAGCTCGCGGCTGGTTTCTTTGAGCCGGGTGACGTTGCCGAACTGGCGGCGGGCGGCGTAGGATGCCTCTTCCTCCCCGACGCCTTGCTGGCGCAACTTCTGCTCGCGCATGGCGAGATGAAACTTCACCTCGTCGTCCAGGTCGCGATCAAGCTGCGGGCGGCTGAAAAGCGCCTTGAAGCGCACCCAGAAATCGTGCAAGCGTTCGTTGAACATCACATCCTCCTTGACGGGTACCGCTGTGAGCTTTGAGCCATCAGCTTTGAGCTAGTGCTTGCGGGGCCGCGCGATCTCTTGCTGGCTGCGGAAAGCTGATCGCTGACAATTGTTTTCGCCACCCAAGCCTTCGCTGAACCCTGCTAGCCACTATCCACTAACCACTGCCCTACTCATATCTCAGCGCCACCATGGGATCGACCTTGGTCGCCCGCCGGGCGGGAGTGTAGGACGCGGCCAGCGCCACAGCCGATAACAAGACCACAACGATGGCGTAGGTCATGGGGTCGGTGGCGCTGACACCGATCAACAATCTGACCATAGTGTGGGTAAGAGCCCACGCAAAAAGCAGGCCGGCAACAAGGCCTGCCGCAACCAGCCCCAGCCCCTGTCGTAACGCAAGTTTCAGGATGTCGCTGCGCTCCGCGCCGAGCGCTAGGCGAATCCCGAACTCGTGCGTGCGCCGGCTCACCGCGAATGAAACCACACCGTAAACCCCCACGACGGCAAGCGTCAGACCCAACGCACCCATGACGCCGGCCAGAGAAGCGGCCAGACGAAAGAGGAATAAGCCGGCGAGTCCATGGACCGTTTGCTGCATGGTGCGGGCGTCCTCAACCGGCAGATTGGGATCAAGCTTATGGATCTCCTCTTGCACTCTCATGCTCAGCGATTCCGGTGGGACAGAACTTCGAACTTGCAGGGATAGAGCCGACGAGAAGTTTTGGGCTAGCGGAAGGTAGAAATAGGACGCGGGGTATCGAGAGAGCGTCCAAGTCGTTTGCCCGTCATGGGCCAGGCCCACCACCTCGATGAAAGGTCCGTTGGCGTTCTTCACGCGGAAGCGCTTGCCGATAGGATCTTCACCCGGCCAAAGCTTTTTCGCCATCGTTTGATTCACAATGGCCACCGGCGGCGCTGTTTCATTGTCGGATTCCGTAAAGTTACGCCCGCCCAGAAGGGGAACACGCATTGTCTCAAAGTAGGCGGGATCGACGCTGTCGTAAGAAATCGTGGGTGGCTGCTGGCCGGCGGCGAGGGGATGACCTTCAACAGAAACAAGGGCACTCGGGCTGGGAATCCCCAAGGGAACGTTGGAGGCGAGGCTGGCCGATTGCACCCCGGGCACCGCACGGATTCGATCCTCGAGTTCGCGATAGAATATCTTCGCGCGTATTTCGTCGTACCCGATTTGGTGGGGGTCTAACATCACATTCAGGACATGATCGGGATCAAAGCCCAGATACATGTGCTCAGCGCTCACGAGGCTGCGAACGAAAAGGCCCGCGACAATCAACAGCACCAGAGAACCCGCCACCTGCGCTACTACCAGGGCGCTGCGGAGTCCATGCCGGCCCACGCGGGCGGGATCGCTCCGCCCGCCTTCATGCAACACGGCATTCATATCCGCGCGGCCGGCGCGAAGGGCCGGCCAAACGCCCACGAGGATGCCGGTCAAAACCACGACTCCCAGGGCATAGGCGAAGACCCTCCAATCCAACCCGCAATCGACCTTATAGCCAAAATTTGAGGACGTGGTGGTCACCGTATGGAGCATCGAGCCGCTCGCGCCGATTGCCCATTTTCCGAGAACCAACCCCCCAATCCCACCCAGGAGTGCCATCAGTAGGCTTTCCGTGAGCAGTTGACGAATCAAGCGCCCACGGCCCGCGCCCAGAGCCGCACGAATAGCCATCTCGCCCCGGCGCGCCGTCGTCCGTGCGAGTAGAAGATTCGCCACGTTCATCGAAGCCAGCAACAATACGAGCGCGGGGAGAGCCAGAAATAGACTGGCGACAAGAGGCACGAGGTTGGTCACAAAAGGGGCCGGCCGGGCCATTCTTTCCGGAATCACCCGCACCGTCACATCCTTCTCCGTTGCGGTGTATTGGGCGGCCAGCCGATTGGCAATGACGTTCGCCGAGCTCTGCGCCTGGCGAAGGCTGACGCCGGGCATTAGCCTTCCGAGAACCGTCAATCGTCGATCGCGGCGGTCCGACCAGAAACCGCTCGCATCCGGGTCGAGCGCAACCGCCGCCAGTGGCACGTAGCCATCCATGGTGAAAGCGAAAAATGTGCCGTGAAATTCTTCCGGCGCAACACCGATGATCGTGGCGGGCTTCCCATTAAAAAGGATCTCGCTGCCGACGACGCCGGGATTGCCACCGAATCTTGCCTGCCAACAGGCGTAACCCAGGACGACCAGAAGCTCGCCTCCCGACCTTTCACCCTCGCCCGGCACAAAGAATCGCCCAAGCAGCGGCTTCACTCCCAAAGCGGAGAAGTAGTTGCCCGTTACCGCGCTATACGCGAATTCATTTGCCTGGCCGTTGATGCTGAGCCCGGCAACCCCGGGTGTGTAAGCGAAGAGATCTGAGAATGCGGTGGACTGCTTCCGGAAATCCTCAAATGCAGGATAGGAAAGGTTGGAGGAGCCCGGAGCATACGCGGCCAGAACCATGATCTCCTCTGGCGCACGAACCGGCAACGGACGGAGTAGCCATCCATTGAGGACGCTAAAAATGGCTGTATTCACACCGGTCCCCAGCGCCAGGGTGAGCACCAAGATTGCGGTAAGCCCCCACGACTTTCCGAGCATGCGCGCGCCGTAGCGGAGGTCCTGCCAGAGGATTTCGAGCGAGCGGAATCCCCACAACTCGCAGCTAGTTTCTTTGAGCCGGGTAACGTTGCCAAACTGGCGGCGCGCGGCGTAGGGAGCCTCTTCGGCCGCCACGCCTTGCTCATGTAACTTCTGCTCGCGCATGGCGAGGTGAAACTTCAGCTCGTCGTCCAGTTCGCGGTCGAGCTCGCGGCGCCTGAAAATCGCCTTGATCCGCACCCAGAGATCGTGCAAGCGTTCGCTGAACATCGGACCCTCCTTGACAGTCGCCTCGTGCCGGGGAGCGATCAATCAATCGCCACGGCTTTGCGCTATCGTCTCTCAGCCTTCAGCCTTCAACCTTCTGCTCTTGGTCGGCCTTCGCATCAGGCCGGCTCCATAACGCGCGCGATGGCCGTAACCATGCGATTCCACGCGGCGTGCTCTGTTTCGAGGTACCGTCGGCCCGCCGCTGTGAGCCGGTAATACTTGGCCCGGCGATTGTTTTCCGAAAGGCCCCACTCGGCAGCGAGCAGGCCACGAAGTTCCAGGCGATGCAAGGCGGGGTAGAGCGCGCCTTCCTCGACGCGTAGCACGTCGTCAGAGCGCTGGTGGATGGACTCGGCGATGGCGTAGCCGTGCATTCGTCCCCGCGCCAGCGTGGTCAGCACTAGCATGTCGAGCGTGCCTTGCAAGAGGTCCAGTGGTTTTTCCATCTTCTCTCCCATAGAATGCTTAGGGGAATATGCCAAAGACCTCGCGTCGTGTCAAGGAGTATCGATAACCGAAGTTAGATGAGGGGTCTGAGACCGCTTGAGGGAGAAGGCTGGGAACCGGGCAGGGGGGAGATAAACTCAAGCCCTACAATGAGGTCGCGATTGGCGCCGCCCGAGCTGGTCCACACAACCCGGCATCGCTCGGGGCGCTTGCTTAGGAAAACCTCCACAATCTGCCCGGGCGAGATTTGGCCGCTTAGACGGACTCGGAGTCCCGACCCCGAAAGATCAATCGTCGACACATCTTCGATCGGGCCCCCAGTGCTGGACTCGGTCGCCAGCGGCGCGCGTAAGGTAAACCTCACACGCTTGTCCCGACGTAGATCTTGATCGCTGAGCCGCATATAGTTTCGATTGTAGTTTATTTCAGCTATCCAGCCCTGTCAAGTACCCTACCCTACAATAGGACAATTATTACTGCGTCGTCCGGCGGGCAATCGCTCGTAAAAGAAACAGAGGGAAAGCGCGGGATAGGCGAAAACCCAGCCCAAGCGTCGTCGCCGCGCTCAATCGAACTCGTTCTTTGGCTTTGACTGGTCAGCGCCCACCCGGCCTGCTGTGATTTCCGCCTTATAGAAATTCTCACCTCGAACCGGGCAGCCGGCAAGGCGGCGCAACATGGCGATCTGGCCGATGTGCGTAAAGGAATCAGCGATGGGGCCTTGAAACAATCCCTCCACAGAGCAGGCGAGTGGAACGTCGGAAGCGAGTCGCTTGTCGAAGGCTTCCAGGGCGGCAAAAAAGCGAGCCGTTCCCTGCTCCCAGGTGAGCGGCGGGGAATTGTGCCAAGCTTCACTACCCTCGGCGAGGGAGAGCGCCCAGTCAAGCAGGTCGCCGAGGTGAGCCAGGATTTGCGCTGGGGTGCGAGTGGTCTCTCCCGCGCGAAATTCGGCAAACTCCGCAGGCGCGCCTCGCAACGCTTTACCGCCTCGATAAGCCAGCGTGGCGAGCGTGTGGCGCAGAAGAGCGCTTTTTCCGTCCGGCATGATGTCCTCCTCAACCCACGGGAACTATTTCTTCTCCAGGCTGCGCGCGCTTTCATCTCGGGCGGGGTCCATCCAAGCGACGTCCGAGTGCGGATCGCTAAAGCGTCGTAACCCGGCCTCTTTGATGGCAGTGTCCGAAACCTTGTGCAGCGGGGTGTAACGCGGATGGTGGGACTCTTTGTAGGGATCATTTCGCGCCGCGTTGTAGCAGCAAATCATCGACCAACGCGGGTTGTCAGAATGGTTCTGATCGGACCGGTGCAGAAGGTTACAATGGAAAATCAAAGTGTCGCCCGGTTCCATTTCCACGTATACCAGTTCCAATCGCTTCTGAATCTCGGCCACGCGCTCCAAATCCGCGCCGGCCTGCTGGCCCGTCAAGACGTGTTCTATGCGCCCGAGATCGTGCGAGCCGCGAAGGACCTGCATGCACCCATTCTCCCGGGTGGCAGGATCGACGGCAATAAAAGCGCTGCAAAGCAGAGGGAACAAAACCCCATTCTGGTACCAGTACCCATAGTCCTGGTGCCACGTCCAGGCGCCACCGACCTTGGGATCCTTCATAAGCATTTTGGAATGGTAATGGTACACCTCGCCACCTAAGACCTTTTCCGCGGAGTTGGCCATCGACTCACAGCGCGCAAACATACCGTAGAGCGTGTCGCCGGGATGGTTCCACAAAGAGAGGCGCACGATCCCGCCCTCGCCATCCTTCCTGCCAAATGAATGCTGGTCAAGTTCACGGTCTTCTTTGGCGGCGCGCCGGAGCAGGCCCACCTCTTCTGCATCAAAGAAGCCCTTGACCAGCACATAGCCGTTGGCGTGGTATTCGCGGATCTGCTGATCGTTGATCGGACCTTTCGCCATGACAGCGCCCCCACTTTAGAGGGGCCGCGAGGGTCATCACTAAGAATTTTTTTTCGAGGCCTCCTGCGACCGGCCGGGCTGCTACGAGAGGTTCGTACGCAGCCGGAGATCACCGCTGCAACGGTTCTGCTCGCACC
>JBEKLF010000002.1:0-125699 GCA_050010335.1 Terriglobia bacterium
CACGTCACATCCGATAAAATGCTGCATGGCTTCGGCTCCTTTCCCGGCTCGCCTTGGTCGTTGAGCACTTCCAAGTCTACCGGATTGGAGCCGATGCCGTTATCCAATCAGACCTGTTTTGTTAGGTCCGCGGCTTTGCACTTATCGGTATGGAAAACCCGCGGACCTAACAGAACAGGCGCGCTACGCATGTTCCTAAGGCTGTCCCTGCGCATCGGGCTGCGCTACCAGCAGCAACACGATGCCGAGAACGGCAAACATGCGGAAAGCGGCCTCCTGGCCGTTCCAGGTTTTTGACTGCCACATCAGAAACCACTCGCCCCCCACACTGAGAAAGGCTACCAGCCACATCACGAGGCCCAGCGTCAGCCCCACGATTGCAACCCGCTTGGCCTGATGGAATTCGGCGGCGGAGTGGCGAAGCGCCTTTGCCAGCCGTAGCCCTCCCCACCCGCAGAGGGACAGGGTGAGCAATTCCCAGAAAATGATGGAAAGATAAAAGGCGGTGTGCCATCCGGAGGCATGCAGCGCACGCCACATTCCGTGGTTGCCGGGGAATGTGGTGTCCATCATCAGCACGTGGCGGACGAACTGGCAGTTGGAGTCGTAGTCTGTGAGATTATTGAAGACCACGAGGGAATAATACAGAGCAACGGCGAAGATCAGGGCGACTTTGGCGAGGCGCAAAATCATGATTTTTCCGTTGGACAAAATGAACGTATAACCTATGCTGCGGGCAAGAACAAAGGAAAATCTATTCGGTTAGAAGACGCTCCGATCTCATTGACATGTAAGGAGATAGTTTGGCGTCGATACCGGCATCATGTCGCACACGCTTTCCGGCGAGATTGCGTCGTCCAATAGAAATACTTAATTCTTCCCATTAAAAGTATGCACTGGTATTTCCAGACGGATTGTAATACTTTTCTTCGTTACCCAGAGATTACAATTGAAAGAAGGAACGAGCACATAACCACCGCATCACAATTCCCTCAGGGAGGATACTACATGACCATTCCGCGCGGGAGAAACCGAATGTGTAGGACCATCGGGCTTTCCACTTTCTTCCTAGCGTTAGCTCTCATGATGTTTTTCCCGTGTACACCTTCTGCCTCGGCCCAGCAAACTTTGGGAGGGATTAGGGGCACTGTAACCGACCAAAGCGGCGCCGTGGTGCCGGATACCGTCGTAACGGTTGTCGGCGACGAAACCCGGCTGACCCGCTCGAAGAAAACGAATGCGGAGGGCGGCTACGAAATCGTCGACCTGCCCATCGGCACTTACACCCTTACATACACTCACAATGGGTTTTTAACCGACACCATTCCCAGCATCCTAGTGCAGGCCAATCGCACTGCCACGGTGAATGCATCGCTGAAAGTCGGGCAGGTGAGCACTACGGTCACGGTGGAGGAAAAGGCGCCGTTGATGAATGCCGTTGACACCACGAACGGCTACGTTCTGGAAAGATCTCAAATTCAGTCCATTCCATTGCCCACAGGCAGCTTCACGGGGCTCGCCATCCTATCTCCTGGCGTCAACGCGGAACTTCCCAGCGGCAGCGGAGCCAACGCCGGTTTGGGCAACCAACCCATCTGGGCCAATGGCCAGCGCGACACCAGCAACAGTTTTCTGTTGAATGGAGTGGACGCCAGCAACATTTTTAATGGCAAGAGCACCAGCCAAGTGGCTTCCGCCCGGATTGTGAACAACACGGGAGTGTCTTTAATCACCAGCACGGGAATCGGCGTAATCCAGACTACGGCGTCGCCCTACCTGGCCATAGGTCAGGCGCTGCCCACACCCGCGCCGGAAACGATCGAGGAAGTTCGCGTGAATACCTCGATGTACGACGCTCAGCAGGGATCCACCAGCGGCGCGCATATCGACATGAGCACGGCATCGGGCACGAATAAAATGCACGGCGGCCTTTACATCCATCATGGAACCGACTGGCTCAACTCCGCTCCGTACTTTTTCAACGCCGATCCCACCGTCCCGCAGGACCAGAAGGTGCCGGCGCTGCATCGCGAAGTCCTGGGTGGCACACTGGGCGGGGCCCTGATCAAAGACAAGCTTTTCGGCTATGTCGGCTACCAGGAACTACACGACGGCGACGGGGAAATCGGCATTTCCCGGCTGAGCGTTCCCTTCGGACTGAAGGACGACAACCGTACGGCGGCGGGCCTGGCGCAGATTGCCAACACCAATTTCCTCCAGCCCTATGGTATGGCGCCGTTACAGCCGAGCCAGATCGACCCCACCGCGCTGGCGTTCTTCCAGTACAAGCTGCCCAACGGCCAGTACCTGATCCCCTCCGATGATGGCAACGTCCCCACGCCTGTTATCCCGGATAATGCTTACGTCCCCGGAACGGCGGTCTTCAGCGCCCACCAGTTGGTGAGCAACATCGACTGGAACCGCTCCCCCTCGGATATTATTTCGGTGAAATACTATTTCCAGGATGATCCCACCTCGGCTCCCTACGCTTACTCCATGGTGGCAGGGTTCACCCAGAAATTAGCGGCTGGCAGTCAGGTGATTGCGCTCTCCAACATTCAAACCCCGCGGCCCAATTTCAGCGTCATCGAAACCTTTGGGTACGCGCGGGAGAAGATCTACAGCTCTGTTGGGCAGCCTTTTACCCCGCAAGCGATGAATATCAACACCTTCGGCTCCACCCGTTTCCCCGGGTTTAGCATTGTCGATATTCTGGGGAATTATTCCCCCAACAACGTTAACTTTGTCCCCGATGCCGCCCTGAATGTCGGTCAAGGGTCCGCTTCCCAGGGGGCCTTCACAGGGGTCATCCAGAACCGCTTTATGCCCTCGCTCAACGCCACCTGGAACCGGGGCCGGCACACGGTGAGTTTTGGCGGAAGCTATTCCTATACCCAACTTGATGCGCTGGATAACCGGACCGGCAATGGCATTTTTGCCTCCGCGGATCTAGGACAGTTCTTGCAGGGTCAATTAACTTCCAACGACCTTTTCCAGACCACCTCATTCCTTCTGGGTAACGCCACCCGCTACTACCGCGCCGGGCAAACGGGGGAGTACATTCAGGACAAATTCCAGATCCGCCCCAACCTCAGCCTGACCGGCGGCCTGCGGTTCGATTGGGACGGCGGCCTCACGGAGAAGTACGGCCGGATCTATAACTTTGACCCGAACGGTTACGCCTATGATGCCGAGAGCGACACCATAACGTCGAACGGTTTTATCATCGCCGGAAATAACCCGCAGTTCCCCACCAAAGGGGTAAGCAACACGACCCTCACCGGCCGGCAATGGGGCATTGCGCCGCGTCTGGGTGTTGCTTGGTCACCCGCGCGTTTTCGCGACAAGATCGTCATCCGCAGCGGCGCGGGAATCTACTACGACCGGGGCGAACTTTTCACTTACCTCTCCCCCGGCTACGCGGAGGGCGAAACCACCGCGGGGCCTTTCGGCGTCAACCAAGCACCACCTTTCGTGAACACGCAAGTTTGCCCGCTAAGCGACAGTTATTATCTGGGCTACATTCCCACTTGCTCGAGCACCATCGAGAATCCCTGGGGAACCACCGAGGAAGCTCCGCCCTCGGGAAATCCGGCGGAAATCACCAGTTATCTCCCCAACGAAGCCCAGATCAAAAGTGGGACAAAACTCTTTCCCTTCGCCGTTTACGACCGGGCGAACAAGCTGCCCTACACGATGAACTACACCTTCGATATCCAGTGGCAGCCGCGCCGTGATTTGGCCATCGATATTGGTTACGTGGGCAATTCCGGCCGTCACGAAGTCATGCCCATTCCCTTCAACCAACCGCAGATCGCTACACCCACCCACCCCATTCATGGCCAGAGCTATACGTATGGCTATACGGTTGTCGATCAAAACTTCAATCCCATTTCGCTACCCGATGGCACACCCTTTTTGAACACCTATGAGGGTGGCAACGACGACATGCGCGTGCCTTATATCGGCTACTCCGGTGAATCGGAGAGTTACAAAGCCCTCGGCGTTTCCAATTACAACGCTTTACAGACCCATGTGGAAAAGCGACTCAGCCACGGGGTGCAGGTGGGCTTCTCCTACACATGGTCGCACGCATTGGACGAGCAGAGCGGCATGGGCCTTTTCTATAACGGCAACAACCCGAATAACCCGCACGGCGCCTATGGGTCGTCGGATTTTGACCGTACCCATGTCGTGAACTTCAACTACCTTTACCAATTCCCCAGCGTGTTAAAGTGGAATTCGCTGGCCGGGAAGCTTGCCAACGGTTGGGCCATTCAGGGGATCGCCGTGCTCGAAAGTGGCCAACCCTACAGCGTGATCGATTACACGGGCGCCGTGGGCAGTATCTTCTACGGCGTATACGACGGAATTATCAACCCCATCGTTCCACTGGCTCCCAGTTGTACCTCCCGTAGTGCGGTAACCGGTACCTCGGGAGCGGGCACCACGCCGGCGCTCAAGGCGTCTTGCTTTACCTTGCCCCTGCTCCAGCCCGGTGACTTGGGTGGGGCAATTCCTGCCGGTGACACCTTTGAGACCAACTTTGCCTCGGGCGAGCGCAACATCTTCCGGCAAGCCTGGCAAGAACGCGCCGACATATCCCTGGTCAAGGATCTGAAGATTACAGAACGGTTCACACTGAAATATACTTTTGACGTCTTCAATCTCACCAACACTGCCAGTTTCGATATTCCTATTGATAACGTCTCACAGAATCAGAATTACAACAGTTTCCCAATCGTCGGGACAACGCCTTTGCCCACGAGTTGCACCAGCGCCAACGTAGGGTTCTACAATTGTCCCGCTGGCCTCGGCCAAACGAATAAGACCATTGGCGGCCCGCGGCAGATTCAGATGTCCCTGCATCTGTCATTCTAGTCTGGGTTGTCGCTGCTGTCTTCACGAAAGGGCGATGCCGCGGCCTCGCCCTTTCCGTCTATTCTTCCCCGATATCTTCGTTCCATATTTCGGGGTGGTCTCGGATATATTCGGCCAGCAGAGAAACGCACTCTTCGGAATCAAGGTCGATCACTATCACGCCCAGTGAGCGGAGCCAGTCGAGCCCTCCCTGGAAGTTGCGGCTTTCCCCCGCCACTACGGTTCCAAAGCCAAATTGGCGAACCAATCCGCTACAGTACCAGCACGGCGCAAGCGTCGTGACCATGATGAGGTTACGATAGTTGCGCTGGCGCCCGGCGTTACGGAAGGCATCCGTTTCGCCGTGCATCGAGGGATCGCCATTCTGTACGCGGCGATTGTGTCCAGCGCCAATCAGCCGGCCGCTGCCATCAAAGATTGCGGCACCGATGGGAATGCCGCCCTCGGCCAGACCCTTGCGAGCTTCCGCCAAGGCTACCGCCAGCATATCGTTGTATGTGGGTTCGGATGTCATGCCTTTCTTATACCTCACCTGTCGTCATTCTGAATAGGGCCTTTGCGGGGGAACTGGGAGACCCGGCGCCTGCGGCCCTCCTTCGCATCGCTTCGCGTCTCACGGGTGGCGCGCAAATCCCCACATTCATGTACGAGTGCGTGAGTTATCATTGTGGATATTCCACCAATCCTAGCAAATCCTGCGTTTTTCCTGAGCTGCCGATAGGCATGGCTTCTGACGATAATGACAATTTGTCGATTATCTGGAACTGAATCATAGGTCGATTATGTCGCTCCGCTCGCGAACATGTACCAGCCATCGACTTTGAGAAGGCGCATTGTCCGGGCCGAAGGCGGTGCCGTTGGAGAATATCCGCACCCAACTAAGCGATATCGGATTCCCACAAATTAAGTATTTCCAATGGGGTACGTCCAAGAGCGCGCGGCAGGCGGCCATCCATCGGGGTCCGCAAAATCGATTGCCTCTCCGGATTTCCTCTTCAGCGGGCGGTTAGGTGTTCACACCAACGAAAGAATTCGAAAGGTAGTTTGTTTAAATAGGAAACGAACGAGAACACGTTCGAAGGTTGGCAGACGACGTGCTTTTTAGGTTTCGTTTCTGTGCGCCCATACACGGGGCGCATTGTGTCTTTCCGCGCACCCAGTCAGTGTGCGCACTTTCTTTTCCAAGCGTCGGTTCGGGAAAGCTGAGAACTATGGAGGTAGTTCCATGCACAAATCTTTACGCATAATTGCCCTTTGCTTGGCAGTCATAACCCTACCCAAATGGATTTGCGCCCAAGGGCAATTGGGCGCCGTTACCGGATCGGTTTTTGACTCTTCCGGCGCAGTCATACCGGAAGCGGCAATCACCATTACCAACACCGACACAGGGGTCAGTTCTACCGCTAAGGGGTCGAGCGCGGGTTACTACCGCGTTCCAGTTCCCCCCGGAAACTACCAAGTTGAAGCTCGCCTAAAGGGTTTCAAGGCCTCATTGGCGAAAAACGTTGTGGTTTCGGTGGCGGAGACCGTGACGGTTGACCTCACGCTGCAAGTGGGTGCCGAGACCCAATCCGTCACCGTGAGCGCGGAGGCGCCGCTGCTGACGCCCTCCTCGGCGGAGGTTTCGACCTCCATCACCCCGCAGGAGTTTCAAACCCTTCCCGTCATTATCAGTGACGGCGGAAGGCAGGCCGACACCTTTATCTGGGAGAGTTTACCGGGTGCGACGCCTGACTGGGCCGGCGGCGTTTCCATCAACGGCGGTCAGGACGAAAGCCACAACTACCTTATTGATGGCGTATCCCTTGCCCGTTACGACAACAATGACGGCCTGGGTGAGTTCCAGCCCGGAACGGAAGCCATCGGCGAATTCACCGTCCAGATGTCCAACTACTCGGCGGAATACGGAGATACCGGTGGTGGCATCGTTAACTTCTCGCTCAAATCCGGCACCAATCAATTTCACGGCGCCGGGTTTGATCTTGTTTTCAACCCCGTCTTCAACGCCAACGGATGGGAGAACAACGCCTTAGGCGGCCAGAAGAGCACGCAACGGGAAAACAATTTCGGGGCCTCCATCGGCGGCCCGATTCGCAAGAACAAGACTTTCTTCTTCTTCAATTATGAGGGCGACCGCAAGCGCCAATTCGCCTTTGGCGGCCTCACCACGGTGCCGACCGAAGGCATGCTCAAAGGAGATTTTAGTAGCTTTACGGGAGCGGTGGTTGGCCAGGATGCCTTAGGACGGAATGTCAATCAGTGGGCCATCTACGATCCCACCACCACGCGCGACGTCCCGATGGGCGCCGTCGATACGGTAACGGGATTGACCAATACCAGCGGCGCGGATGCGATCATCCGTGATCCTTATCAGGGCAACATCATCCCGGGGCCTGCATTCAGTAAAGCGACCTCGACTCTCTTGCAGTACTTCCCCACACCGCAGTACGCTACTAACTTCTTGAACACGCCCTCTTACGGCGGCACGTGCTGCCCGATTCTGCGGCGGGATGCGTATACCGCCAAGATCGATGAGAATATCAACACCAAGCAGAAACTTTCTATCTCTCTCACCTCCGCGCTTCGCAACCGCTTCATGCGCAACTACGCCGCGGACACTTGGGCCCCGTGGCCTGCCCAGCCCCTTGCCACCACCAAGCAGCAGCATACGGGCGGCCCGCAATTGCGTATTTTATATAGCTGGACAATTAACGACCACTCGATGAATGAGTTGTCACTCGGTTACAACCGGTTCAGCAACAGCAACGGAATTACACCCGACGCCAAATATACGGCGGCCATGGGCATTCCGGGAATTCCCGATACTTGCTTCCCCACCATGAACTTCAGCGACTCGGACGGAATTAAGTTCCTCAGCCACGTTGGCGTGGGTTGCGCGCAACGCTCCCCCGTGGAGAGCTACATCTACCAGGACACTTTCTCCACCACGCACAGCAAGCACAGCTTCAAGTTCGGGGGGCAGTATCTCCACTATCGTTCCAACGATTGGGCCCCCGGCTCCCTGTCGGGCAATTTCAATTTCAGCAACATTGAAACCTCTCTTCCCGGATTCCAGAATTCCACCGGGCACGCTTTCGCCAGTTGGCTTCTCGGCGCCGCCGATGCCGGATCGGATCAAATCTTTAATGACGAGCCGGGCTATCGCGCCGGACTGTTCGCCTTCTTCGGCCAGGACGACTGGCGCGTGACTTCGAAGCTGACTCTCAGCCTCGGCCTGCGCTGGGAAATTCCCGTGCCCAAGACGGAAGCCCATAACCAGATGTCTCAATTCGACGCCACGGCTACAGACACCTTGCCGAGCGGCGCGACCCTCCCCGGCGCTATCGTGTGGCTGGGCAAGTGCTCCGCCTGCGTTTCCGGGAGCTCCTTCCAGAAATATTACTTTAAGAATCTGGCGCCACGGTTCGGCTTAGCTTATGCAATTACCCCCAAGCTGGTCTTCCGGGGCGGCTACGGAATCACCTATCAGCCTCCCATCCAAAACGCTTGGGGGCCTGAGCAATTCATGGGTTACCAGCAAAACATCACTCGTTACCGTGCGTCTGGCCAACTGGCGAAGTTCAATCCGCTACTCTACCTGTCCGACTTTGCCGGCGGCCCCGCGCCTGGCCCAACCGGCTTGCCTACCTTCACCGGGACGCTGCCGAATCAGGATCCTACGGGGATGAACGGCCAGACCCCCGACTTCTTCCCCTCCACTCTGGCCATGCCCTTAATCCAGAACTTTAGCGCCGGGTTCCAGTACAAACTCCCGCGTGAGACCGTCTTGGAAGCGAACTACGTCGGCTCGACGGGCGAGCGCCTTTTCAACAAGAACTTCGGTAGCCAGTGGAACCAGGCGAACGGGAAGTACATGGGCTTGGGCGATATCCTGGGCGATGACATGCAGGGGGATTTGAGCAACCCCACCACTGCGGCCACCCTGGCGCAGTATGGCATCACGCACGTGCCCTATCCCACCTTCGAAAGCGACAATTGGTCGTCGAACGTGGGGCCGGGTTTGGCTCCTTTACCGCAATACACCGGGTTGATTAACGACCAGGCTGCCATGGGCCAATCCACCTATCACGCTCTCCAACTCCAGGTGCGCAAGAATTCGGTTCACGGCTTGACGTTCATCGCCGCCTACACGCTCTCGAAGTCACTCTCTAACAGCGACTCGGCGATGTACAACCCGACCTATATCCAGGATTTCTACAACCGCGCGTTAGAGAAATCCATCACCTACTTCGACTATCCGCAGGTCGTGAAGTTGACGTGGATCTACTCGCTGCCGCTCGGTCACGGCCAGAAATTCCTGGCTTCCGGCAGGCTGGCTGACCGGCTCGCCGGCGGGTGGCAGGTTACCGCCATCCAACGGTATGGCTCCGGCGACCCGCTGGATATCTACTCGGGCGATGCTTATTCCTACATCACTCCCACGGTCCGGGGCGATGTCGTCCCTGGCGTAGCCCAAAAAGTTACTCCGGGCCCGTTAAACCCTCAGGGGACCCCCTACCTTAACAGTGCAGCGTTTGCCGATCCACCGCTTACTCCCGACGGCGCTGCCCTGCGGCCTGGAACCGCTCCGCGCTACTTGCCCAATGTTCGGGGACCAGGTCACGAAGAGGAAGATTTCGGCCTCATCAAGAACACCAAAATCACTGAACGGGTTACCTTCCAGCTCCGCGGCGACTTCTCGAATGTCTTCAACCGCACGGGGCGTGGAGATCCTTCCGATACCGGGGTCACCGACGGGCTTTTTGGCATGGTTACCGGCCCAATGAATGGTCCGCGCGTTATCCAAGTGGGTGGGCATATTAACTTCTGATGACTGATGATTGAACTTGCTTGAAACGGCCCGCCCTGCGGCGGGCCGTTTTTTTCCAGATGTGCCACGGGCATCCTGCCCGTGCTCCGGCATGGCCAGGATGGCCATGGCACTACCCATGGCACCAGCGGCTATGAAGAAAACTCACTACGAACCGCGCGGCATCGAGATTCGTCACGGCGCTTACCTTCCGCACTGGACACGCGACGGGGCCATTTACGCCCTTACTTTCCGGCTGGGCGACTCGATGCCGAAATCGGTCGTCAATTCCTGGGACTTCGAGCGTCTTGATATCGTAAAGACCGCCCAGCAAATGAACCGGCCCCTGACGCTTGCGGAAGAAATGCGGCTGGACAAGCTCTTCTCAGAGAAAGTCGAAACCTACCTGGACCGAGGCACGGGTGAGTGCTGGATGCGCCGGGATGACGTTGCGGCTCTTGTCGCCAACGCGCTTCAGCACTTCGAAGGCACACGGTATCGCCTGGCGGCGTGGTGCGTAATGCCCAACCATGTTCATACCGTTGTTGAGCCGCTTCCAGGTTATGAACTTCCTCGCATTGTGCATTCGTGGAAGTCATTTACCGCGAACAGAGCCAATCTTCTGATCGGCAGAACCGGGCAGTTCTGGCAGCCTGAGCCTTACGACCACCTGATTCGAGATGAGGAGGATTTTGGTCGCCAGGTAGAGTATGTTCTTTCTAATCCAGTCCGGGCCGGACTGAGGAATTGGAAGTGGGTCGGCGGGGGCGTGCTGTAAGGCAGGGCAAGCGTCCCTGTGCCACGGGCATCCTGCCCGTGCTCCGGCATGGCCAGGATGGCCATGGCACAACGGCAATATTCAATTTGGTTCAGGGTGAACATGGCATTGAATTACACCCGTCGTCATGGTCTCTTCTGCGCCGGCATCATCCTCAGCGCAATCTTTATGGTCTCCTGCGGTTCCGGCTCCTCCTCCACCCCCGCCCCGCCGGTGACTCCCGTTCAGCCGGCTTGCAGCAACGCCCCAACCGGCAGCTCCACCGACTACAGCCCCAGCCCGTTGATTTCCGGCTGCCCGTTTTTTCCCACGGACAACCCCTGGAATGCCGACGTCTCGAACTACTGCGTTGACCCCAACTCGGACGCTTACATTGCGAGCATCAGCCAGGAAAAGCAATATCTTCATGCCGACTTTGGCCCCGATCCCACCGACGGAATTCCCTACGTCGTGGTGCCCGGCACCCAGCCGCTGGTGAGCGTTGTCTTCAATCAATATCCTGCCGAGAGCGACTTCGGGTCCTCAGGACCCAACTGCACCGTAGCTACAACCAGCGGCTGTTATCCCTTTCCACCCACCACCCCGGTGGAGGGCGGCAGCTCCTCAACCGGCGACCGCCACGTCCTGACCCTCTTAGCCGATCTCAATAATAAGAACTGCACGCTGTATGAGGTCTGGGAAGGCGTTAAAGACGCCAATGACAACAATTGGACGGCGGCCAACGGCGCTATCTTCAACTTGTATTCCGACAAGCTGCGGCCCGATGGGTGGACTTCCGCCGATGCCGCCGGGTTACCGATCCTTGCCGGGCTGGCGCGCTACGATGAGGTGGCAGCAGGCGAAATCACCCACGCTTTGCGTTTCACCGTCTCCCAAAGCCAGGCTGGTTTCATTCACCCCGCCACCCATTTTGCCAGTGAGTCTACTAATTCTGCCTTGCCGCCGATGGGGCTGCGCCTGCGTTTGAAGGCGTCCTACGCTATTTCTTCCTTTACGGGTCAGTCACTCGTCATCCTGACCGCCCTCAAGAAATACGGGATGATCGTGGCGGACAACGGCAGCAGTTGGTTCATCACCGGCGCACCCGATCCCGGGTGGGACGACACGGACCTCGACCAGCTTAAAACCGTCCCCGGCAGCGCCTTTGAAGTTGTGGTGACCGGAACGATCCAGACGAACCAATAACTCTCGCCGATGTGGCATGGCCATCTTGGCCATGTCCGGACACGGGCGGGACGCCCGTGCCACGCACTCCGCGCTACGGTTGCTGATACTTTTCTTCGCAAGCTCGAGTGCCATGAGCATCTTGCCATCTAACCCAACACCACAATGCCATCTGCAACTGCAGCGTCCCTAAGGGAACGGTCCGAGGTGGCTAAGGGGAGGTGGGTGCGCAAGGCAAGATCAAGGCAAGCAGTATCGTAGGCTGTGAGGTTCCGGCGGCGCGCCAAGGACTGCAAATCGACGTTGGCCCAGAGGCTCTGCGGTTCCACGCGAATCGGTAGGGCTTTTAGGAGGTCCAAATATTCTTGAATCTGGTGCTCGGTGATTCTCTTGCGCTTGTTGTAGGAAACGAAAATGCTATTGGCGATCTCAAAAGGCCAGATTTCGGGAACGATCGCGTCGTTGACCGCCAACTCCTTCAGGATGCGGCGGCTATAGGGTGTGTCTTCGGTTGGGTCGCCCGGAAAACACCATGCAATGGCAACGGAGGCGTCGAGGACAAACGCGGCCATTAAAAGCGATGTCCTTCATGCAGAAGCTCACGTGTAATCGGCTCGCCAAGGCTGAGACGATTTTTCTCCCCAAATTCGAGCATGCGGCGAACGGCCTCCGCACGCGCGTCAGGCCGAGTGAGAGTTGTTCTTAATGGACTTGCCTGAAGGGCCGCTTCTTCAGCGAGAGAGAGAAGGTAGTCCTCCAAAGCCATGCCGCTGGCCTGCGCCTGCGCAAGAAGGCCCGCCTCAACTTCCGGCTTCAAATGGAGGGTTACGGTCATCGTCCTTCTTTATCCCCTAGTATCTCTAAAGCTCACTTTACCGCGCGAAGCGTGGATTGTCCACGGGAAACGGCCCTGGGCAGTTAATTCACCTTCACACCACTTTCACGCAGTTGCGCTATCGGATATGAAATTCTCACCGGGGCTCATCCACTGCCAGAATCTGGTTCGCCTTGACTCCAGAGAGGGTCTGAAGGATCCCGCTGGGCCAGCGTATCTCCACCTTCTGCACGGTCGTCTCCGGCCCCAGGCCGAAGTGCACCCGCTTGTCGCTGGAGGAAAGATAACTGCTGGCGGTGGTCACCGTCGCATACTGCGCGCCGCGAGCGGTGACAACCTTGACTTCCGCACCGATGGCGTCGCGGTTGCTCTTGTGTCCCGTCAGTTTCAAAATTAGCCAATGGTTCAGCGTGGCCGTCTGGTTGAGGATCACGTGAGCCGGGCCTTCGCTTGTGGATACCACGGCATCCATGCGCCCGTCATTATTGATGTCACCCACCGCCAGCCCCCGGCCGGCCCACGCCTGATGGAAGATTTCGCCGGAGGCCGCCGAGACATCCACGAAGCCTTTGCCGGTGTTCCGGGCAAGAAGCATCGGCTCGCGATAGTGAAGATTGGGGTTAACTTGGTCCACCGTGTCCATCACGTGGCCTTGAGAAACGAGCAAGTCTTTCCAGCCGTCGTTGTCGTAATCGATGAAGCGCAGACCCATGCCCGAATGCTGCATCGTGATGTTTCCGAGCCCGCTCGAATCAGTAGCATACTGAAAGAACCCTTTGCCTACATTCTCGTAAAGGGCATACGTCTCGAGCGCCAGATCGGCGACCGCCAAGTCCGGGAGTCCGTCGTTGTTGTAGTCGGCAAAGTCAACGGCCATGCCGGCGTACGTACGCCCGCTGTCCGTCACCCCGACCCCCGCCAGCAGGGCCACTTCTTCGAAAGTGCCGTTGCCCTTGTTATGGTACAGGTACCCCGGCATCGAGTCATTGGCGACATAGAGGTCGATGTGACCGTCGCGGTCGTAATCAGCGATCGCAATTCCCAGACCCTTGCCCGGCTTGGAGAGTCCGGTTTGGCGCGACACCTCGGTGAACGTTCCATCACCATTATTGTGGTACACCAGGGGTGTGATAGGCTGGAAATTGTCCGGCCGGCAGTAAGTCCGGAGGGTCCCGTTCACCATGCACAGCCGGTCCTCGAAGTCCCACTGCACGTAACGAAGAACCACCAGGTCGAGGAGGCCGTCGTTATCGAGGTCTACCCAGGCCGCGCTGGTGGACCAGCCGCTGCCGCCCACGCCCGCTTTTTCCGTGACGTCGGTGAACGTTCCGTTGCCGTTGTTGTGGTACAGCCGATTGCCTCCGTATTCGGTGACAAACAAGTCTTCGAAACCGTCGTTGTCGTAATCACCGACCGCGACGCCGTATCCATAGCCCAACCCCTGCACCCCGGCTCTCTCGGTCACGTCTTCGAATGTCCCGTCGGGTTTCTGGTGGTACAGGCGATTCCAGTATTTGGGGTCGCTCTTTCGGGGGATCGTGCCCAGCGGAGTGGGATCGCTGATGGGCGCTCCGTTCACCAGGAAAATGTCCAGCCGGCCGTCATTGTCGTAGTCGAACAGGGCGACGCCGGAGCCCATGATCTCCAGCATGTATTTCTTGGCGGTCTGGGAGGCATAGTGATGGAATTGCAAGCCGCTCGTGGCCGTGACATCTACGAAGTTCCCGGGCACGGTATCCGGTTGCTCCCCCCGCGATTTGAACTGCGCCCGTGCAGCGAGAAACCACAGGCAAAGAAGCAAGACGACGCCCGCCGTCGTGCCACGCCGTGAGCTCATATCACCTCGGATCCTGATCGGGAGTCGAACGCGTGCCCACGCTGGCGGCGTAGGCATCGAGTTCCGCCTTGGCCTTCTCCATTTGCCCAGCCCGGCGATACAACTGTCCCAGCATAAAGTGCAAACGCGCCACCTTGGGGGCGAGTTCGATCGCTTTCTCGATCTCCTGCTGAGCGGCGGCGAGCTCATTCAACGCCGAATAAGCTCTCCCCAACTCTTCATGTGCCTCAGCCCTCGCCGGGTCCATCCGCATCCCCTGCCGGAGATAAGGCAAAGCCTCTTGCGACCGATTCTGTTTCAGCAGCACGCGACCGAGGCCGAGGTAGGGCGTAGGATCGTCGGGCTTCGACGCCTCCCAGCCGATGGCGGTCTTGTACGCTGTCGCGGCGTCGTCCAACCGGCTCAACAACTCCGAGCACCACCCGATGCCGGTTTCGGCGGTAACGACCCGCGGGACGAGCGCGAGAGAACGTTGATAGGCCTGGATGGCCGCTTCGAATTGTTGCTCGTTCGTCCTGACCTCTCCCAGCGTCTCCCAGGCGCCGGCATCGCCAGGCTCCATTTCTAGGGAGCGAGTGAGCCACTTATCGGCGTCGCCGTAAAGGTACAGCGCCAGGCAATCAAGCCCCAGCATCTTGAGCTCGACCGCGCTGAGCGCGCGGTGTTGGGACGCTTCTTCGAACTCCGTCCGCGATTCCTGCCAGCGCTGTTGAACGAAGCGAATGAATCCCAGCAACACATGACCGTTCCCGGCATCCCCGGTGGTCTCAAGAAATCGCCGCGCCCGCGCTTCGGCCTCATCCGGCGCCAACTCGACGGCGCGTGTAAGGTATTTTACCGCCTCCTGGAGTTTGTTCTGCTTCTGGAGGACGCGGCCGAGATTCCAATACGGTGTAGGGTCCTGAGCCGTTTTCGAGGATTGCCAGGCAATGATGAGCCGATAGGCTGCCGCCGCCTCTTCCCAGCGGCCCATGCGCTCGTAGGCACTGCCCATGCCATTCTCCGCATACACATTCTTCGCGTCCAGTTTCAGACACTCGCCAAAAACGCCCACGGCCTCGTTGTATTTTTCGCGCAGGAATTTTATCTGTCCCAGCTCATTGCAGGCCTGGAGATCTTGGGGATTCAGCTCGTGCGATCGGGAGAGCCAGGAGTCGGCACTCGCATAGTCATTGCGCATCGCCTCGCACAAGCCCATGATTCTCGACTCAAAAGCGGAGGGCGGGCGTAATTTCGCGGCTTCACCATACTCGCGCAACGCCTCGGCGGGTTGCGATTGTTTGAAGAGTATAAACCCGAGCACGGCGTGTCCGTCGGGCGAGTCCGGCCGTTGCCCGAGAAAACGGCGGATGACGGGAAGCGCCTCGTCCAGCTTTCCCTCGCGCACGAGCAGTTGCGCTTGGACCAGAAGTGGCTTGGAGGGACCCACCCGGGATTTTCCGGAGTCTGGCGGACCACTGGCTTGCCCGAAGAGATGCACTGCCGCGCAAAGCCAGGCGGCCGCGAGGGCAAGAACTCGAACCTTCACCATTCCTTCCTTCACCTCGAGGATCTGGTCGCTGTGGGCCTTCGTCGTTCAGGACTCGAACGAAAAAACTGAGGCGATCCCCGGCAGACGAGGATACTCTGCCAGCGGTCGGAATGTACAGCCTTGGGATCGACGGTCGTGACTCATTTTGATGTGCCACGGCCATCCTGGCCGTGCCCGTGCACGGGCGGGGACGCCCGTGGCACTACCTGCTTCAGCGTGCCTGTCCGGTTCGGTGTAGAATAACCCGCGAACATGCGCGTGCCGGAGAACAACGCGTTGCTGAATCGAATTCTCGGAAGAATCGCGGCGGTGGCGATAGCGACAGCCCTGCTTCTATGCGTTAGCGCTTGCCGCCACCACGAGCCGGAGCGCGAAACGTCCGCGCCTCGCGACGCGAGCGTCCTGCTCATTACAATTGACACCACCCGCGCCGACCATCTGAGCTGTTACGCTCCAGGCCACGCCAAGACGCCGAACTTGGATGCGCTGGCGGCGCGCGGCGTTCGGTTCGCCCACGCCACGGCGCAAGTGCCGCTTACTCTGCCCTCGCACGCCTGCATCATGACCGGAGCATATCCCACGGTCCACGGCCTGCGCGACATGGGCGGCTTCGTTCTCGACAAGTCCCATCCCACGATGGCTTCACTCACCCAGGCGGCAGGATTCCAAACGGCTGCTTTTGTGGGCTCGCGCGCGGTAGCCCGCCATTTCGGCCTTGCCCACGGCTTCGATACCTACGACGATGACATGGGCCGGCAAACGGAGGAGGGAAAACTTCCCGGAGTTTTTCTCGAGCGGCGCGCCGGGGTGGTGACCGACCGTGCGCTCGACTGGCTGAAGCGAAATGCCCAAAGGAAATTCTTCCTCTGGGCCCACTATTACGATCCCCACGCACCTTATGATCCCCCCGAACCCTACAGACGCCAGTATGCCAAGAGCCTTTACGACGGCGAAATTGCGTACATGGACGCGCAGGTCGGACGGCTGCTGGACGGCCTCGACCAACTGGGGATTAACTCACGCACTCTGGTCATCGTGGTGGGAGATCATGGCGAGAGCTTGGGCGAGCACGGTGAATCGACCCACGGCATCTTTCTTTACGACGCGACCCTCCACGTCCCATTGATCATCTCCGGCCCGGATGTTCCGCGCGGCCAGGTGATTGCCGACCAGGTGCGCTCCATCGACCTCCACCCGACGGTGATGGAATTTCTGCACCTCCCGCCCTCGAAAGAAGCGCAAGGCGTCAACCTTTGGCCCCTCATCGAGCAGGGAACTCATGTGCGGTCGAATTATTCTTACGGTGAGACGCTTTACCCACGGACCTACCTGGGATGGTCGGAACTGCGCGCGATGCGCACGGACGCCTGGAAGCTCATCCTGGCGCCGCATCCAGAGCTTTATGATCTGCAACGCGACCCCGGCGAACTCCAAAACCTGATCGCGAATCATCCCGCGGAAGCCGACCAGCTCCAAAAGCAGATCTGGACTGTTGCCGGAACGCACGCCAAGACGGAGACGGTCAAGGCTGTTCCCGTGGACGAGCAGACGCGCCAGGAACTCGACTCATTGGGGTACGTGAGCGCGGGATCGCCGCGCGAAATCCAGCTCGGCACCGATGCCCCGGACCCCAAGGACCGCAGCGCGGTTCTGAAGGACATCGAGCGGGCGGAAGTATTCCTGAATGCGAACGATAACGCGCGCGCCGCCCCCATCCTGGAGGAGGCGATCCGCCAGGACCCCGGCAATCCCCTGGCCCACGTCTACCTGGCCATGGCGCTCGAGCGGTCCGGGCAGCCGGAACGCGCCGTCGCGGTTTATCAGGACGCGATCGGCCGCCACGGATTTACCGATATCATCTATGCCCGACTGGGTAAGCTCTACCTGCGTCTTCACCAATTGGATAAAGCTGTTGACGCCATGACCCACGCCCAGCAAATCAATCCCACTGACCTCGACAACTTGCGAAATCTGGGCACCGCGCAGTTGCAGTTGGGCCACGCGGAAGAAGCGGAAAAGGCCTTCAAGGCCATCAATCTCCAGAACGATCATTACAGCGCGGCGTATAACGGGCTGGGCCTGGTGGCCATTCAACACGGCGATAGCGACGCGGCGCAGCACGATTTCGAGAAAGCCGCGGAACTCGATCCCACCGAGGTCGAGCCTCTCCTGAACCTGGGCGTGCTCTTTGACAAGGCCGGCAACAAACCTCAGGCGCTGCACTATTACCAGCAGTTCCTCGACAAGGCTTCCCCCAAGGATTACGCCGCGCTGATTCCCAAGGTGCGCGCTGCCGTACAGGATCTGAAGAGTGAATTGAAGTAGAGGCGTCTTTACGCCGCGATATGGCTTGTGCGAGAGTGCGGAGCCAAATTTCGGAGTGCGGGAGTTCGCTCCCGCTTTTTCTACCGCTGACTTGTCAGCGGTAGGTGATTCGCCGCAACGAGTCGCGGCGAGCAAAAGCGGCGACGAGTCGCCGCACTCCAAAATTTCGGTTCGTATTTCAATGGTGAGAGATGCAGGCTCGACCACCTGTCAGTCGAGGAATTCGCCCGCGAACTCGACAAACCGCCAGACATCCTCGAAGGTGCTGACGATTCCAAGAGAGATTCTGACCGCGCCTGTTCCCTTGCTGTCGACACACTGACGAAAGTCCGCTTGGGTGAAGCGCGAGCTCTCTTCCGCGTGCTGGCTGAAGCAGCCGATTAATTCGGACTTCGACAGGCGGAGGGCCGTCTCGCCCCCTCCGGGGTTACAGAAGCAACCCGAACGCAGCGAGATCTGACGCTTTGCCGCGGCTTCTTCCACCCGCAGATGATCAATGATATTGCCTGTGGAATCGTAGAAGTTCATTGCCACCGTTGAGCCCCGTCGCTGGGTATCGAGTGGTCCGTAGATACGAATCAGCGGGCTACCGTTTGCGTGATGCAGTGACAGAAGCTCCTGGATCGCCCATGCCGCGAGGCACTGACATCGCGTGCGAATCAGGTCAATGCCGACCGTTTCCAAGTGCCGCAAGCCAATTTCGACCGCGGGAATTCCCAGGTAATCCGGCGTGCCATCTTCGAACGCGGACGCCCCTTCCGCCAGAAAGTAGCGGTCGCCCTGCACGGATGCCACGGTGATGGTGCCCCCTGCGAACCACGGCCGCTTCAGCCTCGCTAGAGCGCTCCGAGTGGCGAGCAGGCATCCTACGCCTGTGGGATAGCCGAACATCTTGTAGAAGGAAATGCTGACGAAGTCCGGCCGCCATTGGCCGAGGTCGAGGCGGTTCGTAGGGACATAGGCCGCGGCGTCGAGCAGAACTTCCCAGCCCAGCGCTTTGGCGCGAGAAATCCAATCCAATGGATGCTGAACGCCCGAGAAGTTTGACTGCGCGGGGTAGGCAAACAGGTTGGCACCGTTGGGTTTTGCCAGCTTGAAATAGTCCTGAAGCGCATCTTCATCGACGCGCATCTCCGGCAGGGTTAACGGCACATAGGTGATGCAAGCGTGGTGGCTCCGCGCAAACTCGCGGATTCCGTTGACGGAATTGTGATTGTCGAAAGTCAGCAAGTAGTGGCTGTCTGGCCCGAAGGGATAAGATTCACCCACCAGTTTAAGCGCCCCGGAAGCGTTGGGCGTGAAGATGACTGCGTAGTCGTTCTCCGAGGCGTGGAAGTAATCCAGGACTTTGCGCCGGCATTGTTCGACCAATCCGGTTATCGTCGCCGACGTGGGGTTTTGGGAATGGGGGTTGCCGAAAACCTGCGATTCGAGCAGGCTCAGGTGTTCCCGCACCTGACAAGCGGCATTCAGGCCCGCGCCGGTGTAATCGAGATAGATATGCCCAAGGCGATCCAGGCGTGAGTATTCCGCGGCGCGGAGGGCATCCAACTTCCGAGTGCCCTCATAGGCAGGCCACGCCGCCAGGAATTCCTGTTCGGCCTTCGGCATTTGATAGGCCTTGATCATAACGTGATCGTAGCGGCGAGTTTACCTCGCCATAGCGCGGCGTAACGCCGCCCCGTGGAGCTTCTAGATATTCCGGCAAAGCAGAGTCGCTAAATTTTCCCGTAAGGCAGAGGGCACAGGCAGGAGTGCCTGTGCCACTCCAAACTACGCCGCGTGCGGCGATCGCGCCGACACAATCGTAAACGGTTTCCACTCCAAATCCGGCACAAAGGGAAAACTCGGAATGCGATACTTGTTCGAGGGCAAATGGACGATGTCCTGATTGACCGCGCCCTCGGTGAGAGCCATCAGATTAGGATTGGCGATCTTGGCAATCGGCGGAACTAGGTAGCCGGCCTTGACGACGACAATTTTGAAGCTGGTGGGCTCCAGCCCCAGCGAGGTGAAATCCACGATCTCATGAAAGGGACGCCGCCGCGCGGTCAGGACCACCTTGATGCCCTGGATATCCACCACGGCTTGGCGTTCGGGCAGGTCGTTGGTGGTTAACAAGGAGACCACTTTTGCGCCGACCTCTAGGGGCTTGCTTGCCTCGGGGTCGAGGGTGGCCCCAATCTTGAGAGGAAGCGTGGCGCCCACGCCCGCCTGATAGCAGGCTTCGGTGGCGGGCCGGTCGGCAATTCCGGCGATCACGGCATCGTGAACCCCAAGCGCTATAAGTCCTGCAAGAGCGTCAGCCCGGTCGGCGCTTCCTCCGGCGGTGGGATTGTCCCCGGAATCCGAAATAACCACCGGTTTGGTTTCAAGGCGCCGGGCTTTCTCAACGCATTCGGCGAGCGTGCCTGTGGGTACACCGAATTGGAACTCCTTGCGCGCGTCCCAGTATTGTTGCGCCAGCGAGAGAGCATCTCTCTTCAGTAAATCCGGTTGGGTTCCGGTCAGCACGGCGCTGGCGGTGGCGCGCGGTTCGTCCGCCCAAACATATCCCACAAGCAGGGAAGCATCCAGCACCCCGGGCACCGCGTTCATGCCGGGCAGTTGCGCCCAGAGACGTTTGGCCGGATCGTACAGCGTGCTGCTGCGTTCGCCCGGCATCAAGACGGGGATCGGCGCCCAAACCATCGTGGGGCGAATTTGTTGGTCCAGGCAATGGACCAGCATGTCACATGCCCGCTGCGCGGTTTCCTCGCGGTCGATATGCGGAGCGGTACGAAAGGCCGAGAGCATATCCAGGTTATCGATAACGCGCCGGCTCAAACTTCCATGCAGGTCAAAGCTCGCGGTCATCAAGCAATCTTTCCCCACAACGTCGCGCGCTGCGGCAATCCAATCCCCATCAGCATCCTGCATGCCCTCGACGTACATCGCTCCGTGCATGGGCAAGTAAAGGCCATCCAGCGGAAGCAAGTCGCTGACCCGATGCAGGAATTCCGTCTTGAGATCATCGTAGGTTTTTCGTTCGACCGGTCCTCCGGGCACAGCCGCAGCCAGCAGGGTCGGCTGGAAGGGATAGGGATAAGTCTTCAAGTGGCGGAAGAAGGGGGCGTCTGCAAGCGCTTGCCCTCTTAGCACCCTGAAGTCTTCCATTCGGGCGCGGATATTGCTGTACGTGCTGCATTCGATCTGGATGCCGCCGAAAGCGATTCGCTTTCCCTCCGCCGCGCGGCCAATTCCCGCAACGCCCGACCTTACTATAGGTGATGTGAGGGCCGCGATGGTTACGTTCTTCAGAAATGTTCTGCGTCGCATAGGTTTTCTCCTTTTGTCTATTGTCCTAGGTTCTGATTCAGCGCCTTCATCAGGCTCTGGTGCATGCGATTGAACGACCGCGCCAATTGCGAAATCTCATCCCAGCCCTTGTCGGGAAGCTCGGGGACCTGGAGATTACCGTGGCTGATTTCCTCCGCCATGCGCGAAAGGCGGTCGACCGGGTGGACCACGATTAAGATCAACCCCAGGTCAAGCAGCGCCAGGGTGAACAAGAATACTCCGGTCAGCGAAATGAGCAGGGTCTTGAAGGCGCGATCTGCCATGCCGAGTGGCAAGGACATGGGTACGGAAACGATCTGCGCTCCCACCACCTCCCCGGCTTCCCAACCAAAGCCGTTGTCCCTACCGTAACTCGCGATCATGGAGGCCGGGGCCGCGGACGGAACACTATGGCAGACGAGACACTCGGGAGTGGGGGCAATCGGCCGCGCCAGAAAGAGCGAATCTCCCAGGGGGGTGGGCCGCTGCGCAATCAACTCCGTCTTCCCGGCATTGTTGCGAAACGTTTCAATCACGTCCGCCTCCCAGCCCATTGCCCGGTCGCGAAGGTTGGTGGGGTTCAACGTGGCCTCTTTGTACGTGTAAGCGGGGTAATCCTGGCGGAGATAGTTGAAAACTTCCGTGGCCGAATAAGCCGGAACCCGCTGGGCAGCGAAGCCTTTGGTGTCGCTTTCGTGCGCCGCCAATAGAGGTCCCACTTGCTTCGAAGTGTATGTGCGCATGCCTCCGGCCGCGGCCATCATGAGTCGAGCCTGCTGGACCACATCTTCGATGGCGCTCTCTTGCAAGAAACTGTGAGCGACGTAGCCGGTAATAGCAATCCCCACAGCGAAGACGATCAGCAAAAGGAGATTGAATTTAATTAAGAGTCGCATGGATGGCCTGCCCCTTTCTTGACGGCACGCTTGCCGCCAACCTAATTCAGGGAGATGCACCGCCCCTCGGAGTCAAGCTTCAAATGATCGCTATCACTCTACCACGCCTCCCGGCAATCCGGCTGGCGGTTTGGTGCTGTCCCAATTTGAACGTACCCCCGCCTTTAGATCGGCACTGGATCGAACGTAGCGCCGCCCTTTAGGGCGGCACGTGCCGGGCTGAAGCCCGGCGCTACACCCGAAATTAGGGCAGGACCGGCGGTTTGGTAGTGCGGGCCTGGCTCCAATCGGGATCGATGGATTGGTCGAAGTAAATCCACAGGACACGCGAGAAGAAGGTTAACACCGGGGCGGCGGGAAGGAAAAGCAGGAAGCCTGCGGCAACGCACGCAGGCAGGTTCCAGCTCCAGAGGCTCCAGACAATCAAGGCGAAGAGTGAGATGGCGATGGTTCCGATTGCGTAGCTGAAGTACATCGCGCCCAGAAAGTAGCCTTGTTCGCGCTCGAACTTCAGGCCGCACGCAGGGCAGCGCTCGTGCATGCGCGGGAAGATGCGAAAGATGGACGTGCTGAATATCTTTCCCGCCCGGCAGCGCGGGCAAAGTTGGTGAAGGAAGCCCGCCCAGGTGGAAACGCTCTCCCGAGCATTAATTGAAAAGCTTCCCATACCGGGTCACCTCCGCAAATGGCGGTCTGCCATGAATCCTCTTTCCCTCTGGTTATTGGATGCTCCACCTCGCGGCCCGGCACTAGCTAATAGTGACTTAGAATCAAGGAGTTACGGAGATTAATGCCGGCAATATGGACATAATGTCAAAATTCTCAAAAGTGAGCAATTTTGACCAGACACTGATAACCATCAGTTTATAAATTGACATTAATCAAGTATGCGTAGGAACATTATTATGTTGTCTCGAACCTTCGGCCGATCATTAATTGATAATTCTCCGCACTCCCCCCCTAAATCTGCAAGCCATGAAGCGTAGTTACCAAAGCAAACGGGCACTTCGGCCGCGGGTCGAAGTGCCCCCCTCCCTAAAAGACCTAAATGAATTGGCTCCCGACCGGAATGGTTAGACTGTAACGCCATTCGCGGATATAAAAACAAGCTGCAAGGAAACTGGTGGCGCACGCATATTGACGGCCGGTATGAGTCCGAAAAGGGATACTTAGGGTTTATTATGAGTAGTGCGCGTTCGCGGGTTTAGTGAGATCTTTGGTTAGGGCAAAAACGAAGGCATGGTGAGTTTCCGATCCGAAGGAGAAAAGCCATTTTGGGATAGGTGGTCGGCGCGAGTGCGGGCCACGAACGCAACGGCGGCTGGGTGGCGGACCCTGGAAGTGCTTCTCGTAGCGCTCCTGGCCGCAGGCCCGCTCTCGGCGCAGAGCAACACCGGTGAACTGCGCCTGAAGCTTACCGACCCCTCTGGGCTGGGTGTGCAGACCACCGTCGAACTGACTAGTGACTCGAACCAGGTGCGGCAGACGGTCGCGACGGACGACGCTGGGAACGCGGTGGCCAAGCGCCTGCCGTTTGGGATTTACAAGATTCGCGTCGCGCCGCCTGGGTTCATACCGTTTGCGGAGTCGTTTGAGATACGATCGGCCCTTCCCACTCCCATCCGCGTACAGCTCACTTTGGCGGCGGTGAATGCTTCCGTGGTCGTTAAAAGCGCGGACACGCTGATCGATCCTCACCGCGTGGGGGACAGCAATCGCATCGGCGCCGCGACCATCCAGGACCGCGAAACATCAATCCCCGGAAGGTCGGTCGTCGATCTGGTGAATTCGCAACCCGGATGGTTGTATGAAGGCAACGCCGTTCTGCACCCTCGCGGCTCGGAATACCAGACGCAGTTTGTGGTGGACGGCGTTCCGCTTACCGATAATCGTTCTCCAAGTTTCGGGCCCGATATCGAGGCGGACGACGTTGAGTCCCTTACCGTCTACACGGCTAATTTTCCGGCGGAATACGGGCGCAAGATGGGCGGCGTGGTGGAAATGGATACCATCAAAGATACGCGCCGGAGCTGGCACGGCAAAGTGGTTGCCACGGCCGGGAGCTTTGACACCGCCGACGGGTACGCCTCGGCGCAATATGGCCGGGGAAAAAATACACTGGGTTTCAGTGCCGATGGCGCCACCACAAGCTGGTATGAGAACCCCGTTGTCCCGCAGGATTACACCAACACGGGCACCACATCGGATTTCGCCGCTCATTACGAGTGGGACCCGACGGACCGGGACAGGATTGGGGTGATTGTGCGTCGCGAGCAATCCGCGTTCGAGGTGCCGAATGAGCAGGTCCAGGAGGCAGTGGGCCAGCGGCAAGACCGCAACAACAAGGAGATAATGTCCATTTTCTCCTACCAGCACATCTTTTCCCCGAACGTCCTGGGCGACTTCCACGCGATGTTCCGGCAGGATTCCGACGGTTTCTGGTCCAACCCTCTGTCCACCCCGATTATCGCTTTTCAGCAGCGCGGCTTTCGCGAGGGCTACCTGAAGTCCACCGTGGCGGTGCACCGTGGGACTCAGGAGTGGAAGGCCGGAGTAGAGTCTGACTTCACCCCTCTCCACGAAGCCTTCAACGATACGATCACGGATTTTACCCAATTTGATCCAGGGACCCCCGGTACGTTCAGCTTCTTCGGCAAAGGGCACGACTACGAGCAGGCCGCCTTCGTTCAGGATAATGTGCGTCTGGGCAAATGGAGCCTGAATGCGGGCTTGCGGTGGGACCACTACCAACTCCTCGTGAATCAGAATGCCGTCAGCCCGCGTTTCGGCATCGCCCGGTATTGGAAGGCGGCCAACACCGTGCTGCACTTTTCTTATGACCGGATTTTCCAGACCCCGGCGTTTGAGAACATCCTGCTTTCGAGCTCGCCCCAGGTGGTGAGCCTCGATCCCGATTTTCTGCGACTGCCCGTCCTGCCCTCGCACGGCAACTACTACGAGGCGGGTTTCACCCGAGGCTTCCTCGGCAAGTTCAAGCTGGATGGAAACTATTACCGGCGGTACATGAGCAATTATGCCGACGACGACCTGTTACTGAATACCTCCCTGAGCTTTCCCATTGCCTTTCGTAAGGCCGAAATCTACGGCGCGGAAGGGAAACTCGATCTCCCCAACTGGGGCCGATTCTCAGGGTTTGTGAGTTATTCGTATCAGGTGGGCTATGCCTATCTTCCGGCCACGGGCGGGCTCTTCCTGGGGGACGAAGATATCAGTTCGAACACCCTGGGCACAGGCCGCTTTTGGGATTCGCAGGACCAGCGGAACACGCTGCGGACCCGCTATCGGTATAAGATTTCGCGGCGCGCCTGGGTAGGCCTGGGAGCGGAGTATGGAAGTGGACTGCCGGTTGAGTTCGAGGGCACGGTGCAAGAGGCGCTCGCGCAATACGGTCCGGCGGTCGTCGCCCGCGTCGATCTGGCCCGCGGCCGTGTGCGGCCCCAGTTTTCGCTCGACGCTTCCGTCGGCGCCGATCTTTACTCGAGCGACCGCGCCACTCTGCGCCTGCAAGGGGACATCGAAAACATCAACGACCGGCTCAATGTAATTGATTTTGCCGGACTCTTTTCCGGAAATGCCATCGGACCGCCTCGTAGCGGGTTTGTCCGAATGCAAGTTGAGTTTTAGTTGGGTTTATTAAAGCGGCGGACATCCCTTTGCTCCCGAATCTCTTACCTCGATGGAACACCCTTCGAGGGCTCCCGGTACCTGTGGAACTGGAACGAACCTGCCTCTTCGCCTTCGGGCATCGCGAGAACCCGCTTTCAGACGTTTTACCAGCCCCGGTCGTGAGAGGATTTCCGCCATCTCCGCGTCATCAACGAAGTGGCTCTCCTGGATGTGTCGGAGCGCAGCGGTTTCAACCAGGTTCGCGAGCGACCGGCGTTCGGCTTGGGCGGCGCGCACAAACGTCTCATAGGTTGTGTCATCCAGCCGCATAGTTAGTGTTTTCGGCATGATGGGGCTCCGTCATTTGTAATCATTATGAATTAAACGAATGCGAGGCTCCTGGTCAAGCCGCCAATCCAACGGTCGCGGCTCCACCGCCCGACTGCCCTGAAAGGCGCGGCCACGAAAACCTACCCGAACCAAAATCTGTCCACTAACCACCGACGACCGACCACTGACAACCGACAACCGACATCTGAGATGACCCGCCTCGGGAGAAATATTTTCTGCTACAATCTCACTGTGACATCCAACAATTTTGTTCATCTGCACCTTCATACTGACTACAGTCTTCTCGACGGGGCCTGTGAAATCGGCAAGCTCATGGACCGGGCCGCGACCCTGAAAATGCCCGCCGTCGCCATGACGGACCACGGCAACCTCTTCGGGGCCATCAAGTTTTATGAGGCGGCCAAGAAGCGCAACATCAAACCCATCATCGGCTGTGAAGTCTATGTGGCCCCCGCCAGCCGGTTTGACCGCGCTACGGACACTGACCGACCCAATCATCTTGTACTCCTCTGCGAGAACGAGCGTGGCTACCGGAACCTGATCAAGCTCGCCTCCGCCGCCTTTATTGAGGGGTTCTATTACAAGCCGCGGATCGACAAGGACCTGCTGGCGCGGCACGCCGACGGCCTGATTGGGCTTTCCGCTTGCCTGCGCGGGGAGGTGTCGGTAGCGCTGGCTTCCGACCGCTATGAGATCGCGCGCCAATCGGCTTACGACCTGCGCGATATTTTCGGCAAAGGGAATTTCTATCTCGAGCTGCAAGACCAGGGCATGGAGGAGGAGAAACGCATCAATCCCAAGATGGCGCAACTCTCCCGCGAGACGGGCATCGCGCTAGTGGCCACCAACGATTGCCATTACATCACCGCGGGGGACGCGCGCGCTCAGGAAGTGCTGGTTTGCATCCAGACCGGCAAGACCATGAGCGACACAAACCGCATGAAGTTTCGCACCAACGAGTTCTATTTTAAGACTTATGAAGAGATGTCCGCGGTCTTTGGCCGCGAGGTTCCGGAAGCTCTAACACGCACCGTGGAAATCGCGGAGCGGTGCAACCTGCACCTGGAAGCGAAAGAGCACGTCTTCCCTCACTTTGACGTTCCCGCCGGTGATTCTCCTGACAGCTATTTTGAAAAGGTTACGCGCGAAGGCTTTGCCCATCGCCGCGAGGGGCTGGACCGCATGCAAGCTGCGGGCCGCCTGAAATATCCGTTGCAAGCTTATGAAGAGCGCCTGGAGCGCGAAATTGAGCTCATCAAGCAGATGCGCTTTGCCGGTTATTTCCTGATCGTTTGGGACTTCATCCGCTATTCGCGCGAGCAATGCATTCCGGTGGGGCCGGGCCGCGGCTCGGCGGCAGGCAGCCTGGTGGCTTACTCATTGCACATCACCGATGTCGACCCGCTCCAGAACGAACTGCTCTTCGAGCGCTTCCTCAATCCCGAGCGTATTTCTTTCCCGGATATCGACATCGACTTTTGCCAACGCGGACGCGGCAAGGTGATCGAATACGTCACAAGCAAATACGGGCGCGAGAACGTGTGCCAGATCATTACCTTCGGCACCATGGGGGCGAAAGCCGTCATCCGCGATGCCGCCCGCGCTCTCGACATGCCTTACTCGGAAGCCGATAAAATCGCCAAGCTCATCCCTACCACGCTTGACATCACTCTGGAAGACGCTCTGAAACAGTCAGGGGAGCTCGCGCAGCTTCAGAAAACCGATGAGCGCATTGCCGGCCTGTTGGAGGTGGCGTCGCACCTGGAAGGCTTTGTTCGCCACGCCTCCACACACGCGGCGGGCGTGGTCATCTCGCCCCAGCCGCTTCAGGAAATCGTCCCGCTCCACAAGAGCAACAAGGATGAAATCACCACCCAATATGCGATGGACGACCTGGAGAAAATCGGCCTGTTAAAAATGGATTTTCTCGGGCTCACCACGCTCACCACCATTGACGACTGCGTGAAGCTCATTGAAAAGACGCGCAGCGAAAAACTGGACCTTGAGTCGTTGACCCTTGACGACCCCGCTTCCTATGAATTGCTCGGCAAAGGCCTGACGGCGGGCATCTTCCAATTTGAAAGTCGCGGCATGACGGATATCCTGCGCCGCGTTAAACCCGATCGCCTCTCCGACCTCACCGCACTGAACGCGCTCTACCGGCCCGGGCCGATCCAGGGCGGCATGATCGACGACTACGTCGCCCGCCGCTCGGGCAAACGCAAGGTTACCTACGAACTCCCCCAGCTTGAGGATATTCTGGAAGAAACTTACGGAGTCATCGTTTACCAGGAACAGGTCATCCAGATCTTCAACAAAGTCGGGGGCTTCACCCTGGGCGAAGCGGACGTGGTGCGCCGCGCCATGGGCAAGAAGAAAATTGAAGAGATGGTGGCCAACAAGGAGAAATTCCTGGCGGGCGCGCGCAAAAACAACGTGTCCGCCGCGAAAGCACAAAAGCTCTGGGATCTGGTGGAGCAGTTCGCGGGCTACGGTTTTAACAAGTCACATTCCGCCGCCTACGCGCTCGTGGCTTACCATACCGCCTACTTGAAAACGCACTATCCGGTAGAGTTCATGTCGGCGCTGCTGACGTCGGAAATCGGCAATCAGGACAAACTGACGCGCTACCTGGCGGAATGCAAAGATATGGGCATCGGGATTCTGCCGCCGGATGTCAACTCGAGCGACCTGGCCTTCACGCCCGCAGGCAACGCCATCCGCTTTGGCCTGACGGCCATCAAGAACGTCGGCCCCACCGCCATCGAATCGGTACTCGCGGCACGGCTGAAGCTGGGGCGCTTCGATAACCTGGTTGAGTTTTGCGAGCAAGTGGATTTGCGCCTCCTGAATAAACGTGTTTTGGAAAGCCTCATCAAGGCCGGGGCGTTTGATTCCCTCGGCAAGCGGCGCACGCAAATGTTGGCGGCGCTCGACCGCGCCATGGAGTTAGGACAGAAGCTCCATCGGGAAGCCGAGAGCGGGCAGCATGGCTTGTTCATCGGCGGCGCAGATAATCCGCCTCCACCGCCCTTCGAGATGCCGGATGTGCCCGAGTGGACCGAGGCGGAGCGGCTGGCGGCGGAAAAAGAAGTGCTGGGGTTCTACGTTACCGGTCACCCCCTGGAAAAGTATATGCAGCGCCTGGGCACACTGACCCGGCATGATACGTCCTCAATCGAGGATATGGACCACGATGCGCCCGTGACTCTGGCGGGCATTCTGCGCGGCTTGCGCGTGAAACCCAGTAAGAAAGGTTACCTCTGGGCAAGCGCGCAACTCGAGGACCTGCGGGGCTCGGCGGAGTTGCTGGTGTTTCCACAGGCCTACCTACAAATGCAGAGCGTGCTGAAGCCCGATGCCGCGCTGCTCATCAGGGGCCGCGTGCGGCACGAGGAAAATCAGAAACCACGCGTGGTGGTGAGCGAGGCCCGGCCGCTCGAAGCCGCCGTGGATAACGCCAAGGCTCAGTTGCGGATTCGATTCAACCTCGATGCGTTGCGGGAGGGCCGATTGGATGAACTCGCCGGCATCTTGGCGGCTTATCCGGGGGAGAGCCCGGTGGTGTTTGAACTCGCGCGCCCCGGCGATTTTGTGGTGCACATCCAGTCCCGCGCCCCCCGCGGTATAAAAGCCGACGATGAATTATTGCATCGGCTGCGCGAACTCTGCGGCGACGAAGCGATTCGACTGGAAAAACAAGCGCAAGGTATGTAGGGTAGGGGATTATGCCAAATTCCGGAGACGATCACGCGATCGCGCAAGAGCTCGAAAAACAAATCGCGGAACTCGAGGGCATATCAGCCTCGGCCGCGTTGCAGGAAGAAATTGAGCGCTTGCGCCAGCAGCTTGGAGCGCTAAGGCAGAAGGTGTCTGGCCCTTCGCAAGAGGCTTGGGACCGCGTCCTGTTGGCGCGCCATCCGCAGCGGCCTTATACCCTCGATTACATCCAGATGCTTTGCACGGATTTTCTGGAGCTGCATGGCGACCGCCGCTTTGCCGACGACGCCGCGATGATCGCGGGAATCGCGCAGTTTGAAGATCGTCCCGTTGTCGTCATCGGGAACCAGAAGGGTCGCGACACCAAACAGAAACTCCTCCGCAACTTCGGCATGGCCAATCCGGAGGGTTATCGCAAGGCTTTGCGCGTGATGGAACTCGGCTCGAAATTCGGCCTCCCCATCATTTGCTTCATCGATACCCCCGGCGCGTACCCTGGCATCGGGGCAGAGGAGCGCGGTCAGGCGGAAGCCATCGCTTACAACTTGAAGGAAATCTGCAAGCTTCGAGTGCCCATCGTCGTGCTGGTACATGGTGAGGGCGGCAGCGGCGGCGCGCTGGCCATCGCCGTCGGCGACGAAGTTCTCATGCACGAGAACTCCATTTACTCCGTGATCTCGCCGGAGAGTTGCTCGTCCATTTTGTGGCGCGATTGGGACCATAAGCAAGAAGCGGCTCGCGTGCTGAAAATGACGGCGGAGGACCTTTATCGTTTGCAGATTGTGGATCAAGTTGTGCCGGAGCCCAAAGGCGGCGCGCATATGGACCATGCTCAGGCGGCGGAACTCCTGCGGCCGATTTTGCGGAACTGCCTCGAACGGCTTGGCAAATTGCCGGTGGACGATCTCCTGAAGCGCCGCCAGGAAAAGCTGCGCCGGCTGGCGACGTTTGTTACAGAGACGTGAAGATCGAGTGATCCGATGATCGGGTGAACGAAAAAACCGTGCCACCGACCGCGTGATGAGAGTAGTTTGATCGCCCGATCAGCCGATCTACCGATTACACTTATGGGGAATCCACTCTTCTGGGATTACGAAAGTCCGGTCAGCATCACCAGACTGGAGAGAGCCTTTCACATTCCGGAGAAGAGCACCAGCCTGCGAGTCTTCCAATACCTGAGCCCCGAGACGATTCCATACGGCAGGTTCCGCTGGAATCAGGAGTGCCCGCTTTGTCGAATTTCATACACGATGGTTCGCTAGCCCGCCGATGCGCTCCGGTCGGCGCTCGCGTGCAAGGTTCCCGTGGTCGAGGGGAAGCAGATTTTTGAACTGTCTGAGGAACTCCGCTACAGCTTGAGGGGGTAAATCCGTCCGCCCGAACCCCACCCGTCTTATGACGAATAGCTGCGACGTGTCAGTAAAGGGATTTCAGGAAATCGCTTTTCAACCCGAATAGGACCACATGGCCAACATACTGACGGATCTGCGTTTTGCGTGGCGTGTCTTCCGCAAAAGCCCGGGGGTTGTGGCCGTAGCCGTGGTGACGCTCGGACTGGGGATCGGCGCCAGCACCACGGTGTTCAGTTGGATTGACACTGTTTTGCTACGACCAATTACGGGAGTGCGGAGCGCGGACCAGTTGGTGGCGCTCGAAGGGATTGCCCCGGACGGCGGCCGGCTGGGCCAGTGCACGCATCCGGACTTCCGTGCATTTCAGCGGGGCCTGACGGTGGCCTCGGGTGTGGTCGCGTCGCACACTGCCTTCTTCACCATCGGCTCGTCCGATCATCCCGGGCGCGCCCTCGGGGAAGTGGTCTCCGCCAATTACTTTGCGGTGTTGGGGATCAAGCCATTCCTGGGCCGCCTGTTTCTTCCGGAAGAGGATCGGGACGCACCCGGCGCCTTCCCCATCGTGGTCATCAGTCACCGGCTGTGGGCAACCCAGTTCGGCGCCGATCCCGGCATCGTGGGGCGCGCAGTTCGAATCAACGGGCACCTGCTCACCGTCGTTGGTGTGACAGCTCCGGATTTCCGCGGCTCGTTCGGCGGGGCCGCTTTCGATGTTTGGGTCCCGCTTAGCATGATCCTCGAGATGGGTGCCCTGAATACCTGGGCCGCCGCCGACTGGAACGCCAGGTTCCTCGATGTCATTGTGCGCCTGAAACCCGGCGTCACAATCGAGCAGGCGAGAGAAGAAGCCCGGGTCATCGCGGCCCGCATCGCCGCTGATCACCCGGAGACGCACAAGGGTATCGGCGCCTGGATGGTTCCCCTGTGGCGGGCGACATACGGTCTTCAGGCGACCCTGCGCGATCCGCTGTACCTCCTGGCAGTGGTGTGTGTGCTGGTGCTGTTGATCGCGTGCGCCAACGTGGCAAACCTTTTGATGGCGCGCGCGGTTTCCCGACAGAGAGAATTTGGGGTGCGCATCGCCCTGGGCGCCACCCGGGGCAGGGTCTTGCAGCAACAGTTGGTGGAGGTTCTGCCGTTGGCCGGCGCGGGCGCCCTCTTCGGCTCATTGCTTGCGCGCTGGTTGGGAGAATCACTCTACCGGGTGCTTCCTTTCTTGGAATCCTCCATTCGGGCCGCCCTTGAGCCCCTGTTGCACGTCGACCCAAGTCCCAATGTGCTAGCTTTTACGGTGCTTATCTCTCTCAGCGCGGCCGTGCTCTCGACCGTCTTGCCGGCTCTCTCAGTCGGCCGAGTGGACGTCATCGCAACGCTGAAAGAAGGAGGACGCAGCGGCGGTTCCGGCGTGCGCTCGCACCATGCCCGTGGAGCACTGGTGGTGCTGGAAATAGCGCTAGCGACGTTGGCGCTCTGTGGAGCCGGTCTCGCCGTGCGGAGCTTCCAGAAGCTCACCAAACTTAATCCGGGTTTCGACTCCCAGAACGTACTGGTGGCGCACTTCTACCTTTCCTCCGACGCCTATTCGCTAAGCCAGGAAAAACAATTCTGCCGTAATCTGCGCCTCCGCCTGGAAGCGGCTCCGGGCATCCAGCAGGTGAGCTACGCGGACTCGGTTCCGCTTTCGATTTTTGGGATGGGGAGCGACCGCGTGGAGGTGGAGGGTTTTCAGCAAGATCAGGGCGGGGTGATCTCTATCCCACGCTCCATTGTGGCGCCCGGGTACTTCAGTCTGATGGGCATTCCCTTGCTTGCGGGCCGCGACTTTACTGAGCAGGACGACACTAACACTCTGCCGGTGATCATCATCAACCAAACCTTCGCCAGGAAGTACTTCGACGGAAGAGACCCGATCGGCCGTAAGGTGCGCGTTTCGGATACCTGGTCGACTGTTGTGGGCATGGTCAAAGACAGCAAGTACCGTAACCCGGCGGAGGCGCCCATGCCCTTCCTTTACGGACCATTCCGGCAGATCTACTACTCGGGTTATACCACCTTCTTTTACATCCGGACCAGCGGTGACCCGGGGTCAGCCCGCGCGGCACTACGGCGTGAGGCGACGGCCCTGTCCCTGAGCAGCGGGCTGTACGACACCGCGCCACTCGGCGAGTACACGCAGGGGGGCCTGTTCGCGGAACGGATCGTTGCGGGCTTGCTTTCTGTCCTCGGCTTGCTGGCATTGGCGCTGGCGGCGGTCGGATTGTACTGCGTTATGGCTTATGCGGTCAGTGAGCGCACCAGCGAGTTCGGAATTCGTATGGCTTTGGGCGCACAGCGGAAGGAAGTGCTGGGCCTGGTATTGCGGCAAGGCCTGGTGTTGACGCTGCCGGGTTTGGTGGCCGGAGTGGCGGTCGCGATCGCGGGTGCCCGCCTGGTTTCGAGCAAGTTAAATCTACCTTTGAGTCTTGCCGAGCCGGCCGTGTTCGGCATGGCGACCCTGGCCTTGGTCTTAGCCGCGCTCCTAGCCAGCTATGTGCCCGCGCGGCGCGCCACCAAGGTTGATCCGATGAAGGCCTTACGCGCTGAGTAGCAAGCCGCGACAACTCTTTCTTGAGGCTGAAGAATCGCTGGTTCCTTTGGACCCGTAGACGTTGTTTGTACGTCTGACTCAACGTTGCCGGGAGAGAAATCGAATTGCGCGCGTGAGAGAATTCAGTTTGCGCTCGCGCGTCCAATGAATCCAGGGCTTGGGCCCAATGCTTGGCGCATCGGCGGTCTTTTAACGGGCAGGCCGGGGGCGATTTTTCACGCCGATTTTCCTGCGGGGTAGTCGCGCCTGGGATGGAATCCCCGTGGGGGTAAGAGTGGGATGTCGTCCGCCAGCGTGCCTAACGGCGGGGCAGGGAAGATCCATGACTCGCGCGAATGCAAGCAATAATGACGAACGTCAAATTTGAAATCGACAAAATGTCCGTAGTCGCAGCTCAATAACTCCCCTCAAAACCCTCCTTTTTCCCCTAACAATCTGAATTATCAGGATTTACCCTTCGACTTACGCCCTAACCACTTGGGGCGGTGAAATTCCCCGTTCGCTGTAATGGAATTTACATTGCCATCCGTCAAATAGCATTATGCTGGGCGTCAGACGGGGATATCCTTACCCTAAGGGCTTCGGGGTAATTTACATATTGCGGGGCGGTCCTGGACTTAATCAAGAGCCGGTCCCTGCCAGCCAGTGATTTACGCGGAGGATTGTTGACCACCGAAGTGAAAGGCGTGTTCGTGTATCCCTGCCATGAATTCCCATCTTTAATCTCCAGACGAGGTGACGCATGAGTACAGTTCCTTTCAATGAAGCGCCCCATGGTAATGGGGGCTTGATTCAAATTTCGTCGAAAGAAGAGCTGATCCGCCAGAAGCTCGAAGACGAAAGACGGCGCCTCGAAAAAGAGGCGGGCCTTGAGAAGCGTGCCGTCACGCAATTCCACAAACCCGTCGAGCGCGCCTTTACCAAATCCCAGCGCGACCAAACCACCATTCTCTTCGGCGGCCTAACCTGGAAGCACGAAAAACTGATCCACGGCGCGCTCGAGGGCCTTGGCTACAAGTGCGAAGCCGTTCCTGTGCCCAACAAGCGGGCATTCCAGCTTGGCAAAGAGTACGGCAACAACGGCCAGTGCAATCCTACCTACTTCACCGTCGGCAACCTCGTGCAGTTTGCCCAGAGCTTGGAAGAGAAGGGAATGACCAAGCAGGAAATCATCGACCGCTACGTATTCTTCACCGCGGGCGCCTGCGGTCCCTGCCGCTTTGGCATGTACGAGGCCGAGTATCGCCTGGCCTTGCGCAACGCGGGTTTTGACGGTTTCCGCGTGCTGCTGTTCCAGCAGTCGGGCGGACTCAACCAGGCGGAGGCGGAAGCCGGCCTGGAAATGAACCTCGATTTCTTCCTGAACATCCTGAACGCCATGAACATCGGCGACGTGATCAACGATGTGGCCTATCAGATTCGTCCGTTCGAAGTGAACCCCGGCGAAACCGATCGCGTGCTGGACGAGAGCATGGACATGCTGCAAGAGGTCATGCGCCGCAAGCGTCCCTGGACGCTCGAAGGCAAGCTCGCATCGCTCGTGGGCAAAACCAATTTTGCCGGAACCGCGGAATATCTGGGCAAATTCCTGAACCAGCTTTACGGCGACGATTACACCGCGGCGCTCAACGAAGTGCGCGATCGCTTCAATGCCATTCCCCTCGACCGCACGCGCGTGAAGCCGCTGGTGAAGATCACCGGCGAATTCTGGGCGCAAACCACCGAGGGCGACGGCAACTTCAACATGTTCAAGTTCCTCGAAAAGGAAGGCGCGCAGGTCCTGGTCGAGCCCATCGGCACCTGGATCATGTACATGATTCACCAGGCCAAGCAGCAGATTCGCGACGAGCGCGGGTTGGATTTGGTGAAGAAAAACGTCCCCAAGTGGAACCTCAAGGAGATTTTCGGCAGCCATTTGAATACGCAGCAGCGGCTGGCCAAACTGAGCGCGGCGGAAGCGATCTTCAAGCGCGAATACCACCGCCTGATTGACGCCCTGGGCGGCATTGCTCATCACCTGACCGACCAGTACGAACTGCAACGGCTCGGCCATCCTTTCTACAATTCACGCGCGGGCGGCGGCGAGGGACACTTGGAAGTCGCCAAGAACATTTATTACTCGAACAAAGATCTCGCTCACATGGTTCTCAGCTTGAAGCCCTTCGGCTGCATGCCCTCCACGCAGTCTGACGGCGCGCAGTCCGCGGTGGTTTCAACTTACAAGGACATGATCTTCATCCCGGTTGAGACTTCCGGCGAAGGCGATGTGAACGCCCATAGCCGCGTGCAAATGGCGCTCGGCGAGGCCAAAGTCCGCGCCAAGAACGAAATGAAGCGAGTGCTCGACGAGACCGGCACCACCCTCGAGGAAGTTCGCGCCTTTGTGCAAGACCACCCCGAAATGCAGCAGGCCATGTACAAGTTCGGGCACAAGAAGGGTGTGGTGGGAGTGGCGGCAAACTTTGTGCTCCACGCCGCCGAGCGCATGAAGGCCGAGAAGCGTGAATTGGTGACGGTGAACTAACGAGAAGGTGTCAGGTATCAGGTGCCAGGTGTCAGTAAAAGGACCAGCACTCGGCTCCTGCTCCGTTAAGTAATAAGAGGCGTAGCGCGGACCTGTTCTGTAGGTCCGCGGCCTGTCCCTGGCTAGCAGAGAGAATCTAAAGTTGGCGCGGAAACGCCGCGGGCCTATAGAACGGGTCCGCACAACTCTAAAAGGAGGAGGTAATCGAAATGGCAGGAAAAGTAAAAGCAGTTCCGGACGGTACTCACACCATCACGGCTCACTTGGCGGTGCGTGAAGCCACCAAGGCCATTGAGTTTTACCAGAAGGCCTTTGGAGCGCACGTATTGGGTGTGCACAAAACTCCCGACGGCAAGGTCATGCACGCCACGTTAAAGGTTGGCGATTCACAAATCATGCTCGCCGACGAATTTCCCGGCATGGGTCCGAAATCCGCCCAATCCCTCGGTGGTAGTCCGGTCGTGCTGAACATCTATGTCGAGGACGTTGATACCCTATTTAATCAGGCTGTCGCCGCGGGGGCCAAGGTAACCATGCCGCTGGCCCACCAATTCTGGGGCGATCGCTACGGTCAGATTGTGGACCCCTTTGGCCACTCGTGGGCATTGGGTTCCCATGTTGAAGATGTTGCCCCAGAAGAGATGGAACGCCGCGCCAACGCCATCTTCGCACAGATGTCGAAAAAGGCGGGGGCGTAGCAGGGGCAACCAGGCAGCTTGCCCCTAGGGCGCGTTGTAGCGGCGGTCTCCGACCGTCGCCCGAGTGGCACGGGCATCCTGCCCGTGCAGGGAGCATGGCCAAAGAAGGCCATGCATATTCCAGCGAGGGGCATAGACCGCCGCAACGGCTTAGCGGTCCGGGACCCCGTAATGACGCGGCGTTCACAGACCGCCCCAACGGCAGGACGGTCAGAGACCGCCGCAATGACGCGACGGTCGGAGACCGCCGCTACAGCAAGGAGCATCGAGATGCCCGAAGCGAACCCCAAGAACCTGATCGTTGGCTTTGATGTCGGCTCGACCACGGTCAAGTCCGTGGTGGTAGACACCACGACCGATCAGATTATCTGGAGCGACTATCAGCGCCACGACACCAAGCAGCCGGAAAAGTGCCTGGAATTCCTGAAGCGCATGGAAGCGGAAGCGGGCATCAAGGCCGGGGAGAGCCGCGTTTTCGTGACGGGCAGCGGCGGCGGCCCGGTGGGCAGCCACATTGGCGCCAAGTTCGTTCAGGAAGTGAATGCCGTTTCGCTCGCTGTCGAGAAGCTTTATCCCGAGTGCGGCTCGGTGGTGGAATTGGGCGGGCAGGACGCCAAGATCATCATCTTTAAGGAAGACCCCGAGACGGGCCGCAAGAAAAAGATCCCTTCCATGAACGATAAGTGCGCCGGGGGCACGGGCGCCGTCATCGATAAAATCAATGCCAAGGTGCGGATTCCCGCGGAAGAGCTCTGCAATATGGGCTATCTCGGTCTCAAGCTGCACCCCGTGGCAGGGAAGTGCGGCGTCTTCGCCGAGACCGACATCAACGGTTTGCAAAAGAGCGGCGTACCGCCCTCGGAGCTGATGGCGTCGCTGTTCGAAGCGATCATTCAGCAGAATCTGGCGGTCCTGACACGCGGCAACACCCTGCGCCCCACGGTGCTGCTGCTGGGCGGCCCGAACACTTACATCAAAGGCATGCAGGACTGCTGGAAGTTCAATATCCCCAAAGTTTGGGAGGAGCGCAACTTCCCCCTGCCGGAGGGCAAGGACCCCAAAGACCTCATCATGGTCCCCGACAACGCCCAGTACTTCGCCGCGCTCGGCTGCGTGCGCTTTGCCATGGACGAGGATTCGAACATCGGGATTTACAAGGGCTACGAGAAGCTCGAGTGGTACATCAACTATGGCCGCCTGGAAGAGAAGCAGAAAAAAGGCGGCAGCGGACTGTACAAATCCGAAGACGACCTCAGCGAGTTCAAAGACCGCTACAAGCCGAAGAAGTTCGTTCCCCACACCTTCAAGCCGGGCCAGCACGTTGAGGCCTTCATGGGCATCGACGGTGGTTCCACCTCCACCAAGGCCGTCCTCGTAGATCACGAGGGCGAAGTCATGGTGAAGTGCTACCAGCTTTCCAAGGGCAATCCCCTGGAAGACACCATGGAAATGTTTGCGAACCTGAAGAAGCAGGTGGAATCGCAGGGCGCAACGGTGGAGTTGTTGGGCGTGGGCTCGACGGGTTACGCCAAAGACATTCTGAAGGACGTGCTGAACGCGGATGTGGCCTTGGTGGAAACCGTGGCGCACACCCAGGCCGCGCTGCACTTCTATCCCAACGCGGACGTCATTTGCGACGTGGGCGGCCAGGACATCAAGCTCATCATCCTGCAAGACGGCCGGGTGAAGGACTTCAAGCTGAATACGCAGTGCTCCGCCGGCAACGGTTACTTCCTGCAATCCACTTGCGTGGGATTTGGCCACGACGTGATGAACTACGCCGATCTTGCCTTCAGCGCCAAGGCCATGCCCATGTTCGGATACGGCTGCGCGGTGTTCATGCAATCCGACATTGTCGATTTCCAGCGCCAGGGGTGGAAGCCCGAGGAAATCATGGCGGGCCTGGCCAATGTCCTGCCGAAAAACATCTGGCTGTACGTTTCGCAGATTCCCAACTTGGCGTCGCTCGGCAACACCTTTATTCTGCAAGGCGGCACGCAGCACAACCTGGCGGCGGTGAAGTCGCAAGTGGACTTCATCGAGTCGCGCTTTAAGGACAAGGGCCAGAAGCCCAACGTCATCGTGCACGAGCATTGCGGGGAGGCGGGCGCCATCGGCTCCGCCATCGAAGCACGCCGCCTGTACAACAACGGTCACCGCACGAGTTTTGTCGGGTTCGAAGCGGTCGAGAAGATCGCTTACGTGACGCACCGCAACGAGGGCACGCGCTGCTACTTCTGCAAGAACAAGTGCATGCGCACCTTCATTGACGTGAAGATTGCCAGTTCCGACGAATCCTGGAAGAAATCCAAGATTCCCATTCCGGTCGGCGTGAAGCGCCTGATTGTGGGCAACAGTTGCGAAAAGGGTTTGGTGGAAGACGTTGCCGACATGCGCGAGATCAAGAAGGGCCTGGACGCGGCGAAGAAAGAAAATCCCAACATGGTGGAAGTGGCCGCCAAGGCTGCGTTCAAATCCTACGCGCCGAAAGTTGTGGCGGACCCGCTGCCCAAGTATGCGCTGACGGCCAAGCAAAAGAAGCGCGTGGAGCTGATGAAGAAGCGCGCCAGCCTGCGCATCGGCATTCCGCGCATCCTCAACATGTACACGGTGAACCCCATTTTCAGCGCCTACTTCGAAGCGCTGGGGATTCCCTCGGAGAATTTGATTTACTCTGACTACACCAACGAGCAGCTTTACAAGGAAGGCGCGAAGCGCGGAGCCATCGATCCCTGCTTCCCCTCGAAAGTGGGCATTCCCCACGTGCACAACATGCTCGCCGTGCACCACAAGAAGAAGCCGCTCGACATCATCTTCTGCCCCATGATCGACGACCTGCCGAGCGACATGAAGTATGCCCAATCGCACCGCTCCTGCCCGACGGTCGCGAGCACGCCGGAAGCCGTCAAGGCCGCCTTCACCAAGGAAGGGGATATTTTCAAGGAGAATAACCTTATTTTCCTCGACACCTTCGTGAATCCCGGCGATCCGACGTTGTTGGCGAAACAGTTGTACGACCAGTTTGTGGATATTTTCGGTCTCTCCTGGGAAGAGAATGCCCGCGCCGTCCAAGCGGGACTCGAAGCCCAGCACAATTTCGAAAACAAGGTGATGCGCGCTCAGGGAAGGGAAATCCTGAAGCGTTTGGAAGCGGAAGACCGCATTGGCATCGTGGTGCTCGGCCGGCCCTACCACAACGACCCCGGAATCAACCACGAAATCATGGAAGAGTTCCAGAAGATTGGCTACCCGGTGCTGACCTTGGCCTCGCTGCCGATCGACGAGGATATTCTGTGGAGGCTCTTTGGTGAAGACGTGCAGGCGGGAGTGATTAAAGGCCCCATGGACGTGAGCGACGCGTGGAAAAACAGTTATAGCGAGAACACCACGCAAAAGATTTGGGCGGCCAAGTATACGGCCCGCCACCCGAACCTGGTGGCGCTCGAGCTCTCCAGCTTCAAGTGCGGCCACGACGCGCCGATTTACACCGCCGTGGAAGAGACCGTGACCAAGTCCGGCACGCCGTACTTCTCCTTCAAGGACATCGACGAGAATAAGCCCACCGGCTCCATCAAAATTCGCGTCGAGACCATCAGCTACTTCCTGAAGCGCTACCGCGAAGACATGGTGCGCAACAAGACGAAGCAGGCGGATGTGGATGCCAAGATGCGCGAATTCGAGGCCAAACTCCGGGCGGAGCTTGATACCGTCATGCCCAGCCCGCCACCCGCGCCGTATGAGATGGAAACGCCGGTCGGAATGAACGCTATTCGCCAGATCAAGCGGGAAGAGTAGCGCATACCTCCGCCGTCGAGGTCTGCGGCTCTTACCTTGCCAAATCTCCATGACCGGGTTCTACCCTCGTGTTCTGGGGCGTAAACCCAATTAAGAACCGCAGACCTCAACGGCGGAGGCATGCGCTACGCCCTCCCATGCCTCATTCTCGCAGCGCGCATCCTGTGGCATCCTCGCGCCAAATTCGAAGGGTTAAGAGCAATACTGTTCACTTAAAGACTCTGATGCACTTTGAGAATTCAATTCGCACGCTACCACAAGCCCCGCGAGGGCGCAGGGGGAAGTTGCTCATCTTGCGCTTCACCCCGCGCGGGCGTCGTTGCCCGCGGCTCGAGACGACTCGCTCTTGCAGAATTTCCGCCAACACGGCTTCATGGAACGTCTTCCTCTCCCGAGGGGGGAACAGCACCGTAGAGGGGCAGCTTGCGACGAACGACCCGCACGGCATGCAGAAAAGAGAGCCGGTCGGGATCTTCCCCCACCTTCAACGCCGCCTCATGCATCAAGCCCCGGATGGCGAAATGCGCCAACAGCAGTCCATAAAATTCCTGCCGCACCAAGTCGGGGGTTTTGCTGCGCAGGACGATTTGGGCTCCGCGCAGATGCGTCTTCAGTTCGTCCAGGGCTCCCTCAATCTCCCACCGTTCCTGATAGAGCGCCGCCAATTCCTCGGCCGGCGCGGCACTCGGATCCAGGATCGTCGTCACCAAGCGGTAGAGGGGTTCGGCGTCGGCGACTCCTTCCAGGCGGTAATCGATCACCCGCACCATCACGGCGTTCGTCTGATGCCGCCGATCCCGCTCGGAGGGATATATCCGGCTCAGATACGAACCATCCGGCAAGCGTTTCTCCACCGCCAAGCGCTGGTTCTTCTTGACCCGCCAGAGCAGATCGGCACCCTGGGCACGGGCCTGATTCCACAGCCGAAAACCAAAAAAGTTGCGGTCGGCCAAGCACAGCATCCCCTTCTGGAGCGCTGCCATCACCTCCGGGGCGAGGGTGATTTCACCCGTCGCACAGCCCCCCAGGCGGGTGCCAAACAAGACGTGCGTCCCGTTTTCCACCAGCGCCACGAAGCGAATTTGCGGGTAGGCACTGGCGCCACGGCTCGCCGCGGGGCGGCCGAAGGCTTGCACGTTTTCTTTCTCGTCCGCCACGTCCAGGCTCACCAAATGCCACCGCTGGTACCAGGCCCCAGGGGTGTTTTTCCCCGCCACGGGCTTCACCCTCTGGTCATGCAACTGCTGCAGGACGGCCGAGCCCAGTCGGGTGCGCGCTTGCGAAATTCCCGATTTGCCCGTGATCTTGACCGCCTGACGCGGCCCCAGCAGCCACGCCCAGCCTTCCAGCAGACAGCGCAACACCTCGCGATAGGACACCTGCATGAACAACGCCAAAGCGATGACATAGTAAACGACCACGTGCGCAGGCAATTCGCGTTGTCGCCGACTCGTCTTTTTCTGCGCCGCCAGCACCGCCTGCACCTGCGGCAATGGAAACGTCCTGGCCAACACACCGAGACTAAGGTAATCGCTAATTCGGGTTCCCTTCGGAAGTTCAGCGATCGTACGGGCCATTGCAGTTCTCCTCTCAATGTCAATGAGAAGAGGATAACACAAATTTTATTAAGTGAACAGTATTGGGGTTAAGAGACCGCCGCATCCCAGACGGGAGCTATACAGAAGTCATTTGCGCAAGGCGCTTGCAAAGGTGGTAACATCACGGCGTGACTGTAGCCGTCTGTATTCAGTGCGGAGCGATGAAGTTTGGTGCTTGGGTGGGATGCAAAACTTGCGGATATGAGCCGAAGACCAGTATCGACCGAGCCAAGAGTCTGATCGCAACCGATCATTATTTTCCACATGAGTATTTGGAAGGCGCTGCGGCTCGCTTCAAACAAGGTCACCCTTTGATCTTTCCCGATGAACAGATCAAAACTCTCGCCCTCGACATCGAGAAGCAGGACTACTTCACGCTGCATTTCGACTTTGAGAACGGCACTATCCCATGCGTCAAATGCGGCGAGAGTTTCCGCCCGAATCCTGAAACCGAGAACGTTGTGTGTCCCGCCTGTTGTGTCAAATCTTAGGCATACGGGACGGGCTTACGCAGTTGCCTTTTAGAGGTGACGCAAAGTGTTGGCAGTTGGTATCTTGCTTATACTGCTCGCCAGTGTGTTACATGCGTGGTACGGAGGCAACGCAACCGCGTCCGATGCGGACAAGGCTGGAGGCTTCCATTCGTTCGGTTTGAAGGTTCTAGGAGTTACGATCTTTTTTCTGGCTTGCGGTTTGGCCGCAACGTGGTACGCGGCCGGATTCCTGGCGGCGGGTGGCGGTGCGTTACTTTACTTCCTTGCGTTGTCTCCCACCGTTCTGTACCTGCTGAGATCGCTAGGTGCTGTACCGCGAAATGCCAAGGATTGGAAAGAGCGGCAGCGCGTCCAGGGGGAATATGAAAAAATCACAGGTAAAGATCCTTCCCCGCGGATTCGCTAGAATAGGATGCCACGCATGGGGATGTACGGAGAAGCAGCGATTCTAGCAACAAGGTTTGTAACCTCAGGGGTGGTCCCTTGTCCTCGAGCAGGTTGGGATCGGGCTATAGCTGAATTGTCGAACAGTGATTCGAGTCGCAAAAAGGGGTGTCCACGGAATGCATTTCTCGGACTTTGTGAAGCTGGCCGCATTGTGGGAATCAATGCTCGAAAATACGGTGTCCGCAGCCCGAACAAGAACGGGCAGTATGCTTTAGCTGCGCACCAGATTCTAGAATCCACACCAAACCTATCAAACAACCCGAAAGCGCTCTGGGCCAAAGCAGCCCCACCGAAAAAGGAGAACCACCAAATGGAGGTGGTTATTGCGTTGTGGAACAAGGGGCTGCTTCAGAACCGTTAGCTTAAATCTCGTTCCACCCCAATTCATCCAGCGCGATCTCGTCGCTCGCGCGGTCGTAAAGCGAGTGGCGCGGACCTCATTCGTAGGTCCGCTCCTTTCCCCTGTTACCGGAAACTCCATCTTGACACCGATCGACTCCGTGTCTTACGATGTAAGACATGGGCGAGACGGTCACGATCCGCCTGGATGCGGAAATGGGGCGTGCCCTTAGCAAGTTGGCGCGGCGCAGAAAGAGCAGCAAGTCCGCCGTTATTAAGAACGCCCTGCGTAACGAGATTAACAACAACGCGGACAAGCCCCGCCAATCCGCTTGGGAGGTTTACTCCCGCCTCCTCCCCCAACTTGAGCCACCACCTCCGGGTCCGAAGCATGACCGCGCCCGAAATGCCAGCCGCGTTTTGAAGGAGATACTCCTTGCCAAGCGTCGCGCGGGCACTTTGTGATGCAAGCCCTTTAATCGCACTCTTCGACCTCTCCGACGAGGCACACGCGCGCTGTACTGCCGCGCTTAAGGTTTTTACCGGCGGCTTTGTCACATCCTGGCCAGTGCTGACAGAAGCTTTTCATTTTATTGACCGTCCCAAGGACCGCAGCCTACTCTGGAACTTTGTGCTGAGTGACGTTGTGCGTGTGGATGATATTCTGGCAGCGGACCTTGCCAGAATACGGATATTAATGGAACAGTACGCAGACTTGCCCATGGATTTTGCCGACGCTTCGTTGGTGATATTGGCAGAGCGGCTTAGAGTCTTCAATATCTTCACGCTTGACCGCTGGGGTTTTTCGGTTTTCCGGCCGCGGAATGCCCAAGCTTTCGAGATCTTTCCATGAGCAGGCGTAATCCGAGATTATTGAGGAAGGCGGGGAGTGTGGCAGAGAGTGCGAAAACCAATGTTCAACTCCCCGAGGACCTTCTGCTCGAAGCCAAGCGGAAGGCACTCGAAACCAGGACGACGTTGAGCGCCATTCTGGAGCGCGCTTTGCGGCGGGAATTGCGGCAAGCTGGCGGACGACCAACCCGGCGTCCTCGCCGGATTCGTTGGGTAACATCAGCAGGGGGTCTGCCGCCAGGACTCGACATTTCCGACCGCAGCAAGATGTGGGATTGGATGCAGCAAACGCGCACGCATGCTCGCCATTAACACCAACCTCCTCGTTTAGGCTCAACGCCGTCACAGAACGCTGGAGCTACCACCGTGTCTTTGCAGGCCTGCGGGGCTGTTGGTGCGCGATCCGCTACAGATATTCTCCTCATCGGCAGTTCGATATGGACTGAAGGATTAGTGGTCAGCAGGCTGGGCAGCTCCGTAGCGTGGACCTGTTTCTTAGGTCCGCGGCTTTTCCAAGCCCATCGGTACAACCCGCGGACCTACAAAACAGGTCCGCGCTACGGGCTAACGAATCATCACTTGCCACTCCTCATTAAAGGACCCCGGACTGCTTGAGGAATGTGAAGATGGCGTCTTGGATCTTCAAGAGTTCTTCCTGGCTGAACCCGCCATGCGCTCCCCCTCGAACGGTATAAAGTTGGTGGGGGACTCCGGCGCGGCGGAGAGCTTCCTCGAGACGAATTGCCTGGTCGTAAGGAACGGATTGATCGCTATCGCCATGAATGGTGATGATGGGGGTAATTCCTTTATGGACGTAAGTGACCGGGGAAAGCTGTCTGGCGAGCTCGGCTTGGTTCGGCACACTTCCAAACCAACGGAGAACGTACCATTTCGGGGGCTGAGCATTCAGCAGTGCGGAAAGATCGGTGGGTCCAAATAGATTGATGATGGCCGCGACCTTCGGGTCGGGGATGCCATCATCGATGCATTCATTGTCAAATCCTGCCTCGCGCGTCACTAGTCCGGTCATCAGAACCAAGTGTCCCCCCGCCGATGCGCCCCGCAACACCAGCCGGTTGACGTCGAATCCATATTCGCTCGCATGCTCGTAAATCCAGCGCAACGCGCAACGGCAGTCCTCCACCGCCGCGGGGGCAAGTGAAATCGGAGCTCGCCGATACTCAACATTGACGAAGTTCATTCCTTTCGCCAGATAGGGGAGGCCCACGAGACTGGCTTCCTCTTTATCGCCGGCCACGAATCCGCCCCCGTGAATGCAAATCAACGTGGGACGCACGATGGATCTCTCGCCGGGTGTAATCACGTCCAGCTTGCAGTCATACCCATTCGCTTTCTTGTACACGATATTATTCGTCACCTTGAATTCCCAGGGCGCGAGCGTTGCCCACCGAATTACCGGGTCAGATTCTTGCCCGCCGAGCGGACAACAGATCATCAGAAAAAACAGAGTGGCTACGGACTTGGTCTTCATGGTTTTCTCCGCTCTCGGTCAGATGTCCTGCCTCTCGCCGGCATTCATGCCTCAGGACTGGGTCTCGGGAACGATGAGAGGGTGTGCGCTCAGGGCATGCAAGAATTGATCTGTCCATGGCGAAACGCCGTGAACAGGTCAGGGCCTTGCCGAGGCCTGCTATGGTGGGTTAGCCCCTGTCTTTTGTCAATGCAAAGGGTGGGAGTAGCGCGGACCTGTTCTTTAGGTCCGCGGCTTTTCCATGCCGATCGGATGCAAGCCGCGGATCTACAAAACAGGCCCGCGCAACTTGCTACAGTCCCTCCGCCTTTTCACGTATAAGTCCCGCCCCCCCGCCGGGTGAGCAGTTGGTTGTGTCTCAATTTGAGAAAAGAGGGGAAAGCAGCGTGCCGCTGTTATAGTGGCCGCCGATGGCGAGATTGACCGGACAAAGCAAGTTTATGTTTTGTTTTGGCGCAATGTTCTGCCTGATATGGGGATTCCTGGATAGCCTGCCGTCCTCCCTTCATGGTGACATTGGATGGGTTCTAGAGGGTATGGTTTTTTCGGGAGCCGCTTTTGGCATTGCCTACGCCATCAAAAGGACAAAGAATTCAAGGAGCTGGAACTCGGTCGCACAGTGGTTTTTATGGCTCTCGCTGATTCTTCCAATAATTAGTTATTGGGCAGGAATTGGACGTTAGTCACCTCTCTGCAAAGGATTGACGCGAGTTCCTGGCTCTGGTATTGATTAGTATAGTGGCTGCATTGAGGGCCGCGAACCTGCTGGGCGATGGACAAAAACAAATTCCCTGGTTTGTGCTCTGAGGATTTCTATGCCTTTCGAGTCTGACAAGATTATGTTCGAGATTTACCGGGAAACGACTTACACGGGGAAGTACCGCGTGGTCTACTTCACGGAGTTGCAGGATCACAACAAGGAAACCGAGATCAGCCGGGCCATGGCGGGCGAGCATTTCTACGACGGCTTCATCCGCGCCTACCGGAAGGATCAGGCCAAGGATATGATCGAAAAGATCCTCGCCCGCATGAACGAAGGCGAGACGCTGACTGCCGAACAGGTTGAGGCTGAGATCAAGGCGTTTATTCCAGTTTAGGCTGAGAGCTAACAGCTCACAGCCAACAGGAGCTGTGAGCTGTTGGTGTGAGCCTTCCGCTTAATCATATGTCCAACCACTTCTGGCGTGACAATGTCATCCAGCCCGCGCTCAATCGCGACGTGGATGCGGCCGTCGCCGAACAAGAAGCCATCCTGATAAAAGACCCCCATAATTCACAAGCCTATTTTGCCCTCGGTACGCTCCTGCATTTTCGGGGCGCGACCGAGCAAGCCACCCAGCATTTCGAGAGGTCCATCGAACTTGATCCTGCCAATGTCGCCCCGCACCTGAGCTTGGGGCGCCTTTACGCCGTGCGCGGTGACTACGAGTTGGCCTGGAAACACGCCCGAGCAGCGGAAGCCCTTGGCGCGCACGATTTGGTGGAAATGCTCGAAAGGTACCCAAACCTGAAGTAACTCCATTTAAGGGAACATTGCGGCCATCTTGGGCGTATCATATGAATAGAAACGCTCCTCCAGAGGAGGAAAACATGAACTGTGCAAATTGCGGAGGGCCCATTCAGGCGGGCCAGAATTTCTGCAATCGTTGCGGCCAAGCGGCCACTCCAAGCGCATCCTCTACCCCAACCCCGGTTCCAGTTCCAGCTTCCCCAATTCTGAATGCGAGACCGCCCGCGGCCCTACCGATGGCCACCGTGCCTTACAGAGGCAACCCCCAACCATCGTGCGTGGCGAAACACGTCCAGACCCTGGGCATCCTCTGGCTTGTTATTTCGGGCCTCCGCGTGGTTCCCGCGGTGGTGATGATGTCCTTGGGCAATTTCCGTTTCCCGTTTCTGGCATTACCGATGCGGGGGTTCCTCGGGCCCATCATCGGCGGGTTGGGCGTATATTTCGCGGTCACTGCGGCCGTCGGGCTCGTGGCGGGTTGGGGATTGCTCAGCCGGCAGCCTTGGGCTCGGATCTTCGCCATCGTCGTAGGCTGCCTGCGGCTGATCGACTTCCCGTTTGGTACGGCGCTCGGCATTTACACGCTCTGGGTGCTGGCCTCGCCGGGCGCGGAGGTGGAGTACCAGCGCATGGCGCGGGCCGTGTAGCACCGATTGAGCCGGGCCGGCGCGTGGGTCGCTTGTGGTGTCGATCATTCTGAATTCACCGCTGAGGCGAACCCCTCAGCTTCCGCCCTGCGGCAGGATTTGGTCGAGCATGTCAGGCGGGCCGGACACATCCAATTGCAGCCGAGCGCCGTCGCGGTGGGTCGCAATATTCTGAAGGATGGGGGGAAGCCCCGCGCCTCCGGCGGGCGTAGGCTTCTGTGCGGCTTGTTGCAAAAGGCCGATCAGGGTGGCAAAGCCCGCCGCGCTCTCCGGCGTTTTGCACTCCATAATGAGGTTCGTGGAAAAGCCCGTGTCCCACTGAACGCGGTAGAGGAGGGCGCGCACGGATGCCCCCAGCGAGCTAAGGTCCACGTTCTTCTGACCGCCGGGCGCCAGCCACAACGCGGCCAGATTGCCCGTGGACTTGCCGTTCAAGATGCCCCATTGCGGGGCGGTGCCGTCCAATTCGCCCTGCCAATTCACAAAGTCGGAATTCGCATTCAGGGCATTCGCCGAACCCTGGCGCGCGTCGATCATGGCTTTCAAGTCGCCCAGCCGGCCGAACCCCGCGAGAGTGCTCTCAAAGAACGTGAAGAAGAGGTCGTCCGGGTCGCTGCCGGAGCCGAACGCGTAGAGGTTCGAACCGTTGTATTCGCGGACTGGCAACCCGGTGTGGTCAAAGTACTGCTGGATCAGGGCGGGCTGGAAGCGCCCCGCCGCCAATCCCAGATAACCTGCCGGGCCGACCATCTCACCGCGCCATCCCAATATCACTTCGTCGATGTCCTTCTCCGGGTCAATCCCCATCGGACGGAGGAATTCCTCAAAGGCGTGCAACTGTTTATTCAGAATTCGCTGGCGGATTTGCGGGTAGATGGAAAGTGAACGCAGCGTGGCAAGATTGGCAAAGGCCACCTGAAGAGTATCGGCTGGAAAAGTATTGAGCGCCTCACCCGGCAGTTGATCGGCCGCAAGCGGGGCGGGGAAGAGAAGCGCGCCAAGAATCCCCAGCAGCGCCGCCGCGAGCATGATGGTCCGGAATGTGTGCGCCCTGGGCATCGTCAGAGTTTCTATTCTAAACCCATCCACCCGAATTAGATGCCCGGAAAGGCGGCGGGGATTTCCCACCACCGGCTTGAACAGGGCCTCCACGTTCGTTAGGCATCCTCCTGAAATGATGAACACTTGCGGGGGGAGAAGGTTGCGTTAATGGAGGCAGAGCAGTGTCGCCCGGCGCGCCTCACCCGAAGATTTTGCTCTTGCCGTAATAGTTGAAGCCTAGTTTTGGCGGCAAGTCTTCCATCGGCCCCATCCACAGCAACTCGCGGTCAATGTCCGGGTGCAAGCGATACTTTTTGCGCACGGCTTCGAGCGACGCACCCTCGATCCGAATCTTCTTCAAGTCGTAGTTTCCCAGCCCCAACTGCCCGCAATACACGAGGTATCCCACCCACGACGGGTCGACGCTCATGGCTTCCAGCCCCACGCGGTCGGCGGCAATGTAATCCGTGGAGGCAATGGCGATGCGGGAAGGCACGGGATTGCCGGAATTGGGGCCATCGCCTTCCATGCCTTCATAGCCGTCGATGACCGTCGCGCCCCAGTTGGGCTGAAGCTTTTGCGCGGTCAGCAGCATGTTGTAATGGTTCTGGCGCACGCCCACGTGATACTTCCGCTTATCGTTCCACTCTTTCTCTTCCGGGGGATTGTGCAGCGGCGCCCCCAGCACCAGGTTTTTCACCGAAAGCGTCGCCACCACGGCGTTATGCGTCTTCATGATGGCCGAGCAAATCACAAAGGCATCAGGATCGAGCAGCCGGGCCGCGAGGCGCACGGGAGTCACGTGCAGGTCAAAATCGATGAGGGGAATGGTCTCAAACTTTCTCTCGCGGCACAGGTCCACCAGAGTGATCTTCTGGTCGCGATACTCGCCTGGCAAGCGCGTGTAATGGAAATTCTCGTAACCCTCCAGCGTGTCGCCCGCAGAGGCCTCGGCAATCACGACGGGCCCGCGAAAGCGCGGCGCGAGGTAGTCGACGATTCCCCGCAGCGCGTCGGCATGAGTGGAGGCTAGCTGATTCACCGTGTTCACGATGTTGGGTTTGATGACCACGTACTTTTTCTGGCGCAACTTCGGCAGAATCTGGTCATCGATGGCGGCCAGCGCCGCGCAGACGTTCTTGCGGCGATCGGCGCCCTGCACAATGGAAACCTGCGAAATTCCGGGGAATTCCTTCACCATCGGCGCAACGGAAATGGCGGGGGGAGCCTGCGAGCTCAACCGGTGGGCCGGTGCCAGGAGAAGGCCGGTTCCGGTAGCTTGCAGAAATCTGCGGCGTGAGAAAATCACTGGATTAATACCTCCACGCGTTCTATGATAGCACCGTTCGAAGATTATGATAGTCATCAATCATTCGAGGAAGGATATAGACAAAATGTCTACTCGACGAGACTTCTTATCTACAGGGCTTCTTACTTCTGTGGCAGGGTTTGTTCCTGCTTCCACGGCATGGGCGGAGGCGGAATTGCCTTCCGCCAAGGGTCTCAGCTATCGCACTTTGGGGAAAACCGGCCTCAGAGTGACCAGCGTCGGATTTGGTTGCATGGTGACCTCCGACGCCAGCGTGATCACGCGCGCGGCAGACATGGGAATCAATTATTTCGATACTTGCCGCAGCTACCAGCACGGAAACAACGAGCGGTTGGTGGCCACCGGCCTCAAAGGCAAGCGGCAAAGTATTGTTCTTTCCAGTAAGACCGATGGAGCCACTAAGCAGGCGGCGCTGGATGAGCTTAACACCTCGCTCAGCGAACTGGGGACCGACCACCTGGACGTCTGGTATTTGCACATGAAGGACAGTCCCGATAAGTTGCCCGACGAACTTTTCGAGGCGCAGCAAATCGCCCGGCAGCAAGGCAAGATTCGCTTCTCCGGCGTGAGCACTCACAACCCCAAGGAAATGGTCCCGTTCCTCGTGAAAAAGGGCGCGATTGACGTCGTGCTGTCGGCTTACAACTTCACCATGGATAAGGCCTCTTCGGATGCCATGGCGCAGGCGAACGCAGCGGGCCTGGGGGTGGTGGCCATGAAGGTGATGGCAGGCGGATTCCGCCGGAGCAAGCCGGATGATCCGAATGCCGCCAAGCTGAAGCGCCAGGGCGCAATGCTGGCGGCGCTCAAGTGGGTGCTGAAAGATTCCTACATCCACACCACCATCCCCGGGATGACCGATATGGATCAGCTCGACGAAAACCTGAAGGCGATGACGGAGAGTTATTCGCCCCGGGAGGAACAGCTCCTGGCCCGGCAATTGGATTTCGTCACCCCGCTCTATTGCCGTATGTGCGGAGAGTGCGATGGCCATTGCGCCAAAGGCCTGCCCGTGGCAGACGTGCTGCGCTACGTGATGTACGCCGACAGCTACGGCCAGTTCGAGTTGGGTCGCGACCACTTCAAGAAATTGCCGGTGGAATTGGCCTCGGTGCGCTGCGGCGATTGCCCGACGTGTACGGTGAAGTGCCGCTTCGGCGTGAAGGTGCCCGAACGCCTCAGCCGCGCGCAAGAGATGTTTGCGTAGAAGGTTCGAGCTAACACCCAAGGCCCATCCAACCGCCGAGGTGCGGGAAAAGCGCGTGTCAGGTATCAGGTGTCAGGTTTCAGTAAAACCGTGACACCTGACATCTGACGCTGGGCATCTATCTTGCGCCTCAGCACATCTGCGGTGAATTCACCATTTCGGAATCCAATCATGAAGATCTCCTTTCGGCATTTTCGCTTCACAATCTTCCTGCTTTTTTGCGCCTTGGCCGTGCCTTCTCTTGCCCCGGCGGCGGATGTGGCTAATTGTTCGCTTGTCCCCGGGTGGCAGCAACAGGGCGCCCTGCGCCACTTCACTACCGACAATCTTTATGAATACATGGACGGCAACTCGGAAAGCTATTTCGCTTACGGTTTCACCCAAATGCAGGGGGTCACGTGCAAATCGGGTGAGAACACCCTGGTGATCGACATTTCGGAAATGGTCGATGCTGACGCCGCGTACGGAATATTCAGCGGCAATCGCGATCCCGGCCATCCGCTCGAGAAGATCGGCATGGGGGGGCAGATTCTGCCACGCCGGGGCACCTTCGCAAAGGGGAATTACTATGTCGAGATTTCCGCCACACCCGACGTCGACCACACTCCAGAGCTAACCGCCTTCATCGACGCCATGGCGAAACTCCTCGACGGGCGGAGCACGCTCCCCGACGCACTCGCGTGGTTTCCGCCGGAAAAGCTCGTGAGTGCGCGAATGATTCCGGAGAGCGTCCTCGGCGTCCGCCTTCTCAAGCGCGGCTACGTAGCGCAATACGACCAGGGCAAGGCCTTTGTTGTGCTCGAAAAATCCCCCGAGTCCGCCTTGGCCGTCATGGCCAAACTCCGCCAGCGTTACGCAACGGCGCAGGCTGCGCAGGTCGCGGACGAGGCCCTCCAGTTGCAGGACAAATATCTGGGCGGCATCTGCTTCTTCCGCAAGGGAAAGTACATCGGCGGCTACGCGAATATGCCTGACACCGCCGCCGCCACCGCGGCGTCTGCAATGCTCGCGGCCAGAGTGCCGTGAATTTCCCCCAAGTGACCGCTTCAAACTTGGTTGTTCGTCTCAACCACCGTCTGGCTGACAATTACGAGCGTCCATGCTAATCTGTATCCATTGGGAGCCAATGCATGGCTACGAAAACCTTACTGACGGTGGAGCAATATGCCGCCCTGGACGAACCCGAAGGTGTGCGCTACGAACTAAGTGACGGAGAACTGATCGTGACACCCTCGGCAAGCCATTTTCACAATGAGATCCGTGACGAAGTGAGCAGTCGCCTGAGAACCTTTGTTAAGACCCGCAAACTCGGTGACGTCACCAGCGAAACGGATGTGAAGCTCGCGGGGGAAGTCGTCCGCAGGCCTGATGTCGCATTCATCCTTGCGGGCCGCCTCGACGGGGTGGACCTTGATCGCGTCCCCTTGCCTGTGGCTCCCGACTTGGTCATTGAAATCGTATCCAAGAATGACCGGGCTGACGACCTGTTGCTGAAGGTATCCCAGTATCTTCAAGCAGGCGCCAGGGCCGTTTGGCTCTTGTATCCCAAGACACGCCTCGCCTATCGCTACGTTCCCGGCAAGCTGGAACCGGAAGTTCGGGCCGCAACGGCCGGGGAGAGGTTCGAAGAGCCGGAATTACTTTCAGGATTTTCGCTTCCACTTGCTGACGTGCTCCCGTAAGCTTCGCTGCCGAGTGGGCGCCTCTTGAAAACCCACCACTTTGTCGCGTCGAACTCCAGTTTCCTTTCTGTGAGGTTTGGTGAAGAAGCAAGCCGGTGGTTAATTCAAATAATAGGAATTCTTGTCTATGACTGATTTTACCCCCACGGAACGCACGCAAGTTCATCGCCTCCCCAAGCGCGGTGTTTACGATCGCGAGGCGGTTTATCGCATTCTCGACGAAGGCTTGGTTTGCCACGTCGGGTTTGTGGCGGACGGCAAACCCGTGGTAATTCCCACCGGCTACGGCCGCCAAGGCGAGACGCTCTATGTCCATGGCTCGACGGCCAGCCGCATGTTCCGCGCGCTGGGCAAGGGCGCGGACGTATGCATTACGGTCACGCTCGTTGACGGACTGGTGCTGGCGAGATCGGCATTCCATCACTCGATGAATTACCGGTCGGTGGTGATATTCGGCAAGGCCACCGTGCTGGAAGATCCCGCCGCGAAGCGCGAAGCGTTGCATGTGTTTACCCAACACGTGGCGCCCGGGCGATGGGAAGAAATCCGGCAGCCTTCCGAAAAGGAATTGCAGGCTACGACGGTACTATCCATTCCCCTGGAAGAGGTTTCCGCCAAGGTGCGCACCGGCCCACCCATTGATGACGAGGAGGATTACGCGCTCCCCGTCTGGGCGGGAGTCCTTCCCCTTGATCTCACGCCCAAAACGCCACTGGCTGACGCCCGCCTGCCCAAGGGAATCGCCGTCCCCGAGTACGTGCGGAAATACGATCGGAAACGCCAGTAGTCTCCTTGCGTATCACGTTGGCCGTAACTTTCCCGCCGCAATAATTCTTGTAACAATCAGATCTGGGGGATGGAGGCGGGCTATTTGTCCCTTCCAACTTAACCCTCAAGTGGTCAAAATTGAACAGATTTTCTTATACTCAAGTGACACGATACTCAGCGGTGGTTACACATATGTATATTGAACAGGATTGGAGATTTGAGGACTTCGGAGATTCCATGCAGCGGCAGGTCCGCCGGTCAACCGCCGTAGGGTTTCCTCGAAATCGTCGAGCCGATGCTCCATCCAGCTCGAGTCGGGGGGGGCCACAGTGCACTTACCCTCACCGCCGCCACAAGCAGCCCTCCACCAGGCGAAACCCAACATAGGGAGTGAAAAGGCATGCAAATCGCTGCACGAATACGCCAGGTTCGTCTTGAAAAGTCGCTCTCACTCGGAGAGTTGGGGCTGAAGACAGGGCTGTCCGTGAGCATCCTCGACGGTTTCGAGACCGGGCAGGAGATACCCTCACCTGAAATGTTCTACAATCTGGCAGAGGCCATGGATGTGCCCTTTGCGCGTTTCTTTTATGGAGACACGGATTCAAAGTCCACCCCATGGTTGAGCCAGCGACTCAGCCTGCAACAGCTCGCCGACGAACCGCCCCGCTCCTCTTCAGCCGTGCAGCTCATCCCCTACGAGTTGCTCGCGGCGACCAGGGGCCTGCTATCACGGCTTACCAAAGTTAACCGTGGCCCTATAGCCAAGAATCCCAATCCCACTATCCCTCCGTTCGACAGTCAAGGCCAGGCTTCGAATGATTCCAGCGAAGAGAGAGAAGACTCGGAACGGGAATCTTGACGATTTCTCTCCCCCCTCCCGTATGCGACCGTCTCAAAACCGCCAATATCATTGTTCTAGAATGAATAATCCATAACTTGCGCTGTGCAACCGCCTACAATGCCGGCCTTCCCCCCTGTCACCTTGGCCAAGCGCTTGAGTACAGCCGAATCTTCGCCCGCAAAACTTTCATCGAAGATTCCTACGGTGTAGATCTGTGCATTCGATGCCTCCGCCCGATTCAGGAGCGATTGGAAACTCAGGTTGCTGGCATTGTCCCCGCCGTCGCTGATGACAATAAGAGCCTTGCGGGTATTCGTCCCAGCCTTCAAATACGTCAGGGCCAGCGCGACCCCGTCAGTCCGCCTTCCGCGGAAACCACCCCTCCGTCGAAAGGCGCCGCGGTTGCGGGATTAATGAGTTTCGGGAGTCGGCAACTCTAAGCGAAGTTCCGGGCAATCTCTCCTCAAACCCTCCAGTAGTCACTTTGGCGTACTTGAACTGACTGGGGCGGTCCCAATCTGCCCCAATTGATCTTGCCGCCCGTGCCTCGGACGATATAGTCCACGTAATCCTTCTTCTTGGGAACAGGTTGAAAGCCCCGGTACAGATCCATCGGCATTCCCACTCGACTCGCGTCGACATCAAGGCATCGATAGCCCCCCGAGTCATTGGACCATGAGAGAAGGGTTCCAGCCGTTCGCGGATCTCGTCCCAATTGCTGATACCTAAGGGCTTCCGCCTCGTTATCAACCAGGACCCCGCCAAATCTCAACTCGCCGGCAAAAGCAACCTGACCAGCCATCTGGGAAACATAGCAATGATTGACCGTCACGTTAGCTCCTTGACGTAAGGGAGGGCCAATTCGGCACTCGCCGTTCGTCATGACGACGAACGGAACGGCACCTCTGGGTATGATGTTGCCGAGCGTGTTGAACGGTCCAGCCCTGGCCGTCACTTGTTCTCCTCTGCTTAACCTCGCCTTGTCTGCTGCCATAAGCAGCCAGTACGGGAACACGCCGTGGTGTTCCATGGCGTACTTTAAGAACTTCTGAACGCGCTCCATGGCGCCGCCCGTGGTCCCGCGCAAATCCAAAAAACCATGCCCGCGCAGAGGGTTGAGCTTCTTCTCGAGCGCTTTCATTGCCTCCTCATTCCTCCCATGGAGAACCTCGATCTTCACTCCTGGCGTCTGCCCGGCAAGGCCAGGAAAGGGGTTCTGAACGCCAAGGGCGCGAAACGCCTTCCTGATTCCTTCAAGCCGGTGGACCGAAACTCCGGCGACGAGATCAATTGTAAAGATGCGCGCGAGAGATTCCACGAGAGCATTTGCAGCCTCGGCTGCGCTAGGTTGACGCGGCGGGACCGGAGGCGGGGGCATTGGAGGTAAAGGAGGTCCTGGCGGGTAGCTCATAAGTGATCCTCTCCAACGAACGCTGAGGGACCAGGGTCGCCTCCTCCGCCGCTCGTTCTTCACATTACAACTAAATGAAACAACAAAAGATACAAAGCCCTAGTTCAACGGAGTCCTTTTCAGCGCCCAACTCCGTACGTGGCCATTTTATACCCCCACAGATATGTGTCAATATATAATTAAAATCGATAATTAAGCCTGTGGTATAGTCACCTCAAAGACCGCCGAATCGGTAGCAGGTACGGGTACCAAGGGGCCAGACAACTTACTGCGGTCCGAAAACGGCGGGTCAAGAGCGTTCGAGGCCGACGGTTGCGGAGGACTCCCGGCAGCGAGAGGTGTTGAGGAGGTGAGGAGACCGCTCGGGACCCGGGGTGGCAAAAACTACTTGGGCATAGGATATTAATCCCTTTCAGCAACCGGGATACGTACCCCAACCTCATCGGATCTCATAGGATTCACGAGGGGTTACACCGTTGGCGGACAAATTGCTGCCCCATCAGGGAATTACTGCCTTTTAGGAGGCTGATGAAAAGTCGCCGCGACGCTCTCTGCGACGCCGGCATCCTGCCGGCCTTCTTTGGATTTAAAGGAGTTGCCGACTGGAAGCCGGCGCTACGGCAGCGCTCCAACGGCTTTTTCATCAGCCTCTTAGGGTGGGAAGACCTTTTCCCCGACAACGGATTGAGATTTGGGGAAAATAGGGGTGAGAATTTAATCCGAAAGGAGCGGGTTATGCTTTGGACAATCGCGGCGATTCTTCTTGCTTGTTGGCTTCTTGGAGTGGTTTCATTTCACGTCCTGGGAGCATACGTACACATCTTGCTGCTGCTGGCGATCATCGCCATCTTAATCCGAGTTATCCAGGGTCGAAACCCACTGTGACCCCCCCAAGTCTTCCCCGAAAGTCGTTGCCTGAAATGCCGGCAAGACAGGGTCGAGGTGGGTCGCGGTTAGGATGCCCACCTTGCCCGTGATCAGGTTTAGCTCGTCGGCCAAATCGCGGAGTTCTTCCAATTTAGCGATCGGCGCGAAAATCTTACATACCTCACAGGCTGGTTGTCAGTGTATCTCCAATAAATGCAACACTTTCATGCAAGGCCAGTTTGGCAAGAGCCTTGCAGCCCCATCGCTGGAGTACTTTAAGAAGCGACGTTACCATCAGCGAATTGCCGCGAATGAACGCCTTAAGCTTGGTCCTGAATCAGGAATTTCGGGCCTGGGGGGGGAAGGAGTGAGACGATGAAATCCACTTTCTATTTAGTCTTTCTCTTTGCGGTAATGTGTGCCTTCGGGGCTTATGGATGGAGCAAATCGAATCCGGATTCGGACGCAAATTCGACGAAAGCACAGAAATCCGGCCACCACGATGCGAAGAAAAAAGGAGGGCCCGGGAAGGAAATGGGGAAGGGGGGAGAGGACATAGGAAAAGGCGTCGGTAAAGGCACAGGTGATATGGCCAAGGGGACGGCGGGGGCGGTTGGAAGCTTGGCGCACGGGGATGTTGGGGGTGCCGGAGTGTCTTTGGGCAAGGGCGCTGGCGGATTAGGTAAGAACCTTGCCGAGGGCACGGGCAAGGGAGTAGGGAAGATCGGTAAGGGTGTGGGCGGCGAGATCAAGAAGCTCGGTGGCAAGTCAAAAGAACATAAGGAAAAAATTCAGAGCTGAACGGCTTCCGGGGAAGCCCATGTGGACCACGAGGAGATTGTAAATCCATGCGCATAAGTCTCCGCTTGATCATCTCGCTCGTCGTCGGCGTCACCCTCTTGTCAATTCTCTTCGCTGTATTCCAAGTCAAGGCGGAGAAGCGTGGGCTGCGAAAAGAATTGGAGAATCGCGCCGCGATCGTGGGCGAAAGTTTGGAAAGTAAGGTCGCGCCCCTGCTGGATTTGCGGTCCCGCAAGCGCTTGCAGGCCGTGGTCACCGAGTTTGGAGATCGCGACCACCTAAAGGGAATCGCGGTATTCAACAAGGCAGGGGACAGCCTGGTCAAAACCCCGGGTGTTGCGGATGACCTTCAGGGCGTTCTCCCCCACGTAATCCAATCGATTGCGACTAAGGCGAGTTATGCGAGCTTCACCCCGCTGAACGGTGCCCTGACCCACATATACATTCTTCCCTTACAAAACGAATCGGAAGTTTTGGGCGCGCTCACGATTTTTCACGATGCCAGTTTCATCACGGCGGAGACCTCGCGGCTTTGGTGGAACACTTTTCTGCGCGCCCTGGCCCAGGCTATATTTATCGTCCTGGTGACCCTGCTGATCATCCGCTGGAGCCTCATGGGGCCCATTGCTCGAACGGCCAAGTGGATACGAGAAATCCGAGCGGGCAGGAAAGCGGAGCGGCCCGGCTTTGACGACGAGGATCTGTTCCAACCCCTGACACAAGAGGTGACGCGCCTAGCCAAGAGCCTGGAGGCCGCCCGGGCTGCGGCAGAAGAGGAGGCCCGGCTTCGCGAAAACGCCGAGGCCCACTGGACGCCGGAACGCTTGCGCGTGCACGTGCGGAGCAAGTTGGGTGACCGGCCGTTTTTCGTAGTCTCCAATCGCGAGCCCTACACCCACTCGTACCGCGGAAAAAACATGGAAGTCACCGTCCCCGCCAGTGGTTTGGTCACGGCGATTGAGCCCATTCTGCGGACCTGCAAGGGCACGTGGCTGGCGCACGGCTCCGGCGATGCCGATCGCCAAACCGTGGACGAAAGGGACTGCCTCCCCGTGCCTCCCGATGAACCCCAATACACGCTGAAGCGGGTTTGGCTGACCAAAGAGGAGGAGGAAGGCTACTACTTTGGGTTTTCGAATGAAGGACTATGGCCCCTCTGCCACATCGCCCATACGCGCCCCACCTTCCGCGCCAAAGATTGGGAGCTTTATCAGGCCGTGAATCAAAAGTTTGCCGATGCCTTGTTCCAGGAAATGGAGGGAGTGGAAGAGCCTGTCGTGCTGGTGCAGGATTACCATTTTGCCCTGCTGCCCCGGCTGGTGAAGGAGAGAGTGCCCGGCGCGCGGGTGGCCATCTTCTGGCATATTCCCTGGCCGAACCCCGAAGCCTTTGGCATCTGCCCTTGGCAACGCGAGTTGCTTGACGGCCTGTTGGGCGCCGATCTGGTGGGCTTCCACGTCCAATCCCATTGCAACAACTTTCTTGAAACGGTCGACCGCGTCATCGAGTCGCGGGTGAATTGGGAGAGGTTCACGGTTGAACGCGGTGGCCACCTCACCCAGGTGCGGCCATTCCCCATTAGTGTGGCCTGCGCGGAAACGCCCGAACCCGCTAGCTCTCCACACGCGTCTCCCTACCTGGATCGCGCCGCTCTCTTGAAAGAACACGGGGTGGAAGCGACCTACATGGGCATCGGCGTCGAACGCGTGGATTACACCAAGGGAATCCTGGAAAGGTTCCACGGGCTGGAGCGCTTCTTTGAACGCTACCCCGCATACCTCGGGCAATTCACCTTTGTCCAGATCGGAGCTCCCAGTCGAACCCACATCAAGTGCTACCACGACCTGCTGGGGGAAGTCGAGGCGGAAGCGGACCGCATCAACTGGCGATTCCAGAGCAGCCAGTGGAAACCCATCCTCTATTTGCAGCGGCACCACACCCATCAGGAAATACAGAGGTACTACAAGGCAGCAGACCTGTGCATGGTGACCTCGCTTCACGATGGCATGAACCTTGTGGCCAAGGAGTACGTGGCCGCGTGCGAGGACGATCAGGGAGCTCTGATCCTCAGCCGCTTCACCGGCGCCAGCCGCGAATTGCGCGACGCGGTCATCGTTAACCCTTACGATACCGAACAGTTAGCAGACGCCATCCACTTCGCCTTGACGATGGACCCGGCGGAAAGAAGCGCGCGGATGCATCGCATGCGACAAATCGTGAAGAATTTTAATATCTATCGATGGGCGGCGGACTTGGTTACGGACCTCTGCGAAATCCGGCTCGATACACACGTGGAGGTGGGATAACGGTTCCGCGGAAAAAAAACGGGGCGGGCCCTCGCCACCTGTTCGAATCCTGGCCACATGTGGAGCGGCGGCTCCGGGGGGCGAAGCGCTGGTTGTTGCTGCTGGATTTTGACGGCACGCTGGTGCCGCTGATCGACAACCCTAATGGGGTGAGCCTTGACGCGTCCGTGCGGCGGGTCCTCGGCGGGCTCGCCCGGCAACCGGGGTTGAGCGTCTACGTCATGAGCGGACGACGCTTGGCGGACCTGCGCCGTCTGGTGAAAGTCGCGGGCGTTCATCTGCTGGGTCTACATGGCTGGGAAAGTCGCGGCGCCGTACTCCCGCCCTCGCAAAAACAGGTCCTGCACGACGCGAAGGTTTGGCTCGCCCAATACCTGCCTGCTCAACCCGGCATCATGATCGAGGATAAGGGTTATGCCCTGGCAGTCCATTACCGCATGGCTAAGCCGCCCGCGGTACGCGTCGCCCAGAAGGTGCTGCGCGCCACTCGCGATCATTTTCGCCCCGGCCTGCGCTTATTGAAGGGGAAGAAGATCTGGGAGTTGCTCCCTCGCGCCATTGTGGGCAAGGGTCCTGCAACCCAAAGCCTTCTCGCGGAACTTCCGGCTGACACCCTGCCAATCTTTATCGGTGATGATACTTCCGATGAGTCTGCTTTCGCCGTCCTCCCGCACGGCTTGGCAGTTCACGTGGGGGATCATGCCCAAACCAAAGCTCACTTTCGCCTTCGCGACCCCGGCGAAGTTCGCGAATTCCTGGAACGATTGAAGGGGGTCATTTCCTGAGTTATTTGTCTTGACAGAGTTGTCGACATGGTATACAATGAAGAGGAGTCGAACATTGGTGTTGCCATGTTGCTCAATGAGTCTGTGAGCCTCGCTCCCGCTAAGCCCGATGCCAACAGCCATAGTGCCCGGAAATCCACATGCTCTAGCCGCAAGCCCGAGGGGCGATCGCGCCTCAGGGTTGCGGACATTCTGTCGGATTTCTCTCTTTGCCACCGGGATCGAGGCTTAAAGACAAAAAGATGTTAGAAATTAAGAGTGGTCCGGATTAGTTATTGAAAACAAACGGTAAATTTAGAGACTAATTGCCCTATCCGAGTAAGTTAATGAAAAGAAATGATTTAACCAAAATGACGGATTACTCATTGAAAATGCAAGAGATATGTTGGTCTAATCCCGCCAAAGTCGCCACGAAATAAGCCACATTCCAGCTATCCAGATAACTTAAAGAAAACAAGTCTCTTGCAAGGGGCTCTCGCCCACCATCCGGATGAGTTGATGAAAAGAAATGACTTAATGAAGGTGTCAGGCGGCCGGGGATCGGGATTCGGGATTTTGGGGATTCCGTGAGAGGCCCCGGGCGCTAAGTGCTCCCGGGTGGTTATGTCCAGAATGTTGCCTACCGCCTACTGTCCAGCCGAGCACTCCTGGATCAGCTTCCTATAAACCTCGCGCGCGTGGTCGTAGGCCTTGATGGCTTCCGGGAGTTCCGCTTTCGAGGTTTGCGGCGCCTTCTGCGTCCAGCACTGATTGACGGCGGCCAAGCACCACTCGGCACTGTCGCGCGAGGCGCGGATGGGTTTTCCGCCGACGACTACGAAAATGGGGTTGGTGTGCGAAGAGGCCAAAATCCGCATGGCCACCCAACTGCTCTTTTCGATGGGTACATCGAAGGAGATATCGCGCGTCTCTCCGTCGGCCAAAAGGGTCTTGCCGCTCACGGCTTGCCCATTGACGATCAACTCTACCGGCACTTCCCTAGAATCGCCAATCCGCGCCCGCTCGATGTGAAAGTAGGGTTTCTGGTCAACCGGGAGATTACGAATCTCCGGGTGCGGCAGAGCATCGAGCATGGCAGCGGCTTTCACGGTTACGTGGACAGTTGCCGGCGCAGCCAAATCAACCTCGCTGGTCTTGTCCTCGGGAAGGTCGGCGGCGCGGGTCCCTACCTCCGTTCCGTTGATGCGGAAGTCCATCAAGTGGCTTCTGCCATCGGAAACATAGCTGCGGCCGACACGCACCGAGTCAAGCCAAGCCTTGTAGGAAAGCGGGCCATCGACCTTGGCATACACCCGGCCCTGGCCGACGCGGTCATCGGTGATGCAGGGAAAATCGGTTTCGCCGGATATGCGCGTGCGGAAACCCACGTTCAAGGTGTGGTACCAAATGTTGAGCTCCCAGGGATAGGGTGTATCCATGGTGGAGATGAAATCGACCGTGTTCGGATAGGTCACATCCACGATGTATTCGTTGGCGCCAATGCCGTCGAACCCCGGCATTTCGTAGCTGGGCAGCTTATCGGTTGAGACAGCGAGTCCCCAACCCGAATGCGCAAAGCCCACCACGGCTTTCTGCTGCTTACCCCAGCGCAGGATGGGCAGGTCCCAGGTGGGCCAATCTTCGATGCGTTTGATGCCGGGGTAGTCCTGATCGACGAGCCCGAGCAGAACGAGATGGCCCGCGTGACTCGAGGGGAATCCGGAAACCTCCAGGTCGTAGTGCATCAGCTCGCCGGATTTCGAATGCGGGTCATCTTTGCCGGAGAAATACTGCTTTTGATAATAGTAGCAGGGACCCCAGGTGAGTACGCAGCCCACATTCAGCCGCTCGCCCGCAATCTGGCGGATCATGGTGTCAGGTGGGACGCCTTGCGCCGGGTTCTGATAATGGGCGCAGCCTGCCGCATGCACATGGTGGTCGCCGGAATACCAAGCCTCCTTCGAAGGGTCGATCCAGCGCTGCATGGCGAAGGAGATTTCCGCGTCATCGGTATCAGGGACGTTCAACTCTTTGGTTTGCGCGATGTATTCCGGGCCCATCGAGCACATCACGGTATAATTCCCGGCCGGGAGTACGACCTTATCGCCGTCGGCACGATAAATCTGCGGCTGAAAGAACAGGTCCGGGGCGAGACGCTTGGAAGGGTTGGGATAAATCCGGTCGATCCCGTCGCGGATGACGAAGGCGGCCGTCGCGGGTTCACCCTTCTCGTCCATAACGTGCAAGCGGACCATGCGCGCGGGAAGGGCATTGAACAGGACGACGATTTCATTGCGAAAGCCGATGTCCTGCGTCCCTTGGCCGACGTTGAAACTGATCTTGGCGGACCGCTGCCCGCGGTCATGGCTGTATATTTCCAGAATCCTGTACTCCACGCTTAATCCCGAGAGGCGAGCGGACAGTGGATTCTTGTCAAAGAGCGAAATATCGGCCCAGCGCTCCCGCGCCTCTTCCGGCGTAAGCTGTTGCGGCGGCTCCGGGCTGCTGTCCGACTGGATATAAACGACGCCGCTGCTGGGGCTCTCGACCGCGAGTCGAGAAGTAACGCCGGCTTGGTTGATGACCTTAACAAGAAAAACGCGGGTTCCGGCTTCGACGAGTTCCGGCTTGGCCTCTCCCGGCTCCACCTGCACACGGCTTTCGGCATTGATTTCGACGATGGCGAGGGCGCGTTTGTCGAGCGTGTCTTCAATCGCGCGCACCGCTGCCGCATCGTCCGAGCCGGCGAGCGCGTCGTTGATCCGGCGCTGGTCGTCAGCAGAAAGTGGAGCGCCTAAATAGTTGAGCGCGGATTCGATTTGGCGCACATCGCGTGCCAGGGGCTGGAGAGGTGGCGGGGCCTGAGCGATGACGGGAAGTACTTCCCCAAAGATTGCCGACATGAAGAGGACGGCAGCCGGAAGAAAGCGCCATGGCGTTTTCATACGTGACCCGCTGAATGACTTTGGAAGCCCTTACATCGGCAATTATATACCCAGCTACCTCAAACGAGGCAGGAAGGATGAAGTGTGAAGGCGGAAGGATGAAGGGTAGACCTTTTCATTGAGTACCCGTCCTTTACCTTTCATCCTTCAGCCTTCATCCTTCAGCCTTTCAATTCGCCCCTTCAAGAACTGCCATCGCCTGCGCGACGGTTGCTCCTTCATGAATGAGCGCTTGGCAGGCGCGAACCATCCGGGCCGGATGGGGGTGCTGGAAAATGTTCCGCCCATAGACGATGCCGGAAGCCCCTTGTTCAATCAGTGCATGAGTGCGAGTGAGGATCTCGTGGTCGGGAACCCTTGCCCCCCCGCGGGGCAACAGGGGACGGGGTGCGGCGGCCTCGACGACCAGGTGGTATTCGTGCAGGTTCTCCGCGATGTCCGCTTTGACGACGTCCGCGCCCAACTCCACCGATTGGCGCGCCAGCGCCACGGTTTTGTTGATGTCGGGATTGGTCTTGTATCCGCCTTGGCCATCCGGTACCAACACCAGCGGTTCGACGATCATGGGAAGGCCGTAGCGCTCACAAAGCGGTTTGAGCCGGATGACGTTCTCCACGCATTGCCGGTGCAGATCAGGCCGGTCTGACGCCCAGAGAAGGTTGACCACCATAGCGGCCGCATCCAAGCGCACCGCCTCTTCCACCACACCATCAATCAACGTGCAGAAGACGTTCATCGGCATCGGAACATTGGCGAAGCTCCCGACATCAGCGCGCACCGCCAGCGCCGGTTTGGGTCTCTGCGGCAGATCCTGAAGCCAATGGGCCTGGCCCGCGGTTAAGAGCATGGCGTCAGGATGGGCGGCCGCAACCGCGCCCACCACCTGCCGCATGTTTTCGATTCCCGAAAGGACGCTGGCCTCGTTGGCCACGCCGTGGTCCATGGCCACCTGCAAGCACTTTCCGTTCGGAGCAAAAAGCCGATTCATTCTAGGATTTACCGACATTCAAACAACTCCTTTTCGATAGGGGAATCTTTCTTCTATGCGAAGGACTTCCTGCCACGGCTTGATTCCACCCGTCGTGGTCAGGTCGCTCAAATTCATCCCGCCGGCGCAGGTGGCAAACCGCAGGGCCTTGTCACGATTCCAGTTCTGATGCAAGCCCAAGAGAATGCCCGCGCAGAAGGAATCTCCCGCGCCGGTGGCGCCGACGATGTAATTATCGGGAAGATCCAGCGAGGGTTGCAGCAACTCCACGCCATCACTCGAAACGAGGTAAGCGCCCTCGGGGAAATGAATGACCACCAGATCTCGAACTCCGAACTCGAGAATCGTTTTCCCGATCTTGACCAGGTTTTCGGGAAGCAGCTTGCCCTCCACTCGCAAGGGGATGCCGCTCAATCTCTCCGCTTCCCAATCGTTGATGATGCAGTAATCGGTAAACTTCAACGCGGGCGGCACAATGTGACGAAAGCGATCGCTGTCCTCTGATATCAGGTCGATCGAGGTCCTGATGCCCCGGCTTTGCACTTGCGCCAGGAAGCGTGCCGCCACCGTCCCAAACTCCGCGTCGGGCTGATCCATGGTGGGCAACAAAAGGAGATAGCCCATGTGGAGTATTTTGACCGGCAGATTCTCCAGATCGATGTGCGCGGGCGCGAACAGAGGGTTGGTCCCCGGGTAATGAAAAAAGGTGCGGCGTGCGCTCGCCTGAACGGTGAAGACGTCCGTGTACGACGTGGCGTCGAGGTCAGTTCGGCGCAGTTGCTCCACGTTGACATTGGGGAAGCGGCGGCACTCGCCAACCAGGTAGTCGCCGAAAGCGTCGTTGCCGAGGACGCCAAGGGCATAAATCGGGAGGCTCGCGTCAAGCTTCGCCAGGCTGAGGACCACATTGTGGCCGCAGCCACCGCCGCCTTGCGACACACCCAAGATAGACGTGATGGAGTTCTCCTGCGGGTAGCGGCCAATCACTTTGATCTGATCGACCGTCCAATTGCCTCCGCAGGCAATCCCTTGACGCGTATCAGCGTTCATCGGGGGCTCCCGGGATTAGGACAAGTGACGAGTGACAAGGGAGGAGCAGGACAGGTCGGAAATTCGAAAATCGAAACTCGTAATTCACGCCGAGTTTCGATCTTCGAGTTTCGATTTTCGTCTTTCGCACGTTCGTCACTGGCCACTGCCCTTCCAGTACCGCGCGTAGTCCGACACCAAAAGGTGGAGGGGTTCCTCGTCCTCTTCTATCGCCGGGAATCGGCCCACGGTCTCGTGGAAGCGGTTATCGTTCTGGTCGTCGTTGACGAGGGAGACCTCTCCTACCAGGACTCGATCCTCTTCCCCCCAGAACTCATGATAGAGGCGCGGCGTAAGCGTGATGCTTTCCCCCGGGGCCAGCCGCACAACGCCCCCTGCTTTCACTTCGCGCTTAACGCCATCGACGCTGGCGATGACTGGCGTATCTGCCAATCCCTCGTCGTCAGTAGCGTTGTACAACTGGATGTCCAACTTGCCTCCGCCGCGATTGATGATGTCCTCAACCTTGTTCCAATGGAAGTGCATTGGAGTGACTTGCTCCACGTCCACCACCATCAGCTTCTCGCAATAAAGTTTGCCCTGCTTGGCCCGCATTTCCGCCTGACTGCCGTTGCGGACGGTGAAGAGGAACAATCCCAAGGTGTCGAACCGGCCGCTTCCGAAATCGGTAATATCCCATCCCAATTGATTCTCGACGATCTCGCGAGCTTCATCGCCCTTGCTTCTCCACTCCGCCGGAGTCCAATAGGCGAAAGGTGGGAGGTAGAACCCGCGTTGCCGGATGAAATAATTCGCATCTTGCATAATGGCGTTCACTTCCGAGCGCTTCATAGATTTCCTCCTTGCCTCCGAGGTCCTATTATTGTACCCACATCGTAGTGCCTTCGCCCCGCAGCGTCCGCTTGGATTCATCGGCCAGGTCAGTCCGGTACGCACGATTATAACCGCAAAGAGCCGTTGTGGGTTTGGGAAGTGATGGCCAGAGCATGGAGAGTGGTCCCAAGCAGATATTTGGTTTCATGAAATGCTCCTGAACTACCGATAGTTCTAGGGTAGGCAGTTAAGGGTCAGAATTATCCCGTGGCCTAGGCGCGAAGGCCGTCGGGGAAGAAGGGCTTACCGGGTCGGAAGTTGGGATTTGGGAGCACTCACAAACCTCAATTCTCGCAAGGAGATATTTGGAAGGAGAAAAAGAAAATGGATCCCTTAAAAGAACGTTTGACCCATCTCTGGATGCGACAGGACACTCCAGTATTCCCTCTGGAAACGGGGCAGGGTCAGGTTCCGAAGAGAATGGGTCTCACCTTTTTGGAGCCGATGAAAATCTCCGGATCGACGCTATTGCCCGGCCGGTATGTATTCCGACTCGTGGAACCCGGCACCGAGCGCAATCGCGTCGAGATCTTCAACGAGGATCAGACCAGGCTCGTTGCCGAAATCACCCCCGTGCTGGACAACTGATAAGGCTGATGGCCAAGCTGTACTTCTATTCGTGGCGCAAGGCGACCGTGGGATCCAGGCGGCTGGCGCGAAGGGCCGGCAGGTATCCCGCCGCGCAAGCTACCAGAGACAGTCCGGTCGTAGCCAACGCGAGGGTGGACGGGTCGTGCGGTGACAGGCCATAAAGCTGGGTTGCCACCATCCGCATCAGCGCCAACGCCGCGGGAACTCCCACGGCGATTCCGATCGCCACCAGCAACAGCACGTCGCGCATGACCATCCAGACAACGGTCCCCGGCTCTGCCCCCAATGCCATGCGGATGCCGATCTCGCGTCTCCGCTGGGCCACCGAATATGCCATCACGCCGTAGAGGCCGATGGCTGCCAGCAGCGTTGCCAAAATGCCAAAGACCGTGGACAAGCTGGCGATCATCCGCTCGGTCGAGAGGGAATTGCTGAGCTGCGCTTCCGTCGTCCGCACCTCATAGATGGGCAGGTCCGAATCAAGCTCGCGGACTTTGGCGCGCACCTGGGGCATCACCTGATCGGGGTCGTAGGCGGTTCTCAGGTATACCGTCATGCCGCCGAGGAAATGGCTTCCGAGATACGGAATGTAGGCCTGTTCTGGGATTTCGTCGCGGAGGTTGGTGTACTTGATGTCTTTTACCACGCCGATGATCTCCATATCGGTGTGGGTTCCGGGATCGATCCCGAATCCGAGATGGCGGCCGAGGGGATTCTGCTCGGGGAAATGGCGCCGCGCGAACTTCTCGTTGATCATCACGGTCGTCGGTGTCCAGTCATCGGGCTGAGGGCCGTTCTTGACCTCGCGATTATCGTTGACCGTAAAGTCACGGCCCAACACGATGGGAACGCCGAGGGTGGCGAAATAGTTAGGGCTGATCTGATTCATGTAGGGCTCCGCACGATCTTCCATCTTCGCGGGAGTATAGCCCTCTACGGTCATGCTGCTGTCCCATTCGTTGTTCTCCAGAATTCGTACCGACGCCAGGGACACGGACCGGACGCCGGGAATCGAGCGGAGGTTATCCGACAATTGCTGGTAGAAGGTTTTCATTCGTTCGGGCGTGTAGCCGTTGAGCGACGGGTCGATACTAAAACCCAATAGCCGCTCCGCCGGGAAGCCCGGACCCAGGCTGCTGAGATTATTCAGAGTGCGCAGGAAAAGCCCGGCGCCGATCAGGAGCAAGAGCGAAAGCGATACTTGGGCAACCACCAGCGCCTTGCGCAGTCCGCTGTGCCCACCCTTCAACACCGCGCCCGCCTGGTCCTTCAACGTTTGGGAAAGATCCGGACGCGTGGTCCTGAGTGCCGGCGCCAGCCCAAAGATGAGTCCGGTAGCGATGGTCACCGCCAGCGTGAAAATGAGAATGCGGAAGTCGGGTGCGGCGGAAATGCTCGGGCCTCCCGAATCCGCCGGCAGATAGACAGCCATCAACGCCTTGTCGGCCCCGAACGCGAGAGCCAGGCCAGCAAGCCCTCCCAAGGCGGAAAGACAAAGGGTTTCCACCAGAAGCTGTCTGATGATCCGTCCCCGACTGGCGCCGACCGCCAGCCGGACGGCGATCTCTTTCTGCCGGCCGGTTGCCCGCGCCAGCAGAAGATTGGCAAGATTCGCGCAGGTGATCAGCAGGACGACACCGGTTATCGCCATCAACACCCAAAGCGGCGTGGAAAGCTCACGCCGGAACGAAGCCCGTCCCTGGGACCCGGGCAACACATCAATCGTGCACTTGACGAATTGCTCGCGGTCATAGGTCGAGGCGTGGGCGAACGCGGCCTCACGAACCTCACTTTCCAGCATCGAATGCATAAAGGGTTGCAGCGATGCCTTCGCCTGCTTTGCCGTCACACCCGGCTTCAAGCGCCCGAACGCCTTCACCCAACGGCTGCGGCGGTCGGTGAGCATGCTCGTCGGAACGATCACGACCTGTTCCTGCATCATCACCGGAATGAAGAGTTTCGGCGTGTATCCCAATTCCACGCCGTCAAAACCCGCTTGCGCCACCCCAATGACCGTCATGTCGTGCTTGTTGATCGTAAGCGTCTTGCCCAAGATGGCGGGATCGCCGCCGAATCGCTGCTTCCAGTAGTTGTAGCTCAGCACCACCAGCGGCGCGCCGTTCGCCACGCGATCCTCTTCCGGAGTAAACGGGCGGCCCAGTGCTGTGGTCACTCCGAGCACGCTGAAGTATGTCCCCGAGACAAGCTCGGCCTCGGCGCGCTCCGCCCGCCCACCAAAGGTAAGGCTCACCCGAGTCGGGAAGCGGCAGAACATGCCGGAAAAGACTTCGTTGTGGGCCTGGAAGTCCCGGTACATCGGGTAGGAGATCGCATTGCCGCCCCAGTTGTTGCCGTAGTGGCGCCCGCGCATGGTAAGAAGGACCAATTGTTGCGGTTCTTTCACGGGAAGCAGGCGCAGCAGGACCTGATCGAGGAGCGTGAAAATCGCGGTATTACCGCCAATACCCAGCGCCAGCGTCAGTATCGCGACGGCGGTAAAAATGGGATTCTTCGCCAGCACTCGCGCGGCATACCGTATGTCGCTAACCAAAATGCCCATGAGCATCACCTCTCGGGGAAACGGCTATCTTCCGTAAGACGGAAGAACGAGACAAAAGTTTTGTCGGTTTTCTGAGGATGCCCCCGCCACTTGTCACTGGTCATTTTCATCTTCAATAACCACTCTATTTTCATAGAAATAATGGCAATCCGTCTATAGGTCCTTTATCTCCAAGGATACATTGGCAAGCCTGATTTCGGGCATTTCTTCTCCATGCGTTTTCAATAACAGATTGATCCTACCCTTCATTTTTGCCGCCCATGTTTCTTCATTGCCCTTCCACGCAGAATGAGCTAGCCATTGCAATTTCAATGAGGTAGGGCTTTGCGAGATTTTCGCCATCCGTGCAAACCCGCAGCCCCTATAGTGACCATGAGTGTAGCGCCGACCTTCAGGTCGGTAGTGCGACAATCTGCATCGGCGCGTGCTGACCCGCTCGCATTGCTTAAGGCGCGCTCGAAAGGCGTCACTTCGCCCCGAATCATCGCGCGGTCTGCGCATTTTCGGCCCAAAAGCTCGACCGTTTTTCGTCGATTACAGCTCAATCGGTGCAAAAAAGCCGGGTTTGCCGAGCGACACATTGTCCAAGTCGCCTGTGTTTTCATGTACATAGTCGGATCATCCTTCGTTTTTAACATCTTTTTCTTTTCAGCGCCTCATCGGCCTCGGACTAACTTACTTTCTTTCAATGACTTGAACTTTCGCTGGGGCCGTCCGATTTCTCCCGAGTCTCTTCTAACTACCTGTATTTTGATAAACATAGTCGCCTCAGGCGCGACTTTCGTCAACTTCCGCCTCGCGGCGTTGGTGTTTGCCCTCAAGAGCATTCTCGTGAACCGCCACAATAGAGGGGCAGGCCCTCCGAAAATCGGCAATCGGCAATCGTAAATCCGCCGCCGGCTGGAATCTTCCATCCTCTGCATGACCCTCGGATTTTCGTCTTTGGACGCTGACGCCGGAATTATGCCCTGCTGACTTCGTAGGTTGGATGGGCTCCGCTTCGAGAAGGTGGGAGACTTGCGCGCGGACATGCCTTCACCCCACAGTAACACAAGGTTATTGTATCAACCTACATTACGAAAGTCAAGATAAATCTACCAGTGTTAGAAGCTACAAAATGTCGCTGGCGGAAAGGTGAAGTGTAGCGCGGACCTGTTTTGTAGGTCCGCGGCATTTCCCTGCAAATGGAGGGAGAGCCGCGGACCTACAAAACAGGTCCGCGCTACACTTGCTTTGGGAGGAGAAAAAATGCTTTTAGGCTCCTCATTTTCAATAGGTTGACGGCTTAGGGCGCTTTGCCCGCTGAGGGTCATGAAGTCGCAATGTCATTGGTACAGTTTGTCGGCCCGCCTCGTCGTTAGCTAGCTGACTGGCCTCCGACGCGCACATGCGGCACTGGGCAGAGCCGGCTTTATTAATATATAGTTATTGTTTCAGAAGTACTTTGTATTGTCAAGAAGAAAGTGAATCGTATAAAAACTACGAGCCACCTGCGGGCTTTCGTCCGTTTTGAATACAAGTGCAAATGGATTGATGAGAACCAGGCTCGCAATATCGAGAGCCCGAAGGTGAAGCAGCGACCGACGATGCCTTATACGCCCGACCAGATGGCCGACATCCTGAGCGCGTGTGAGAAGTACGGGAAAAAGTGCCGAGGGGGTAAGTACCGTGGCGCGGAGAACGTCCGGCGCATCCGGGCCTTTGTGCTGCTGCTTCGTTACAGCGGGTTGCGGGTCGGCGATGCCGTTATGCTCGAGCGGAAGCGAATCACAGGTGACAAGTTGTTTCTCTACACGGCAAAGACGGGAACGCCCGTCTCTTGCCCGTTGCAGGACTTTGTTCTGAACGCGCTTGAGGCAGCCCCGAAGGTCAGCGAGAGGTATTTCTTCTGGACCGGCGAATCAAGGCTCGCGAGCGCGACCGGAGACTGGCAGCGGGCGCTTAAGGGTGTGTTCAAGGAAGCGGGGATTCCCGATGGACACGCCCACCGCTTTCGCGACACGTTCGCGGTCGGACTTTTGCAAGCTGGCGTTCCAATGGAGCGGGTTTCAGTCTTGCTTGGCCACAGCAGCATCAAGGTGACTGAAAAGCACTATTCGCCGTGGGTGCGGGCTCGACAGGAACAGCTAGAAGCAGATGTGTGGCGAACATGGCAGGCCGACAATTCCGGGACCCATTTAGAGAAGCCCACCTATCATTAGGATCAACGATTGGCGGTTGTCATCTTCGGCAACAATTTCTCTGCTTTGAGCTCGCGTTCGTACGCTGCGGCGAGCCTATCGCCCCACGCTGCAATGATGTCACTCAGTTCATCCACCCTCTCAAAATGCGAATGACCGACAATTTTCCTGAATCCCGTCCTCATGCTTGGGGGAGTGCCAGGAGTACCACCGATCCTCTCGACAATTTCTGCTGTCGGTCGGGACCTATGATTTAACTTACTCCAATTGTATCCCCACTCGTTCTGATGCTTTGCATAATTTGCAAACACGTCGATCGCAGTGATTCGCGTGAAAGGGGTGCCACGCACCTTTGCGTTGCACCTTTCCATCAGGTCCTTCCTTCCCCATTTGTACTTACTTTGAAAGTCCTTGGATTCGTGAAATGCTCTGCACCGAGCGACCACCCTCGTGATCGTCAATTGACAGGCTATGAAAGCGAGCTCCAAATTCTCCTCGATGGTGTGGCACTCATCACACAAATCTTCTTCGCTTGGTCCGTGCTTACTTATGCGGCTTATCGATTCCCGTATGGCCGTCCCGAAAACGTCGAGAGGAATCGGGGGGTCCACTTCGTAACGGAGTAAGTAAAGGCGAGCATGCCAGGTCCAGGAGGCCTTCTTGGTCTTGGTCATTCCCTATGTCCAACCGTGCACGCAGCGAGAGCTTACAATCCCAAAACATAACACATTGTCCAGGGAAGGGGACATTATAGGTACACGAAAAACAGAGTGTTCCCAAAGAACTGAAACTGCAAAAGATAGGCTGGCGGAGAGGGTGGGATTCGAACCCACGTCACGATTACTCGTGAACACGCTTTCCAAGCGTGCTCCTTCAGCCACTCGGACACCTCTCCGTGGCTTTGCGCCGCGCGCGCATCCGGAAGCCGTGCTCCCAGACCGCCATGCAAATTCGCGGCAACCTGACCAGTATACCATCGGGAGAGCGGAGGGGCTATACGAAGAACAGGCATCCGACCTCTTCAAGGTCCAAACGGGTTATTTGAAGCGCCGGCGGAAACGGAATTCGACGCCGAAAACTCCGTTTTGGTCACGGATTCCCAGCACTGAAACCTTGTCGCTGATATTCCATTCGAATTGGATGATGCGGTACTGCGAGTAAGAAGTGTCGGTGACATAGGTGAGGGTAAGATCGTGCGTGACCTGCTGCTCCACCGTGACGAGTGCGCCGGATCCGAACCCGGGCATTGACACGTTGGGATCAATCTTGATTCTGCTCACCCCGAACAAATGCTGAATGCGGCTGGTCGTCTGGCTGGAGAGTGCTTCGGAGAGAATCGCGGAGGCCCCGATGCTGGCGCTGGGGTTACCCGCTGCGGTCGAATAAGCTCCTTCCTGTTTCACGTAGCCGAGCGCCAGGAGAGAAAGGATATCCGTATTGGCCAAGGGTGGGTCGGAACGATACGAGAACTTCAGCCGGTCGAAAGGGCCGGAGATATCGAGTGTCAGGTCATAGCTCTGCACCTGGGTCTCGGCCTCCAAGTCGAGATAGGCCTGCGTGCGGAAGGGGTTGGTGAAGTTCATATCACCCCGCACCAAGGTGTACCGGTTGCCGCGGAAGATCGATTCCCCGCTGAGGAAATGGATGCTTCCCACCTGCACGGGATCGGCCACGGTGCCTTGCAGCCGGAGGTCGATATCCCCCACCAGCCGGAAATTGGGGGTCTGCAACTGCACGGGGGGCGCGGAGGTAACCCGAACATTCAAACGAATCTTCGAGGCGATGGGTGAGTTGACGCTGACCGTCTGGTCCGGCATCGGGTTAGAGGATTCAAGAATCTTTGATATGAAATTGATATTCTCATTGAGAACCATCTGATGAACAACAATATCTCCTGATATTTCCGCCTGCTCGACACCTCCATTCAGGCGAAGGCTGCCATTGAACACGGAGGTGAAACTGGGCGGATAGCGCATGCGGGCTTGGCTAAGGTCGGCGCGAACTTCAAAGCGCGGGCTTTCCACCAGGGTTACGAAACCGCTGAGGTTGACCGTTCCTCCGCCGCTCGTGCCGCGCAGGGAGCGGATGACGGCGCGCTCGCCCTCGAGGGAGATGGATCCTTGCAGGCTACTAAAGCGAAACGGCAGCTCGCTGTACCCCAAGCTCATATCTTGAATATCGATGGCGCCGTTCAGCACGGGGCGTTCCGGCGTGCCGGTGAGACGCAAGTGCAGGGTCGAGCAGCCTGCCGCCTGAAGATGGGGATCGAAAATGGTCAGCAAGGTGGCGTTTGCGGCGCCCTCGGCGTTGACGGCCAGCGTGATTCCGCCCGCGAAGCGCACCGTCCCCTCCATAGCAAGTTCCGTGGAAGGTCCGCGCATGACGAACCGGCTGAGCGCCAGCCGGCCGTCGGAGAATTGCACATCGACAGGCTGGGCGTTACGCCACTGGACGCTGGGAAAGTCCACCGCCAGGTCACGCACATGGGATTGGAGGTCGATTTTCTCCGGAGTGCGCAAAGGCCCCGCGGCATGGAAAGTACCCCCCAGGGTCACCGCCGCCCCGAATTCGCGCTTGAAGAAGGCTTGAATCCACGGATCGGCGCGCAGGCTGGAGTATTCGCCTTCCGCCTCCATCGGCCAATCACCCTCTGCTGTCGCCTTGGCGCTGAGGTGCAGATTTCCCCCTGGGCTATGATCCTCGCCGTCGAGACTTAGCTGTTTACCTTCGCCCGCGAGCGTGCCGTGGAACTCGCCCAGGGGAGTGCCCGCAATGCTCAAGTCCCGGAATCGCCATGAACTTCGCAGGTGGAAATCCTGCGGATTTCCCTGGCCGTGCGCCTCAAAACTCAGGCTGCCCTCCAGGCCCCCCTTGGGAAGGACGGTGGAAGCGGCCATCGACAACCGGTGAATGTCCGCCAAGCGGAAATCCGTTCCCACTAACTGGCCGGAAGCAAACTGGCGCTCGGGCTCCAGAACGAGGTTGCCGGTCAGTTGCCCATGGCTCTTTGTAAGATGGATGTCTTGTAGCTTCCAGATGGACTTCGCAACCTGCAATCGGGCGGAGAAGGAATCAAAAGGTTCATCCGCAATGGCTCCGGCATCGATCCGCAACAAGCCGGAGCCCGCCAGGGTCGCGGCGGTTCCTTCAACGTCCACGCGGCCGGTGACGGAGCCGCGAACGGGAAGGTCGGAGTTGATGACGGCCTTAAGGCCCTCGATGGACGTGCGCTGCGCTTGGGCAGAGAAGCGCACCTCGGACCTGGGCGTCACTCGCCAGCCATCGAGCTGCGCGGAACCGTTCAGCTCAAAAGAGCTCTTCCCATGATCAACGCGCCCGTCGGTGATCTGGACGAATCCGGGATTGAGGGCAACGACTGCGGCAAGACGGTCCCAAGCCCACCCGTGATACCGGAACTGGCCCATGGTCACGCGCCCTCGCAGGGAGGGTTCCTCAGAGCTGCCGCTCAGTTGCCCGGAAAACTCCGCCCGCGACGCGAGGACCAAAGGGATGCCGGAGGGGGCGGCCACCAGCGCCTCGAAGAAGGGCCGCCATTCCTCGAAGTTGTCAGTCGAGACGGTGAGCGCAAGCGGTTCTCCCACCGTGGGCGACGCACTTTTCTGCGTAAGTGTCCCGCGCGCCGTGACGATGGAATGCGGCGTCCGCAATTCCGAGTCGGCAAGGTGGATGACGATGCCGTGCCCGTCTTCAAGCGTCCCGCGTGCGGCGCCGCTGACGGGAAGCGTGTGGGGAGGCGCGGCCGCCGGTGCTTGCAGAGCGAGATCGAAATCCGCTTTCAGCCCTTCCCCCCGCCCCGACCACGTTGCACTAAGGGCGCCGCCGGCCATCGACGCCGGATGCAATTGCGCCGCGAGGAGGGGCGGCGTGTTCGTGGCGGCCAGCATGTTATCCAGACGCAGGTTATGGATCTGCGTGTTTAAGCGGAACTTTGCCGGTGAGTTTTCGAAATTCGCCTGGAACGATCCCTGCACCGTCCCTCCCCAAACTGAGACGAAGAGGTTGGTGAGATTGAGCCGATGGCTATCGAGTGCGTAATTTGCTGTGGCATCCAGGCGAAGGGAAGGGATCTCCGGCGTGAGAATCGCGATTTGGCGAGCTTGCGCCCGGCCTTGCGCCGAAATGCTTCCGCCTTGATAAATGGCGTGTCCATCGATTTGCAGAGTGCCCGCCCGCAATTCCGGCGTGTGGAGCATTCGGGCCAGGGCGGGGATCTCCGTCGCCGTGTGGAATGTACCGGAAGCTTCGAGGACAGGGCGGGGGAGGATTGTGAACGAAGCCCCACCGGTCGTGCCTGGTGCCTGCCACGCGAACGAATAGAAGACCAGGCTGGCGTGCGAAAGTTCAAAGCGGCTATTAAAAGTAATGGGTGGAGTCGACCAACTCGACGAACGAATCGTAGCGGCGGAAGAAGAAAGCGTGCCGCTGTACCGGCCACGCGACATGCTGAGAAGAATTGCCAGCTCCTTCGCGTCTATTTCCGCCGGTTGCCGCTGATCATTCCAGAAGAAAGCCGAGTGGGAAACAGTCAGCCGTCCAATGGAAAGATCCATCAAATCCGTCAGGCTTCGTTGCGTGGAGATTGGCTCCGGCGGGCTGGGAAGATTGGAGATGCCTTGGGAGTTTGTGCGGAGGTGCATTTCGAGGGTATCGATGTCCAAGTGGCGCAGGCGAAGCCGCCGGCGCAAGAGCCGCTGGGGGCTGATACCTGCTTCCACCTCGCGCACGGTAATCAGGGGGGGATCGGCGGCGGCCTCCGCACCATGGACTACCAATCTGTCCAGCCTGATCTGAAAAAGCCACGGCCTAAAGCGGAAGTGGCCGATTTCCACGCGGCCGCCCGTGAGGCTCTCCAGGCCGGCGATGACCTGGCGCTCCAACACGTGCTGGAACCAAGAACTGCTCATGACGATCAGGGTACTGAGCGCCAGCACCATCAGGCTTTCCATCAGATAGAGCGTGATGCGAACCGGTTTGGAGACTTTCCAGCGCGTAGGCAACCTTCCTTATGATGAAGCTCGTAAATCGACGCTCGAAATTCGAAACCCGAAAATCGAAACCGGGCTCTCGGCTAAGCAGTCATTCCCGTGAAAATGGAAATCGATGGCCCCTGCATTCGTGGGCGTGACATGGCCTTCGTCTAATTTCGAGTTTTGAATTTCGTGTGTCGATTCTGACACCTGACACCTGATACCTGAAACCTCGTACTTAGAACGTGTGGAACCGCACATTGGTTGTGGGTTTCAGCTCCTCGATCCATTGATCGAGCAATTCGTTAATGCGTTTCTGCGTAAGGACTTCACGGATCTGGTCTGCCACCTCGGAAAGCGGGGGCGCCGTTGCGCCGCCGTTCTTCTTTTGGAATGTCGGGACGAACGTCGAGCGATAGTAATCAGCGACCTCCTCATCACTGGGAGAAGCGGCGGGGCGCAGGCGTTGATCGATCAGCCGAAGCATGAGTTCTTCTTGCGCCACACGCGCCGCCACCTCCGCCTCGGTCATGCCCAGATCCTTAAGCGCTTGCTGATAGTCCTCCGGGTGAACATATTGCTTGCGAAGTGCGTCCAGGCGCAATGCCGCGGACTTTTCGCTTTCCGCTCGATCGGTGGGCCTGGGATTCTCTTCCTGCGTCAGGACGATCTGGTTAGTAAGGCGTTCGCGGGCCTCGGCGATCTGGGCTGCATCGGGAGGTGGCGGCGGCCACTGGGCATCAAGGAAACGCTCGAAGCGGTATTCCTGCTCCACGTCGCTTGCGGTGATGGCCAGGTGGCCGATGGAGGCGACCACGCGATCCAGGGTTTCCGCCGCGGTCGAAGCCGCGCCGCCGGCCGTGACGCTGGCCACCCATGCCACCAGGATCAGAAGCTTTGCCCGATGCTCAAGAAATACTGTGCGTGCGATAATCGTTGCACCTCGGTGTTCTCCACGCCGTTCGTAGTGGTGATCACGTTGAACCTTGGAGGATTCAAATTGTAACCCACGTCGAAACGGATAGGTCCCACGGGGGTTTTGTAGCGAAAGCCTATTCCTACCGCCTGGCAGGTGTAATCGAAATCGCTAGGGGAGGACTGAGTGAACTTCAAAAGCCGCATTCTGCGAATGCTGTCGTAAACATTGCCCATGTCTTCGAAAACCACCAAGCCCAAACGCCGTTGCGCGAAAGAAAAGCGCAACTCGACGGAGTTCAGGAAAAGCGCGTTGCCGCCGATGGGATAGCCGGTGTCAGGGTCGCGAGGGCCGGCCTGATTGATGGAAAAGCCGCGCATGGATTCGCTGCCGCCCAGGAAGAAGCGTTCCGGCAAAGGAATCGAATCCGTAAGGATGACCTCGGCGGGCTGGCCGTTGCTGGCAGGTACGGTGATCTTGTACAGGCTTCCATAAGGAGACACCACGCCGAACTGCGTTTTCCGCGCGAAAACCAAATGGGAACCCAAGGCATAGTACGTGGAGTTCTGTCCGGTGAAACGCAGGAAGTTTGCCTGGGATCCAAAGTCCCGCCAGGAAACTCCCGCATTCACGAGGGTGTAAATGCCGCGAGTCGCGTCCGACGGATCGTCGCGGTGATCCTCAACAAAGCTCCCACCGAACATGCCCACCAGCGCCGGCTGGCTGAGCAAAGGAATTTCCTGCGCGGATATCTTGCTGGAAATATCGAGGGCTTCCACGCGGCGGAAGCTGTATTGCCCGATCAACAGTGTGGAGGCACTGAAGCGCTTCTCAACACTGATGGAAGCTTCTTTGCGGTCTGCCGTGAACGTCAGGACGTCGCGCGAGCGATCCACCAAACCATTAATGCGCAAGCTAAGATCATCGCGATTGAGCAGGCGGGGAATCAGATAACCCATGTTCGCGCCCGTATCAATGTTGGAAAGCCGCCCGCTCATACTGAAGGTTTGCCCGCGCCCGCCGACATCCAAACGTGTCAAGCTGAGCGATAATCGCGGGCTTTCCTTGTACTGACCTTGCGGCTGATTGCTGCCCAGTTTTTGAACTTCGAAGCCGCCACCGTAACCCAGCACCCAGCGGCGGGACTCCTCCAGCCCGACCAGCAAGGTTTTGTTCGTGTCGGAATTCGGCTCGTCTTGCGGGGTAATCTGAACCTGGTTGAAAATTCCCAGGTCGTAGAGACGCCGCTGGGAATCGAGCACCGCGCTCTGGCCGATCGGTTCCCCTTCGTGGATCAGCAGTTGTCGATTCACCAGGCCGCGGCGCACGTGTTCGTCTCCCAAGACCACGATGTGTTGGATGCGATCTTGCGCCCCGGGAACGATCTGGAACTCCAAATTCACTTGATGGGCAGTTTTCGCGGGCGTGGTGCGCCAGCTTGCGGCGGCGTGGGTGTATCCGTGGTCTGCCAGATAATCCAGGATGTGGTTGCGGTCAACGCGCGCGCGATCCTGCGAGTAGGGCCGCGTCGGTTTGCTCGCGAGTAACGGCCAGATCTTCCTCTCGGTGGCGGGATCGATACCCGTCAGGGTGAGTTTGCAAACTGTCGTCCGCGCCCCTTCCTGGATGACGAGGGTAACATATCGACGGCCGGTGACACCTCCGAAGTTATCGTTAATCGAAGGCGCAATGCTGACGTCCAGAAATCCCTGCGACTGGTAGAGGGCTAGGAGCGCCGCGGTCTTTTGATCCACAAGCTCCTGGCTGTAAGTGGGTGAAGGCGGAAGTAATCCCTGAACCGGTGGGGTGATCGCGGCCAACAGTTCGGCCGTCGGGACCGCTTTATTCCCTTGTACGCCGTAGCCGGCGAAATTACCGCGCTGTCCAAGGTTCACGCGGAAGAGGACTTCGAGGTGGGGTTGCGGCTCCTTAATCTGTGCACGGGTGGCCTTCACCGAGGCAAAGAAATACCCCTGCCGCTCGAAATGTTCGATCAACTGCTTCTCGCTGCGGGCCAGGGCTTCATCGTCGGTCGCTCCGTCATGATAGAGGGGCAGCAGGTTTTGAAGTTGCGAGGAGGAAACCGTTGCGCCCTGCACTCGTACGCGGACCAGCGGCCCGGCGTCCGCTTTCACGATCACTTTTTCGGTGTTGGCTTTGGCGTCGTAATCTCTCTGCTGAATGCTGACGTTAACCTGAATTCGCCCTTGGCCCACGTAGAATTGGTGGAGGCGGTACAGGCCGTGCTCAACCCTCGCGGCCGTCAGGTTCATGTTCGGGTGCCAGCCCGCAACCTTCATCAAGCGCTCGGGAGGGAACCCGGAGTCGTCGTGAAATTCCACAACGCTCACCCGCGCGGAAGGGCCGGCTTGGATGGTGAAGCTCACGTTGGCTTCCAGCGTGTCGCGGTTACGAGCAACTTCCTGGGTAATGCGAGACTGGTAGTAGCCGTTGGCAACCAGCAGGTCGCTCAGGCGTTTGTGCCCGGCCGCGAGGACTTCGTCGGTGAGGGGTTGGCCCAGGCGCAATCGTGACGCCGTAACGAGGGCTCTGGGTTCAATGGGGCCCGGATTGCCCTCCGCAGTCACGATTCCAATGAAGTACTGGGCGCGGGCGACAAAGGTGAGAGATGCCCCATTGCCTTCGAGAGCGCCTTCCGCGCGCAGTTCCGAGAAGCGCCCAGTGGCGTAGAGACGCTTGAGGCTTTCGGAGACCTTCGCGGGATCAAGAGGTTCGCCGATCTGCTGAGTCACGGCGCCGGGGAAACTCTGGAGTTTAAGGTTACAGTCGCAGTCAAAGTGTAGGTTGGTAACCGGCCGCCCCCAAAGGGAGGGTGCGTTTTGAGCGCGGCACTGAGTGTTGCAACAGCCCAGCAGGAGCGCGAAAAGGATAAGCGTGTCCGCCGCTTTGCCGCCATAGAGTGCGGGGCCCCAGCGCCTGATCAAGCGGCGCGAAGGATATGCGGACAGCCTTCTAGAAATTCGGTTGTAGCAACGCACCCTGAACTTTACCCGCCAACCCGACGTCCGAAATCCTACAATCTTCCTCTGGCATTATACTTCCGCAAGCCCCCCCGCAGAGGTAAAGAAAAGCTGTGAATTTCCATGGATAACCAGGGTAGGCAGGATTTCTTACTCGGCCATTCTGGCTGCCGCGCCTATCGAAATCAATAAACGGCCAGGTCTAAAGCTACTTACAAAGGCATATTTTAACGCAATAGTTGATAATTCAGTTAACTTTCTTAGTCTGTCTTTTTATCCTGTCTATCCTGTCCATCGATGTGAGTTCCAGAAGTGCGGGCCGGCCGCACGAGGTCACCGAGTAACGAAGCCAGCAAGTTTTCCTGAGGGAATCCCTGACCAAGGTGCTGGCGGAAACCCTCTGCCCAACGGCAGCCTCCGAGTTCACCGGCGCGGGCGGCCATTTGCCGGAGTGGATCGTCGATTTCCCGCAGGGCCTGCTGAAACTGGAGCCAGGCACGCTGGCTTTCGTGGCACGCCAGCATCTTTTCCTTCCGTTCCAGCGTGGCACTGATATCCACGACCATGCGAGGGAAGATCTCATTTCCCAGGATGTCGCGATTGCTAAAGGGTTGACTGTAGTAAAGGTGCGGGATGGTCCGCACCGACGGAGATGGGCGGCGGGCTCCGGTGCGGAAGTTTTTTGCCGAAGCGCCAAAACAGGCCGATTGGCAGAGGCGGCTGGTGGTTTCGTGATCGACCATGTAGTCCTGGGGAGAGTGGGTGATTACCAGGGCCGGATCTACTCGCCGCACGAGCTCCATCACTTTGTGGAGTGTGGGACGATCGTAGCAAATCAGCAGATCAAGTTCTTCCAGGCACGTGTATGGCGCGCTCAATAAGGCCGCGCCGCGCTGAGCTTCTCCGCGGCGGATGCGCGAGATTTTTGCTGAAGACAAAATGGAACTGCCGCAGTCGCCCGCGGTCATGGTGGCAATGTGGAGGGAGGCGCCGCGATCAACGAGATGAGCCAGCGTCCCCGCACAAAGAAACTCCGCGTCATCAGGGTGAGCGAAAAGCGCTAACACGCGGATTGATGAAGGCATGCGTCAGTTCTCGCTCAAGACCCCATTGATTGCTTTCTTAAGGGCTTCGAGTTGGACGTACCCGATCCAGTGGTCTCTGACCACCCCTTTTCGATCGATCAAGAAAAGGGTCGGGAAGATCGCAATGCCACCATAAGCCTGATCGCTTTCCTTTGTCCAGTTCACAATGGGGTAGGAGATGTGGTGTTCCTGAACGTACCGCTGCCGCACCGAGTCGTCGTAATCGAGGCCCAGAGTGCGATCGTCGTTGGCGCCGACAATCACCAGGCCGCGCGGGGAAAGCTCCCGGTCAAGGGAAACGAGCGCGGGGGCTTCCTGCATGCAAGGTGGGCAGCCGGTGAACCAAACCTCCAGGAGCACCGCTTTACCCTGGAAATCCGCGATGTGAAGATCACCACCGCCGAGGCGCGCGAGGGTTACGTTCGCGGCCGGTTTGCCTTCCCAACCACCGATCTGCCGCGCCAAGGCCTGGCCGAATTTTGGGTCGGCCTTGATTTTTTCCACGTCCACGTGAGTGATTTCACCCGTCTTCGGATCGCGCGTGAGGAACCGCGGAACGCGGGGGTCAGATTCCATGACCCGCAGCAGGACATCGGCGGCCGCCGGCGAAGGCAGGTCAAATTGTTCGGCAATTACCGCGAGCGTTGGGGGCGATTTGAATTTCTCCTGATAATTGGCTACAAAGAGCGGAATACGGAAGAAAGCATTATACAGCTTGTTAAGAGCCTGACGCTCGTCCGGCTGGGTAAAAACCCGGTTATAAAGGTCAGTTACCATCAAGGGCTGGCCGGGCTGAAGGTGCGTGCGGATGTAATCGAGCACGCGCGCCTCCGCGTCGGAAGAAGCCCACGCGGGAGCGCACCCCACGAGCAGCGAGGCGAGCAAGAGGGTACGGCACAGAGCAGTTCTCACGGCGAAACTCTCTTCCCGGCCGCGCGTGTTTCCACAGCCTGGCTGAAGACCTGCGAGTGGAATTCCAGGGAGAAGTGCAGGTACTGGTCCAAATAGCTCCACCCGTGGTTGCCCGGCCGCAGAACGAACTGATGGGGAAAGCCCTTGGAAGTCAGAATTTGGCCCAACTCTTTGGCGCCTGCGTCGAAACCGTAGCGGTCCTGATCGCCACAATCGAAGTAAAGCTTCAAGTTGGCAAAGCGCTCCGGATGCTCGGCGAGGGTCAGCGGGTTGTTGGCGTCGAAGTGAGCCTCGTTCAGAGGCGAGCCGAAGGGTTCTTGCAGCACCCGCGCGTAGAACCCCCAGCGGCCCTCGGTGGGGAGGGGATTGGGAAATTTCGCAATCAGCGCCGCGCTGTGGGCGCTGGCGGCGCCGAAAACGTCTGGATGCATCATGCCGAGATGCAGCGCGCCGTAGCCCCCCATCGAAACGCCGGTAATTCCGCGGGTCCCTCGATTCGCGATCGTACGATACTTGTGATCAATCGCCGGAACGAGTTCCTGAATGAAGAAATCTTCGTAGCGCTCATGGCCGTCAAGGGAGTTAACGTAAAAACTCTTGCCGCCTTCGGGCATCACGACGATGAACTTGCCGATCTTTCCCTGGCTCATCAGACTTTCCCAGGTTTGCTGCCCGCTATGTTCGCTCCAACTCTGGGCATGTTCGAAGAGGCCGTGGAGGTAATAGAGCACCGGGTACCGGTCGGCGCCGGCATCGTAGCCGGGAGGAAGCGCGACGCAGTAATCCACCGACCGTCCGAGAATGGCGCTGGAAATAGATTCGCAAGAGACGTGAGGGGAGGGAGTTTGGGCCAGGACTGGCGGGGCGAAAAAGACGCCGATCATTATCGTGAGGCTTGAGCCGATCAACCACCGGAGGCCCAGAATAGTGCTCTTTCGGATCATTCCTTCGCAGCCCTATGAATTGAGAGTCGCCCCGCCAACATTTTCATTCTGAGGCCACACCGCGCGGGAGTCAAGAGTGGACGTTTGTTCCCCGAAGGGGAACAATATCATTAGCCGTGGGTGAAACCCACGGACCCTGTTCCCCAACCAAAATCCCCGTTCCCCGAAGGGGAACAATGTCATTAACCGTGGGGGGAACCCACGGATAGTGCCCTCCGACACACCCGCTCCGTCGACCCCGAAGGGGTCGAATATCCTACGGAAAATACTTCTCCTCGAACTTGATCCCATGATCAAACAGCAGCTTTCGATACTCTTCCAAAAACGTTGTCTTCCGGTGGTGTTCCTCTTGCGCTTTGAGGTAGGCAACCAGTTCTGGCTCGTCGTGAAGGGAATACGTGAAAGCTCCATACCCTTCCTGCCAACCATCGAAATTAGGGAAGATATGATCATCCTTAATCCAGACGGAAGACGCGACTTTGATGTCCTTCACCAAATCCGCCAGCGCAACGGTCGGGCGGAGGCTAAGCAGAATGTGGACATGGTCCCTTACGCCATTTAACCATACAGGACGGCAATGGCTGTTCTTGATCGCGCCGGTCATGTACATAAAGAGTTCATCCCGCCGCGAGTCCGAAAGCACGGGTCGACGACCCTTGCTCGAAAACACGATGTGATAGAGAATCTGGGTATAGGTGGACATTATTCAACCCCTCCGGGGTTGGGAAATTAACGGGGTGCATCGATTCCGTGGGTTTCACCCACGGCTAATGACATTGGACCTCTTCGAGGTCCATCACTTGGGCATCGGCTGGTCCCAAAGGATTTCGAGGGTGACTCCGCCATGCGGGTCGGTATCGAGGTAAGCAAATCGTCCTTTGGATGTGGGTGTGTCCCATCCACCCCACATGGTGCGGGGCGCTCCTTTGCCCTCGAACATCTTTACGGCGGCATCCATGTCCTTGACGTCGACTCCCATGTGGTGGACCCCCTCGCCGTGCCTTTTGAAATACTCCTCGTAAACATTGGGCCCTTGGGTTGACTCGATCCACTCAAAAGGTAAATCCCCAAATCGCTGCCAGCCGAGATCCATTTCGAATTTCCCCGGCTGCCCGCGGTAGAAACGGTTGACGCTGATGTTGTGCTCCACCTGCATGCCGCCAAAGCCAAGGCTTTGCCAGTATGCTCCCACTTTCCGGTCGTCGCGGACCACAAAGGCGTAGTGGTTGAGTTTCGTTAGAGGGTAGTCGTTGTCGGCGCCCGCTGCGGCCGGCGCGGGGCCGTCAGGATCATAGTAAATCGCAATATCAACCCCGCCGCCCTTCTCTGCGGTGTCGAGGTAAGCCCCGTGGCCCGTTCCCTTCGTTCCCTTCCACTGGGTGCGCTCCGCGACCTCCACGCCCTTCGATTGGAAATATTGAATCTGTTGGTCGAGTTCCTGGTCGCTCTTTGCGGCGAAACCCAGGGCGAGAATGCCGTCACCATGCCGCTTCAGGAACTCCGTGTAGATGTTGGTTCCGGTCACCGGCTGAATCCACTCAATCAACACTCCCCCGACGTGGCCGAAGGCAGACTTGGCCGTGGTGGGGGCCGGCTTGCCTCGGTAAATCAGGCCAGTGAATTCCGCGACTTTTGTCCTTTGAACATTCTTCAGTCCCAGCTTTTCCCAGTAATTCACCACTGGGTCGAGGTCTTTCACGACCCAGACCACAGAATTCACACGTCCGTAAATGGAGACAGTGACGGTGGGCTTGGCAACGTCAGCGCCGCGTGCGTGCGACCCCGCGGCGATGGAGAGAAGAATGCTGAAGATCAATGCGAGTGTGTGCTTGGCTTTCATGAGAACCTCCCGAAATCGATGAAGACGGCTTCGAACGAATTGGTCCGGTAATATCAAGGGCGAGACAATAGCACGCGCCGCGGCTCGCTGCAATTCACCCCCTTTTGGCATACCGTGCGGAGCTTTAGAGTGCGGCAGCTTGCTGCCGCTTTCCTTCCCGCGAGCTCGCTCGCGGGATTTCAAACGTGCGCACAATTCCACTCCCGCAACCGGTTTGGCAAGTCGCTTTTGTATCGCAGACCTTCATGCCCCCACGTGCTGAACTGAAGTTTAATGCTATCGACCAGCCAGCAAGCTGGCTGGGGAAAAAGCGGCAGCAAGCTGCCGCACTCTAAAGCTTCGCACGCGCAGATAACCTTTATGGGGTACGGAACTATACTGGGGATGATGGGAGATTTCCATCTACGTCAAAGGCTGGCGCGAAGGGTTCTGGCAGCAGTCGCCACCCGGGCAGCGTTGCAGCGTCGCGCGCCAGCAACTCGGAAATGGCAATGCGGTTGAGGTTCAGGGTATTGCGGATCCAGGCCACGCGCTGCTCCGCTGGTTCGGGGCTGCCCAGCGCGCCCAGAAGCCACGAGAGCGCTTGCTCGTCGGACGGCCAGAAAATGGGGATGCGCGGCATGGGAGGATTCATCGAGGTCCGAGCGTTGGCGTACATCTTCTGCAAATCGATCTTGTGGTATAGCCGCTCGTGGATGGCGTCTGCCAATCCCACGCCAAGGGCGTTGCCGCCACTTTCAGGAGTGAGATCCCGGACATAGATCAGGCGAATCTTCGGTGCCTCGCCGGGTTGGAGTTCGACGCCGCGTCCGACGATTTTCGTGTCCAATCCGGTGCCGCTGATGTTTTTCCCCAATTCATTGACGATCAAAAGATCGAGCTTGGGGAAGGGAATCCGCGCCACCAGTCCCCGGGCGCTTGCGAGACAAGCTTCCTCCATGGCGACGATGCCGGATGCGGCCGCCGCGCGCACCGCGGCCACCTGATGAAATTCGTTTTCCACCACGGCCACGCCCGCCAGAATCTTTCCACTGGCCAGCACCTTCGCTGACATGGCACGGATGACCGGTTCAAATCCGAATTTCCAACTCCAGTGGTGGCATTCGAGGGCGCCGTCGGCTTTCCCCATGCCCACGGCGATCATCTTCAGCAGCCCACTCTCAATCTTGCCAGAGAAATCCGTGTGCGGCTTGACGCGGTTCAGCAAAATCACGCCGTCGGATTCCCAAGCGGCGCGGTCCATGAAGGCCTGAAAACCTTCGGGGGTTGCGCCCAGGGAAACGGTTTCCATGGACGAAAGCAGGTCGGCGCCCAGGAAGTCCGGGGTGACGCTATAGTGCTCCAGGACTTTCTTCTGCCCCTCGGCCGTCGCGCCGCCGTGGCTACCCATGGCGGGGAACACGAAGGGCCGCGCGCCCTGACCCTTGAGCCAATGGCAGAGTTCCCGGGCCAGAATATCAATGCTGGCAATGCCCCGGCTCCCAATCCCCACAGCGATGCGCTTCCCGCGGAGAATACCTGCTGGCAATGCCAGTCCGGCCAGTGAGCGGGTTATTTCCTGAGGCAAGTCGGCAAGGCCGGGAGCGCAAGGGGCTACTCTTTCCAGGATTTGCAGAGCACCGAGGTGCGAAGGTTGGCGGGTCAACATGGCGAAGGTTCACGTTATCGCTTGGGAAGGAAGGCGTCAAGGGGGACGAAATCGGAAGGGAAAGGAATTGGAGAGTGCAAAGCGCGGACCTGTTTTGTAGGTCCGCGGCCTTTCCCTACATATTCGGGACAAGCCGCGGACCTACAAAACAGGTCCGCGCTACGCCCCGCTTTTCATACAGGCTTTTTACACAGGCTTTTTACACTTTGCGGGAAGGGACGGATAAGTGTTAGTCTGCGGCGCACCGGTTCCACTTTCAGGATTCCCGGGGAAAGAGGTCCGTATGTTTTCACGTCCCATCGCCAAGTACTGCTTTCTGGTAGTCGCAACTTTCCTGGCCACCGAATCAGCGTTCGCTCAGTCCGAGCCGGAGACACTGAACCCCATTCTGACCGGCGAAAATCTGGCGCCGGCAGTTTCCGCCTTTCAGGTACGCCAATACATTTTGAGCCGCATCGCTCCGCCCCCCAACCCTCAAAGCAGCGAGGCTTGGGCGGCGGAGGCCAACCGGATTCGCCAACACACGCTGCGGGATGTTGCTTTCCACGGCTGGCCGGCGGATTGGGTCAATTCCCCTCCTAAGTTCGAAGAGGTCGGGGTGATCGAGGCCCACGACGGCTACAAACTGCGCAAGCTGCGGTACGAAATCGTTCCCGGGTTCTATTCCGTGGCGATCCTGTATGAGCCTGACCACCTGGCGGGCAAGGTCCCCGCGATTCTAAACGTGAATGGACACGAACCGCTGTTGGGCAAGGCGGCCGAGTACAAGCAGAAGCGCTGCATCAATTACGCCAAACGCGGGATCTTGGCGCTGAATATCGAGTGGCTATGGTGCGGGGAGCTACACCAGCCGGAAAATTCCCATTGGAATGGAGCGCATTTGGACCTGGTGGGTTCCAATGAGTTGGGGCTGTTCTACCTGGAAATGCGCCGAGGCTTGGACTATCTCTACAATCACCCCAACGTCGATCGCAACCGCCTGGGGATGACGGGACTCTCGGGTGGCGGGTGGCAAACCATCATCCTCAGTTCCATGGACGAGCGCGTCCGGATGGCGATGCCGGTGGCGGGTTTTTCCTCCAACCGCACGCGGGTTGAAGTGAAGGAATATGGCGACCTGGGGGATACGGAACAGTCGGCCACGGACTTGCTCGATGGCCAGGACTACGCCCACTTTATTGCCATGATGGCGCCCCGGCCGGTGCAGCTCGCCTACAATGCCGAAGACAGTTGCTGCTATCGCGCGGCGGTGGTGAAGCCGCTGATCTTTGATGGGACCGTGCCGATCTACAAACTCTACGGCAAGGAAGACGCCCTCGGATGGCATGAGAACCGCGATCCCGGCACGCACAACTATCAGCAGGATAATCGTGAGACGTCGTATCGTTTTTTCACCAAAGTCTTTGGGCTTCCTCCTTCGGACCAGGAGATTCCGGTGGGGCCGGAACTGAAATCATACGATGAAATGGTGGTGGGCCTTCCCAAAGATAACCTGACGATTCTCGGTCTGGCGCGCAAACTGGCCGGCGAAATCTCGCGCCCGCCCGTTCCCTCCGCCGCCGGAGAGCGAGCAACCTGGGCTACAGCAGGCAGGAAAGACCTGGCCGAAGTCGTTCGCTACAATCCGGTCAAGCTCAATGAGGCGCAGGCGATTGCGATCACCAAGCACATGGGAGTAGAGACCAAATCCTTCCTTTTCCTGTTGAGCAACGGGCTTACGGCAAACGGTGTTTGGCTGAGGGCCATCGGCGTAGGAGACCACGCGCCCGTTACCGTGATTCTGAACGATGCGGGGAAACGGGCCGAGGGAAGCGAAGTGGCGGACCGGGTCAATCGGGGCGAGCAGGTCCTGGCGCTCGACCTGCTGTTCATGGGCGATGCCTGGGGGAAATACCCCGGCGCGGATGACTACACGGAGATTCTGCACGGGGTCGGCGACCGCCCCATCGGTTTGCAGGCAGCCCAGTTGATTGAGGTGTCGCGTTGGGCTCGGCAGCGCGGCGGCGTTGAGAATCTGCGGCTGGAAATCACCGGAATGCGCAACCAGGTGGCTGGCCTCGTTGCCGCGGCGATCGAGCCCAAGCTATTCGCCAAAGTGGTCGTCCATGAGGGGATTCCCAGCCTGGGCTACTTGCTGGAGAAGCCGGTGGCATTCCAGGATGCGCCCGAACTCTTTTGCCTGGACCTTTACAAGAAGTTTGACGTTGACCGGCTGGCCCTGATCGCCGCGCCTACCGAGGTAACCACGGAAAAAGTGTTGCCGGTTACTCCGCCATCGGCAGAACGGTAAGCGGGCGGAGCGTTCGAATAGCAGTTTTGCCGGCGGGTTTGTCTCGCCGCGCGGCGGTCGTAGCGGCGAGTTTACCTCGCCATATGGCGGCGTAAAGCCGCAGTAACACCTTTCCCCGCTACCGATAGTTGGACCGGCTGCCTTTTCCAGAATGGGCAGACTTCAAGGAGGTTCAATGAAGAGGTTTTTGCGCGTCATCATTTCAGTGTGGTTGATTTCCCTGGCGGCCACTTTCCTTTATTCCCAAACTCCTACCCCCGGCGCCGCGCGTCCTGCGGCGTCATCGGAACCCCAAACCTTTCCTCTTTGGGAGAACGGCGCGCCGGGAGCTTTAGGGCATGAAGATGGCGACATCCCGACACTGACTTACTACCCCGCCCAGGGAGGAGTCCCCACGGCGGTCGTCGTCGCTCCGGGCGGAGGCTATCGCAACCTGGCTATGAATCATGAGGGCCGGCAGATCGCCAACTGGCTGAATGCCGCAGGCATATCGGCCTTCGTCCTGAAGTACCGGCTTGGGCCGCGTTATCATCACCCCATCGAACTGGGTGATGCCCAACGAGCCATCCGGCTTGTGCGCACGCATGCGGCTGAATACGGCGTGAAACCTGACCGCGTCGGCATGATGGGCTTTTCGGCGGGCGGCCACCTGACTTCCACGGTCGAAACCCATTTCGACGCTGGGAACGCCAGTGCGGCTGATCCCATCGACCGCGCCAGCTCGCGGCCGGATTTTGCCGTTCTCTGCTACGCGGTGGTATCGTTCGTCGCGCCTTATAGCCATCGAGGCTCCAGCCAGGCCTTGCTGGGAGATTCGGCTGATCCCAAGCTGCTCGAAGACCTCTCGAACGATCTCCGCGTCACGCGCGAAACGCCGCCTACGTTTCTCTTCAGCACCAGTGAGGATGCGGTGGTTCCGTCGGAAAACAGCGTGGCCTTCTATTTGGCGCTGCACAAGGCGCAGGTGCCCGCGGAGCTTCACATCTTTCAGAAGGGTCCCCACGGCGTGGGATTGGACCTGCGTGATCCCGCCCTGGGCGAATGGCCCAAGCTGCTCCTCAACTGGCTTCGCGGCCTGGGGTTGCTGGAGAAGTGATGCACCACAGGGGATCTCCCGCAGCCCCAAAGGCCCCGACCCTTCCGGAGTCGGGATTTGCAATTGACAGCCCTGGAGCGGGTACCTATCCTGAAAAGTCGGGCAATGTTTCGGACAGATTTACCGAGTCTTATAAAGCCCTTGACCCGCCGGGGAGCACGTTGTCGGACGACGTCCCACTTTGCGGGGGGGTATTCCGTTTTTTTCGAGGATTCATGAATTTCAAAACGCTTGCGATCCATGCCGGGCACGATCCCCAGGAACACTGGGGTGCGGTGATGCCGCCCATTTACCAGACCTCGACTTTCGCTTTCCGCGGCGTGGGGAAGCCGGGGCCATTTGATTACTCCCGCAGCGGCAATCCCACGCGGAAGGCGCTGGAAAGCTGCCTGGCCCAGTTGGAGGGCGGGACGGCGGGATTCGCTTTCGCCACGGGCATGGCCGCGGAAGCGACCGCGCTCATGATGTTTTCATCGGGTGACAACATTGTGGTCCACGACGATCTTTACGGCGGAACCTATCGCCTGTTCGAGTCGGTTTTCGCCTCCAAGAACATTCGCGCCCAATACGAGGATCTGCGCAACACCACCAAGCTTCGCGCCGCGCTCGGAGGCAAGCCCAAAGCGGTTTGGATCGAGTCGCCCACCAATCCCCTGATGAATCTCGTCGACATTCGCGCGGTATCCGATCTCGCGCACGAACACGGTGCGCTGGTCATTTGCGACAATACTTTTCTTTCGCCCTATTTCCAGCGGCCGCTCGAGTTGGGCGCTGACATCGTTTCGCACTCGACCACCAAATACATCAACGGCCATTCCGATGTGGTGGGAGGCGCGATCGTGGTCAAAGACCCGTCCCTGGCGGAGAAGATTGGCTACCTCCAGAATGCCATGGGCACCTGCGCCGGCCCGCAGGATTGCTTCCTGGTTCTCCGCGGTGTCAAAACCCTTGCGCTTCGCATGGAGGAACACAATCGCAACGCGCTCGCAATCGCGCACTGGCTGGAAAAGCATCCCAAGGTTTCAGCCGTACTGCACCCGGGGCTCGAAAGCCATCCTCAGCACGAATTGGCGCTGCGTCAGGCGCGGGGATTCGGCGGAACATTTTCCTTCCGCCTGCGCGGCGGTGAAGCGGCGGTGAATCGCCTTCTGGCAAATTGCCGGCTCTTTACTCTGGCGGAGTCGCTGGGCGGAGTGGAATCGCTGATCGAGCATCCCACCACGATGACGCATGCCTCCCTGCCTCGCGAGGTTCAGTTACAGATGGGAATTACGCCAGACCTCGTTCGTATTTCCGTCGGCCTTGAGGATTCGAGTGACCTGATCGCAGATTTAGAGGCAGCCCTGGCCTATTAATTGGGCGACCATTCGGAAAGTCAGGAATTGAAGAACCACAGCAGGATGCGGGAAGAGCCGCCTCGCGGGCCGGGGCCGGCCCTCAGGCCCGGAAAAACCTAGCGCGATTCCGCTACCGCCACGCCAACATGCTTGTCTGCCCCACCGTAGTAAAAGAGCCAGCGATTGCCGCGACGGACAAGCCCTTCCACAAAGACCACGTTCGGAACCTGGCCAACCTTCTCCCAGGTCTCGACAGGGCGGAACATCGGCTTGTCCGCGCGCGCAATAACCTTGGTGGGATCAACTTTATCAAACAGAACCCAGCCTGTGGAATACACCAGATTGTCGTCAGCCCCGTTGTAAACCAGGAAAATGCCCTCGGGCAACATCACCGGAGCCGGCCCCGGCTCCGTGACTTTGGAATCGAAGCTCGCGGGACGGGTAGAAACAACGGGATGATCGAGCGCGTCGCTCCAGTGCAAGAGGTCTTCGGAATAAGCCACACCCATCTGCCCTGCTGTGTCTTTGGCATCGGCCAGGTAATACATCCAATACTTCCCGTTAATTCTTACCGGAAGGATTGCCCCGGACTTCGTCCAGCCAACGTTCCACTTGCCCCGGTAAGCGGGAAGGATGACCCCGTGCCGGACCCAATGGATCAAGTCAGCGGACGTGGCGAGGCACAACTGTGCGTCTCTCTTGCCGGGTCCCACTCCATCAACGTTGTTATAGCCCGTATATGTCATGTAGTACGTTCCGTTGATCTCGACCAGGCGAGGGTCTTCGGTGCCGCCGCCCTTCTCATAGGGGGCTTCGGGGCCGAGGACCGGCTGGGGCGAGCGCTGGAAGTGAATCCCGTCCTCGCTCACGGCGTAACCGAGCGTGGAAGTTCCCCTCTTGTCCTGAGCCCGGTAGAGCATCACAATCTTTCCGTCCTTCACCACAACGGCGGGATTAAAGGTCCCCGCCGATTCAAAGCCCGTGCCCTGCGGGGATAGGACGGACTCGGGCAAGAGTCGGCTCCACGGCCCGAACGGTGGGCTGAAATGAGCGGCAGCGAATAACCCCGCAGCAAAGATGAGGATGAGGCTGGTCCGGAAAATGCAGCGAAATCTAAGCCGATGCATCGATTGCGATCTCCTTCTTTGTGGGCTGCCCACTCGAGCGTATCCCGGATTTCATGAGGGATGAAGGGAAACTTTTCCGCCGTTGCTGGTCCATGAAGGGCAGTAATCCGCACGCCATCATATCGCGCCTCAAAACGCCTGTCGAGGGCAGGGTGGGTTTAGAGTGCGCGACATGAAAGTGAAAACGCGGACGCAGCGCGGGCGTCTCGCCCGCCACAAATGCGCGGGCAGGATGCCCACGCCCCAGCGGGCGGGACGCCCGCGCTACGTCCGCGGGATCGGCTTTCACTTTTATATCGGGCGCCCATTCAGAAGCCTGGGCAGGCCACGGGTAGGACGAGATAACCGGACGGGCCCCTTAGCTCCAGATTCTTGCGTTAACATTTCACTTATGTTCTTTGGCCTTTCATGTGGTAATGTTTCCCGCACAGGAGGTGCCCTATGAGCACTGTACAAGAGGTTGTGACCCTCCCGCCAGTCCCGATACCCGTCCGCGCGCCGGTAGTGCGAAACATCGCGGTGGACGCCTATCGCGGGCTTGTCATGTTCCTCATGATGGCGGAGGTGCTGCGCTTAGCGGCAGTGTCGCAGGCGTTTCCCGGGAATTGGTTTTGGCACATTCTCGCCTATAACCAGACCCACGTGGAATGGGCAGGCTGCTCACTTCACGACATGATTCAGCCCTCGTTTTCGTTTCTCGTCGGTGTGGCCTTGCCTTACTCGATTGCCAGCCGCATCGCCAAGGGCGGCACCTTCTGGAAGTTGTTTGCGCACGCGGTGTGGCGAGCCTTCCTGCTGGCGGCTTTGGGAGTCTTTCTCCGTTCGATGGGCCACTCGCAAACCAACTTCACCATGGAAGACACGCTCACGCAGATTGGATTTGGCTATCCCTTCCTCTTCCTGTTGGGCTTCCGGCCGCCGCGCTGGGCGTGGGCTGCGCTGGGTGTGATCCTGACGGGCTACTGGCTGGCGTGGGCGCTCTATCCGGTGGCGGGGCCGAACTTCGACTGGCAATCCGTGGGCGTGACGGCGGCGTGGAACGCGCAGCACGCCTACACAGGCTTTGCCGCGCACTGGAACAAGAACTTCAATTTGGGGACGACTTTCGATCAGTGGTTCCTGAATCTCTTCCCGCGCGAAACGCCGTGGGTTTTTAACGACGGCGGATACCTGACGCTGAGTTTCATTCCCACCCTGGGCACCATGATTCTGGGACTGATCGCGGGACGCTGGCTGCGCGAGGCCGCTCCAAAAATCCCCATGAAGAAACTGCTCCTGGCCGGGGTGGTGGGAATCGCCGCCGGGCTCTTCTTCCACTTCACGCATATCTGTCCGGTGGTGAAGCGCATTTGGACGCCGAGTTGGACGCTGTTCAGCGGCGGAGTGGCCTTCCTTTTCCTGGCGGCGTTCTGCTGGGTCATCGAGGTGAAAAAGAGCAAGGGCTGGGCGTTTCCCCTCGTGGTGATCGGCATGAATTCCATCGCCGCCTATTGCATTGCGCACTTCATGGAGGAATTTCTCTTCAGTACATTTCACACCAACCTCGGCCCGCACTTCTTCGCGTTCCTCGGAACCGGTCTTGAGCCTTTCCTGGAAGGCGCCGCCGTGCTGTCCTGCTATTGGGTGGTGTTGTTCTGGATGTACCGGAGGAAACTGTTCTTGAAGATCTGACCCCCATACTGTTCACTTTGTGGATGATTTCATGGGCACTCGCGCGAAGCGTCCTGGACTGCGGTAGCAGCAGCTACCGCCTTTCCTCCGGTACCGTTTGGGCCTTCGCCGTATGAACTGAAGGTGGAAGGCGGTAGCTGCTGCTACCGCAGTCCAAGACGGACTTCGCCCGCAATTAAAATCCCTTTTCAGCAACCACAGCTTGGTGAACAGTATTGAGGCTAAGGTGGCCCGACGCGATAGTGATGTTTTCAAATCCTGCTCAGTGCCCCGATTTTCGCAAGGCCTGGATGCGGGGAACGCGGCTCTTGGGGCTGTCGAGGCTGAAGGAACGAGCGTCCCCCAATTGGGTACGCACGTAATCCTCGGTACAGTGGACAGCCTTTTCCAGATCCGCGTTCGAACGAATGAACGACGTCCAGGCAATGGATTCGCTCTCGGGATCGTACTCCCACAATCCCACCAGCCGCCCGCGGTCGAGAATGGCGTTGCTCGGCAAATCCACGGGGCCGCTTACAATCACACTCCTGCCCTTTTCATCGACGGCCGTTTTCTTCTGATCCTCAGCGGCAAGCAAGCTTTTTATGTCGCGCCGCAACAGCAGGATTCCGTCGGCTTTGCCCACCAGTACATACTGCGGCTCTTTCGGCGCCGTGAAACCTTGAAGCTCTTCGTAGCGGTCCGGCAGCATCAGGCGTTCGTCGCCCTCTTCGAGCGGCCGGAGTTTTAGCGGCTCAATGGCGGCCTGGGCGGCTTCAATACCCAGGGCCGCAAACGCCTGGAAATTCGCGACGGTCGCGGGGCCGATCCAATCAAAGTAGAGTCGCGCCAACTCTGTGTAGGCTTCATCGAGAGAGAGCTTGAAGCCGGCGAGCGGGTTGGGACGCCACAGTGTGTAACGGTAGCGTTGCTGATCCAGGCGGCCATTGGTGGGGACGCGCCGGATTTCGCCTTCTGCCTGGAGCTGCCCCAGGGCGAGCGGAAGCGTCGTGGTGAGCCCTTTTTTCTTGCCCTCTTCTCCGAGGCTGCGCGACGCCTTGCCGGTTGCTTCGCGCAAATCGTCGGGGTCAAGCGGACCTTTCTTTAACGCTTCGATTACGGCTTTCGAAAGTTTGGCGACTTCAGCGTCCGTCACGCCGAGCTTGCGTGCGACTCTCATGTCGGCTTCGGGCGCGCCTTGGCCCAGCTTCAAGCCCAGCGCGAATGCGGAGTTGGGCAGCACGTAGGTGCACCCGCGCGCGGAGGGCAGTTCGTGAATTTCAAGGTTCGCCACTGCCTGGTCCACGGCCGCACGCCCCACACCGCAGCGAGCGTAGAGACCCAGATACGGCCCGGTGCCTCCGACCGAGCGCGCCCAACCGGTTTGCTCCAGCACCTTCGCCGGCGAGGAATCTGCCGACTGGCCATCGAGCCCTTGACGGTGCGACCACCAGGCACGAGTATTCGCGGCATCCATAGGCGTGCCCCCCTGGGTCTGGAATCATAAATGAAAGGTCTGACCCACGCAATGCGAAGCACGTAGCGCGAACCCCCGCTTTTGGGGTCCGCGGTTCTTCATGTGAAATGAGGATAAATCTGAAAGACGTACGCCGGCCCCCCAGATTCGGAAACGCTCGCTAACATCACATAGAGTTAAGGGAAGAGTTGGTCACGTAGCAATTCGAGATAGCGCGCCTTAATGTATTGCCAGCCAATCGCGTTGTTCTTGCGTTTCAGGGACAGTGACGCCGCGCGCAATTGAGATGTCGTGGAGCGCCGCATCCAACGGGCTCCCGAGCGCAACCATGACGGCGGCAGCCACCAGACCTGAGCGGCCCACACTTTGGCGGCAATGGACGGCGACGTGTCGGCCGGCGCGGATCGCCGAGGCGAGGTGGCCGACCCGTTTCAGGAACATGGGTGAATCCAGCGGAGCCCCCAGGTCTGGCATTTGCAGGTTTGCGAATTCGATGCCCTATGCCGCGCACACCTGCCCTTCCGACTCGAGGCCGAGTTCAGTTTGCTCCTCTGCCGTCAGTGCAGACACAAGGATGTCCACTCCCTGTTGACGCAGGCGATGCACTTCCACTTCGAGCCAGTCACCGCCTCTGGGTCTCGGAGTGATCGCCAGAATGCCGTTCGTATTGAGTGGTACTCGGTAAATGGTCCCCTCCGCAGGGTGGTCTTGGCCGCTGAAGTTGGAAATTAGCGGTCCGCTCGAGAGAACTCACTGAGTCGCTTGGTTGTCCTCTTACATTCCGAGAACCGTGATCGAATCATTTTCATTGATCTTTGCTCGTAACCATACAGAGAACTCGGAAATCAAACGGGATAGCGCTCCCTTGCTTGCGTCGAAATCCCTGGCAAATCGCTCCTCAGTTCCCCCAAAGGGAAGCCCTATATGACCTTGCAAGTCCACAATCGACGTGGCGGATGTGATGAGCGATTGAAGTTCATCGAGGTCGTCAATGATTGCCAACCACTTGTCTCGCCCAATTTCTGTAAAAGCGTAGTGGTCATAAGCTGGAACATTCCTTTGCAGGATGGGTTCAATGTAACCGAATGCCTCCTCATCGAAGAAGAGTGAGCCGTCATTCCAACACTTGTCCTTGTATGCGCCAGGCAGAACCTCGATATATGCAGTGCCCTCAAGCTCTTTGATGTCTGTGATGATGCAAATGCTATTCATGCTGGTGGGTATGATACCCCATTAATGTTCCGGATGGTTTGTGCAGAACCCTAACTGCTTAATGGCGCGGAGTGTCGAGCTGCCAAGCTGAACCGCGGAGGTAGGATGCCTTACTTGGGTGTTCGAGGGCCAGCTTCTTGTTAAACTCCGCGGACTTGCCCAGGGGAATGCTCAAAGATTCCCATTTCGGGCCGCTCAACCTCTTGGCAATGAAAGCGATCTGCCCCACGTGATAGCTGGTGTGTGCTAGTGAACGGTGAAGGGCTTCCAAGACGGAGAGCGGCTGGTTGCGGATCTTTACGGTGTGTGAGGTCACTATCCGTTAGCGCAGCCAGCGCGGCCTGCAAAGCTTGCCAGCCCTGTCCCCAAAAGGCCGAGAGTTCGGCATGTGTTACCTGCCGGGAACGAAACTCGGTCTCGCGGTCGCGCCAGGGCTTTTCGCCGTCCGAATCGAGAAAATCGGTAAAGCGCGACTTGAGGTTTCCACCAACGTGCCAGGCGATAGTGGCCGCGGAGTTATCCGAATCTCCCGCCGCTTGGGCGAGCTGTTCCACCGATAATTGTCGAAATGATCCCTCGGCCAATTCCTTGTATCGCAGGTACTCGCCTTCGATAGATGCTATGACGGCGCGCATGTTCGGCCCTCCCATTATGTTTGCTCGTCATTGGATGCTGGGGGATTGCCTACGGTTTCAGGCCGGGGGTAATGGGTCTAATTGATGTTGAGGCGGCTTTACGCCGCCATATGGCGAGGTAAACTCGCCGCTACGACAGCGGTGAGTAGTAGCGCGGGCGTCCCGCCCGCTGTCGTGGGAGCGTCCCGCTCACACCGGAGCGGGCAAGATGCCCGCGGTCCTGGTCGTGCCATGGCCATCCTGGCCATGCCAGGGCACGGGCGGGACGCCCCTGCCACAGCGGGCAAGATGCCCGCGCTACGGCGCGTGGCGGGCAGGATGCCCGCGGTCCCACGGTACCCAATGCAGGGAAACACTCAATGCAGGGAAACACATTGACAGGTTGTGCTCGCACAGCCAAACTGAAGGAAGCAAACTCGCACGCCAAGGTGGTGAGAACAGTATGGACGCAGACGGGCGCGTTTCACGTCGGCCTCTTGAGCAAGAGTTGGTTTCGCGCGGGGTGCGGATGACTCACCAACGTCGCCTGTTGGTTCAAATCATTCAGGGTGCAGATGAACACATGGACGCCGTCGCCCTTTGGCAGCGCGCCAAAGACCAGGACCCCACCATTAATAAGGTCACCGTGTATCGAACCCTGGGAATGCTGAAAAAGCACGGGTTGGTGGATGAACTGGACTTGATGCATCTCGACGGTGGGAAGCATTACTACGAAGCGAAAACCACGCGCGACCACATCCACCTGGCCTGCGTGAAGTGCGGGCGCATTCAGGAGTTTGAGAGTTCGCTGTTCGAAAAGTTGAAAGGCCAAATCGAGCGCGAGCAGCAATTCCGGATCAGCACCGTGCGCGTGGAAGCGGGCGGTCTTTGCGACCGCTGCAAGTGACTCCTTTAGGCCTTACTGCCTACTGCCTACTGCCTACTGCCTACTGCCTACTGCCTACTGCCTACTGCCTCTGCCCCTCCTGGGGTGCCGGGGTGAGTCCAAAGAGTTTGTGGATTTTGTCAAAAATGCTCTGTTGTTGTCCCTTCATCATAGCGGCGCGAGCCGCGGCATCCAGGTCGTGGCGAACGGCTGCTATTTCCACCTGCCGGCGTGCCAGCAATTGGGAGAGATAATGGGCGATCTCGGGGCGGCCATGCAAGATGTCCGCAAAGGCTATTCGGTCCAAACGGTAGCACTCGGAATCTTCCAGCGCCTTGAGCGAAGCACTGCGTGGTTCGCCCGTGAGCAGCGACATTTCACCAAAGAAATCGCCGGCATGGAGGGTGGCAACTGTCTTGTGCACGTCGGCGTCGGTCGAGACAATGACCTCGGCCGAACCTTTCGTAAGGATGTACAGCCAGTGGGCCTCAGCGCCCTGCCGGGTCATTAATTCGCCCTTCATGAAGGGGGCATAGAGCAGACGCTCGGCTAGTTTGCGCCGCTCGTCATCGTTCATTTCTCGGAAGAGCTCCACCTGGGCAAGATTCAGGGCGCTGAGCCGCTCCGAGACCTCACGCTCGCGGTGAAGCTTCGCCCTCTCCTGGTCATGGGATTCGACAAACGCGGTCAAAGCGGGAACCGAGAGCGGAATGCTGGCGCGCTGAAGGGCGAAATAAATCCGGCTGCGCACGAGCGAGTCCGTGGGGTCGTCTTTCGCCAGGTCGGTAAGCCAGTACCGGGCCGCGTACGAGCAGTAGCTCTCCTTAAAATCCATCAAGATGACGTTGGGCGGAGGGTCCACCGCGGAGCCCTCGACGGGCTCGGTCACCAGGGCATCGGTCACCACCCGGATGACCTCCGTCGGGGGGATGCGGAAGTCCACGTTGAACCAGACCCAGCGGCGCTCCTGGAGGGGCTGGCCGGAACGCTGGCCCTGGATTAATACCTGCGATTTGATCAACACGCTGTTGGGAATAATGACGGTGTCCCAATTGCGCGTCTCGATGGCGACGTGGCGCCAGGTAATCTCTTTTACCTTCCCCGCGGTTTGGTCGATTTTCACCCAATCGCCGACCGAAAAGGCTTCATCAATCTGCAAAACTAACCCCCCCAAAATATTGGAAAGGCTGTCTTGCAGGGAAAAAACGATCACCCCGGTCACGAAGGCGGAGGTGACGACAATGCCCGAAAGGGTCACTCCAAAGCGCGAGAGCAGCCAGAACCCGGCTCCCGTGTACCCTCCCGCCACCATGAGGTCACGCAATACCTGGGGCGGGGAAAGGGGAGTGAGGCACAGGATGACGTCGAAGAGGATAATGCTCGCGAGCTTCACCAAGGCAAAGCCCACCAACAAAAGTCCGGCGGCATGAAGGGCCTTGGTCACCGTCGGCAAATCGAGCGCCGCCGGAATTGCCGAAAGAGCCATTAGAAAGACGGCGACGGAGTACATGATCAAAACGGCACGAACATGCACGCGGTGGCGGCGGGATAGAATCGCCAAGACCATCGACGTTCCTAAAATAACGATGGTGATCAGCAATAAGTCGTCGTGTTGGGCAATTTGCTGGAAACTTCGCCAGACTACGGGTAGCGGATTCGCTCCCGGCCAGAACCCCGTGAAAACCCAGGTATTCATGCAGTTCCATTCCAAGGCAGTAATTGACCCCAGATTGTACCGTGAGTCGCGCGGGGAGCCAAGGGGATTCATTTGGGTTTCATTTGGGCAGATTGCATTGAAACGCGGTCCAGTGTATGTTGGCATTTGGTCGATAACAGAGAACGGGGATTCCGATTCGTTCGGACATCCCGGGCATGAGTATAGCCATCAATCCAAAGAGTCATCGGTCATCAGTTTTCAGTCGTCAGTAAGAACCCCGCGCCCTGGGTGGTTTTTACCGACAACTGATAACTGACAACTGACGACCAAGCCTACTCATCCTTGATGGCGGATTTGACCATCGCCAGGATGGAAGGCGGGATCATGGCGGCGGAAAACCCGTGGTCTTTTTCCGCGTGCTCGGCGGCGAGCTTTAGCAGTTCTTCCTCGGTTTCGGCGCGTACTTCTTTGGGGCAGTCCATCCCCAGGTCACGACATCGCAATACTTTGGCCATGGCAGGTTCCTCTCAGTTGAAAGAATGTCGACTATCTTACCATCAGCTTCCAAAGCGCGGTGTTTGAAATATCAGCTTTAGTTGGCGCTGTATAAACCGATATAGAAGTGGGACGCGGTCCGACAAGGTGCTCTTCGGCGGGGCGGCAGGTGACCTTTTGTCGGAAAGCTTCGGGGCGCGCCCTGGACGCCACCGCTGCCACAAATGATACCTCTGTCTCTTTCGTAAATTGCTTTTTGTTCAAGCCCTGTTGTGATATTTTAAGGTCCAATCATCGTGTTCGAGTCTGGCAAGACAAATTGGGCATCAGGTCATCCGTGAGGACCATCAAGCAACTCGTCAGCTTCGTGTTGGGTGTCGCCGTTGGATTGTGCGTGCATTCCGTTCTCAAGCTGCGCCCCCTTTCCCCCACGCTTCTGTCGAACATTTCAACGCCGGCGCGAGCCAATAATCCCCGCGCTGTTCTCAGCCCGCCTTGGGTTCAACGGTCTATGACTACGCAAGTCCCGGCGCCGGTGAGGGTGCATTCCGAGAAAGCCATCCGTGCCGTGCTGCCTGAAATTCCCCAACTGCGCGCGCTGGTAGAGCCCGCTCCACCGATCGTAAGTTTGGCCGAACGAGCCGCCCCCGCCGACGCGATGGAAGTCGCGGCCGCGAGCATCTCTACAGCGTCGCCCCCGCCGACCGTTTTCAAGACGATTGGCTATGTGGAAAAGGCTGGGGGACAGGTTGAAGCAATTATTCTGCAAGAAAACCAAGTTCAGGTCGTTCATCTTGGTGATCTAGTTGCGGGCCGGTACCGAGTCACCAAGGTTTCCCCTGACTCCGTCGAGGCCAGCGATGAAATGCAGGTAGAATTTCCCATGACCGAGCCGGGGGTCGCAAAATCCGACATTTTGACCGCGAGCGTGGCGCCGCAGCCCTCGACCCCGCCCGTGCTCGTCCTGCGCGCGCGCCCGGAGGTTTTAGCTGCATCGGGGAGTAGCGAGCATTTGCTAAGTATCCACAATGCCGACTTGACCTCCCCCCTACCGACGAATGTTGCAGAATTTCAACCGGCCGCTGGTTCTGACTTTTCGCGGGAAGGTCGAAGTACCCTAGGGCAAACGGCTGACCCCGCCGCAGACTCTTTAGGATTTGTGCAGAAAGCGAACGGCAAGATTGAATCCGTGGTGGCGGACGGGGACACGGTTCGTCTCCTCCCCCAGACTCCGACGGTTGCCGTGGCCCAAGCCGCTCCTCCAGCCCATTCTCGGGGAGGGGCGAAGATGCCGGCATCGCGGCAACCCAGCTTGAATCTTGCCAGTGACCCATCCGGGGTGATCGAAAGGGCAAACTACACGGCGCCGTCCCTCGAAGCAGCAAGCGGCCCGGCGTTGTCCCTCGTAACGCAGACCCTCGGTGATTGGAAGGACCGAGTGGCCAAACTTCTCGTCATGTTCAAGCCCCTCGGGTATATCGAGCACAGCGATGGCGAACTCGACGCGATTCTCTCCCAGGACGACGAAGTCTATGTTGTTCGGCAGGGTGACCGCTTCGCCGGACACTACCGGGCCGTGAGCGTCTCCGCTGATGCCGTGGAAGCGGTGGAAGAGCCGATAAGGCCGATGGCTCCATTTCGCACGCTCGAGCCGCCATCATTCCCCGGTCTGCTTTCAGCTTCTGCTCGACCAGGGCTATCACGGATTTCGAATTTAGACTGTTTAGCTTGCAAATCCAGTGAGGTAGGGGAAGTTTCTCCCGATCTGCATGATGATCCTCCAGTGGAGGGGGCATCTGGAATGCCGGGACGTGGCACGGGCATCCTGCCCGTGGAGGGTCATCGCCAGGATGGCCATGGGACAACGCAGGGTGCGGGCCTGCCGCCCGTGGAGAGTCATGGCCAAGATGGCCATGCCGCCTCGGATAGCCATGCCACATTTATTTTCCAATCGCTTGGCTACGTCGAAACCCAGGATGGTGATTTTCAAGCTGTTGTAGCGGACGGGTCAGAAGTGTATTTAGTGAGGCAAGGGGAGACGTTTGCGGGTCAGTATCGGGCCACTAGCGTCGATCCGGTTTTGGTTCTGGCTGTGAAAGCGCCTGCGGAACAGAAAACAGGAAACTTCCTCTCCGCCGAGACAGAATCCAGCGACAAGCTTGCATCCAAGAATCTGTCTTTGCATTTTCCCTTGTTCGCATGGGCAAGCATGCAGACTTCCCACGAGGTGGGTGCGTCGGACAGTTTATTTGGGACGGACCTGGGAGTGAATTTGCTCAACTCGTCACTGAACGGGTTTGACTTTATAGGTCGATGAGGGACAAGCTAAGGCTGAGTCGAAAAGTTGAAGAAGATGAAAGAGAAGTCGAAAAGTTGAAGAAGATGAAGAAGTTGAAAAGGAAGCTCTTGAGCTACGTTAACTCCTTAAGCTTCTTCGACTTCTTCGACTTCTTTAACTGGAGGATCGTTGGCATGGGCTGAGCTGAGGTACGAAGTCGAAAAGTCGAATAGGATGAGGAAGTCGAAAAGAAAACTCTTTAACTCCTTCAACTTCTTCAACTTCTTTAACTTTATTGCTTTCGAACGTTTTAAGCTATAGCGCGCTGGGGTTTTGACTCGGGCCACGGGAGATACGGATGCTCAACAAAGGAATCCGGCTAATAGGGGTGGTGGCATTAATCGCCTCGTTTCTAAGCTGCGGCGGGGGGGGCAACGTCGCTTACAATCTAGGTCGGAAGGCCGAGGAGCGGAAGGACTGGGACACGGCCTTGGTGGACTATCAGAAGGCTAAACAGTCAGACCCCGCTAACTCCTTGTACATCCTCCATGAACAAAATGCGCGCATGAATGCGTCCATGTTCCACCTCAAGAACGGTCGGCAATTGTTGAAGGTGGGCAATCTGGATGCAGCGGCGGGGGAATTGCAGAAGGCCGCCCGCATTGATCCGACGAACCAGGCTGCGCGGCAGGAGCTCGAGATTGTTCTAACCAAGCAGGCGGAGTCAAAAAAGGCACACACGGAGGCGATCCAAAAGGCTTTGAAGGCCCGCGAGGAAGAAAATCAGCCCACCGCTGTGAAGCTGCAACCCTTTCCCAAAGAACCTCTTGCCCACTTCCGTCTTTCCGCGGACAGCATCAGGGTCTACCAGACCTTGGGGAAGCTCGCGGGATTAAATGTAGCTTTCACGCCGGACTTTCACGCTGCTCCGCTCAGTGAAGACCTGAGCGGCGTCTCGGTGGAAGATGCGCTGAAACTTGTGGCGATGCAGAGCAAGTCGTTTTGGAAACCGGTGACTCCCAACACGATCCTGGTCATACCCGATAACCCCAACAATCGGCGGGACTATGACGACGAGGTTTTGAAGACGATTTACCTTTCCAACCCCCTGCCGCCTGCCGACCGCACCGCCATCACCACTGCCCTCAAGCAAGTGTTGGGTTTGCAAAGGATCATGGATAATCCCGATTCCAACGCCATCATCATTCGGGATAGTCCGGCCAAAGTGGCGGCAGCGGAACAGCTTGTGCACGAATTGGATCGAGCCAAAGCGGAAATCATGATTGAAATCAGCATCGTGGAAGCCGACCGCGACCGAATTCGTACTTTGGGCCTGACGCCGGCGACGGTGAGTTCCAGTTCGATTACTCCGGGAATCCAGGCGGGGGCGGGCTTTTCCCCTCCCGTGAGCACCTCGACGACCACAGGGACCACAAGCACTTCCGTCCAAATCGATCAGTTGGGCTTGAAGGATTGGGCCGTAGCTCTTCCCGGCGCCACTGCCCAGGCGGTACTGAACGATTCCAAAACTCATATTTTGCAGAATCCCCAAATCCGGGTTACCGATGGCCAGGAAGCCAAGGTGCAAATCGGCAGCCGGGTCCCTTATGCCACGGGCAGCTTTCTGCCTTCCCTGGGGGGAACAACCAGCTCGACAGGAAGCGTTGGCTTGCTCGCCAGCACGCAATTTCAATTTCAGGATATTGGCGTGATTCTGGACCTGACCCCCCACTTGCTCGCTAGCGGAGAGATTGCCGTGCACGCAAAAATCGAGATTTCCTCCCTGGGAGCGTCCCTCTCCGTGGGCGGGATCACTGAACCCACTTTCGGCGAACGCAAGATTGAGGCCGACTTCCGGTTGGAGGAGGGAGAAGTCAATCTATTGGGTGGTTTGATTCAAAGCACCTTGACCAATCAGGTGCAAGGGATTCCAGGGTTGGGCGATATTCCCCTGATCCGCTTCCTCTTTTCTCAGGAAACCAAAGAGGTGAATGACCAGGAGGTGCTCGTCATGCTGACCCCACGGGTTATCCGCCTTCCCGAGCCTGCCGCGGCCGAGGGTTCGACCGTCCCCGTGGGCACCCTTGGCGGCCCCGAGGGCCCCGCAGGCTTCGAAGGCGGACGTCCCATCGAGGTTCCAACTCCCGAGCCCCGACCGCCCCAATGATGATGGAAGTGCCAAGGGTATGTAACGCCGACCGTTTGGCCGGCACGGAGACGTAGCGCTGGGCTGAAGCCCTGTTCTAGAAAGGGACGTGCCAGGCTAAAGCCCGGCGCTACAATGCCCTACAGGACCGAATCCATATTGCAGCGATGGAATTGCCGATGATGAAAAGACGCCGTCAGTTCTCCGACGAAGCCTTCATGCTGATCGAACTGATCGCGGCGATCACGATTCTGCTGGTGCTGACGACCCTGGCTCTGCCGCTCGCGCGCAATGAGATCATCCGCGCTCGGGAAACGAGGCTCCATGAGAACTTGCGCATGATTCGCGACGCGATTGACCGTTACAAAAATGATTCTGACTACGGCAAGATTCCCATCAAAGTGGATAGCTTTGGTTATCCCCCCGACCTTCAGACTTTGGTTGACGGCGTACCCGTTAAAGGGAGTGCCAAAGGGAAGTACAAGTACCTCCGCAAGATTCCCGTGGACCCCATGACGGGGACTGCGGATTGGGGGCTGCGGGCGATGCAAGATGATCCCGACTCCAAAAGCTGGGGTGGGGCGAACGTCTTCGATGTGTACTCGAAGAGTCAAGGAACGGCTTTAGATGGAACACTATATGGGAATTGGTAAAGGCGGGTGTCAGGTGTCAGGTGCCAGGGGCTGGGGGCTGGGGGCTGGGGGCTGGGGAACCCGCCAGAACCCCGCGCGGGGGGTAGATTCGGGAATCCCGTGTCCCGTATCCCGTATCCCGAGTCCCGTCCCTTGCGGCTTCACCCTCATCGAACTGATGGTCGTGATTACCCTTATTTTGATTCTCGCGACCTTTGCCATGCCCATGTATCACATTGCCATCGTCCATGCCCGCGAGGCCGTGCTGCGGGATGACTTGTTTACGATGCGCAAGCTGATTGACCAATATACGATCGACAAGCAGCAGCCTCCCACTTCCCTGGATGATTTGGTGACGGCAGGGTATCTGCGGGGGGGAGTTCCAGTTGACCCCTTTACAGGATCGAACCAGACCTGGAGGACGGATACCGAAGAGGTGCCGATCAGCCCGGACCAATCCACTTCTGGGATTGTGGATGTGCATAGCGGGGCGGATGACACCGCTCTTGACGGCACGGCGTACAGCAGTTGGTGAGGAGGGCAGGGGAAATCTCAAATCTCAGATTTGAAATTTGAAATGTCAAAGTTGAAAGTCGAGAGTTGAAAGTTGAAAGTCGAAGAAGTTAAAGGAGTTGAAAGAGGCGAAGGATGAAGGATGATGTGTAAAGTGTAAATTATAAGAGGGTAAAGTGTAAGAGCAGAATCAAAAGGATTGAAAAGGCGAAGGATGTAAGGTTGAAGCATGAGGGATGAAAGCGGAAGGGTGAGCAAAGAGGTAAAGTTTAAAGTATAAATAGTCGAAGAATTTGAAAAGTCGAGGATACGAAAGCTGATAGCTGAGATCGGATGGCTGAGAGCTTCTATTTTAAATTTCAGATTTGAGATTTGAGATCGGCATGGAGTTTGTTTGCAAACTCGGGACGGATGCGGGGCGGGTACTGACTCAGACGGAAGAGGCTCGCACCGAGGAAGAACTCCGCCAGCGATTGCGGGCGCAGGGGTTCCTGATCTTTTCAGTACGCCCCAAAGACATCCTGAATTTTCAGGTGCGGACAGCGCGGCCAGGGAAAATCCGCGCAGACGATTTCTTGATTTTCAACCAACAGTTCTTGACGCTTTCCAAATCTGGTTTGCCCTTGCAGAAATCGCTCGACCTGCTGGCCCACCAGACCCGCAGCGATGCTCTTCGACTGTCGATTGAGGCGGTCCGCGACAAAGTGCGCACCGGCGCCTTGCTTTCCGAGGCCTTTGAGTTCACCGGCAGTTTTCCCAAGATTTACTGCGCCACTGTCCGCGCCGGAGAGCGGAGCGGCAGCCTGGACAAGGTATTAAGCCAATACCTGAGTTATCAAAAGCAGTCGCGGGGATTCCGCAAGAAGTTCATTTCCGCCTTGATTTACCCCGCTTTCCTGTTGGTCTTTCTGACCATCCTGATCGCGTTCGTGATCGAATTCATTGTGCCCCAGTTCGCCAAACTTTATGCCGACATGGATGTGCAATTGCCGGCTCTGACCACCTTCACCATTTCCTTCGCCATGCAAGTGAAGCACTACTCGCTGCTTATTCTGCTGGCGGTGGCGGGCGTGGCCATGTTGTTCAAAACGGCGTCCCGGTCGGCGAAGGTCCTTCTGGTCTGGGAGCGGATGAAATTCCGGTTACCCCTGGTGGGAGGTCTCCTGCTGAAATTCTCCGTCGCGGAATTTGCTCGCACCCTGGCGGTGCTCTTACAGGGGGGCACCCCCATCATCCCCGCCCTTGACACCGCCAAAGAATCCGTAGGCAGTCCCTGGCTGGGGCAGGCGATTGCCCGAGCACGGACGGAAGTGGCGGCAGGGAAAGAGCTTAGCGCCAGCTTGCGCACGAGTGGCTTTTTCCCCTCCATCGCTCTCGATATGATGGAGGTGGGGGAGACCACCGGCGCCATGGCGAACATGCTGGAAGCGCTGGCGGAGTTTTTTGAAGAGGACGTGAACATCGACTTGGAAACGCGGCTAAGCTTGGTGGGGCCAGTCATGATAGCCGTGATCGCCGTCGTGGTGGCCTTCGTCCTGATCGCGTTTTATTTGCCGCTGTTTTCCATGGCGGCGATGGTGCATTGAACGGGACACGGGATACGGGATACGGGGTTCGCGATTCGAGGCAGGGATTCGGAATTCGTGATTAGGGGTTCGGGATGTTGAGGATCTCGTGAAATTGCTTAAGGTTTGAGTCGGGCTATAGAGAACTCACGGGGGGAGGTCGGGAGTTAGAATCCCGTGCCCCGAGCCCCGTGTCCCGTATCCCGTGTCCCGCATCCGGAGGTTTTAATTGGTCGAAACCGCAGTAGACATCAAGGAAATCGAAGCGGCGCGCAAATTAGCGGCGCGTTACCAGTTCCAATTCGTGGATTTGCGTGATTCGCGTCCGGATAGCGAACTGCTCCGCACCATCCCGCTCGAACTGATGCTCCACTATGAGTTTCTGCCGCTGGAAGGGGATGACCACCGGCTGGTGATTGTGGTGGCGGACCCCACCAACCTGACCCGCCTGGATGAATTGGAAGCCAAGCTGGACCGGAAGCTGGTGGTGCGGGTGGCGGCGCCCAGCCAGGTTCGTGATTTCCTGAAGAAGACGGAGCCCTCCCAGCGCGTTCTGGATGATGCCACCGTAGAATTTCGCCTGGACGTGATCCGCGAGGAGGAAAACGCCGGAGAGAACCTATCGCTCGAGCACTTGGTGGAGGACAGCGACGTCAGCCCCATGATCCGGCTGGTGGACTCTATCATTTTCGCCGGACTGGAACGAAGGGCGAGCGACATTCACATTGAGAGCCGCGACAATTCCGTGGTGGTGAAATACCGTATTGACGGTGTGTTGCAGCAAGCCATGGCCCCCCTGGCGCGCGAGTTTCAGTCCAACCTCATTACTCGCATTAAAGTGATGTCGGAATTGGATATCGCCGAGCGCCGCGTTCCCCAGGACGGCCGATTCCGCGTGCGTTATCGCGGCCGCCTGATCGATTTCCGCGTTTCCATCATGCCCTCGATTCACGGCGAGGACGCGGTCCTCCGCATCCTCGACAAGGAATCCTTGCACGAGAAATTTCACTCACTGCGCCTGGAAGTGTTGGGATTGGCCGACCGGGAAATCCGGCGCCTGCGGCGTTTCATCCGTGAGCCATACGGCATGGTGCTGGTGACCGGCCCCACCGGCAGCGGCAAGACCACCACCCTGTACGCCGCCATTTCGGAAATCAAGTCCGATGAAGACAAGATCATCACCATTGAGGACCCGGTCGAGTATCAGCTTCGCGGCGTCACTCAGATTCCGGTGAACGAAAAACGCGGCCTGACCTTTGCGCGCGGGTTGCGCTCCATCCTGCGGCACGATCCGGACAAAATCATGGTGGGTGAAATCCGCGACAATGAAACCGCTCAGATCGCCATCCAATCGGCATTGACCGGCCACTTGGTTTTCACCACTGTTCACGCCAACAACGTGGTCGACGTGCTGGGGCGCTTCCTCAACATGGGCGTCGAGCCCTACAATTTTGTTTCGGCGCTCAACTGCATCCTGGCCCAGCGGCTGGTGCGGACAATCTGCGAAGCTTGCAAGCGCCCGGCGCAGGTGCCTATCGAAGTCATCGAGGAGTCGGGCCTCAAGCCCGAGGAGTGGAAAGACGCTACATTCTACGAGGGGGCAGGTTGTCAGGAGTGCAATGAGACCGGGTTCCGCGGCCGGACCGCCATTGGCGAACTGCTGGCAGTAACGGATAGTATTCGCGAAATCATTCTGGGAAAGCGACCCTCGTCGGAAATTCGCCGCGCCGCGCACGACGAAGGAATGCGATCCCTCCGGGAGTCGGCAATCGAAAAAGTCCAGCAAGGACTGACGACTTTGCGGGAGATCAACAAGGTTACGTTTGTGGAATGAACGGGACACGGGATTCGGGACTCGGGGTACGGAAATCAGCCTTCGAGAATGGGAGTCGAGTTGTGGTTCATAACTACAGAGACTTAGAGGTTTCGGGTGGCGAGGACCCACGGCGGGAGATTGTAACCCTGCATCCCGAACCCCGGGTCCAAATTCCCAACTCGCGTGTCCCGATTCCCGAATCCCGAACCCCGATTCCCGAATCCCGATCCGTACCCCGATTCCCGAATCCCGTGTCACGTTTCCCGAACCCCGAATCCCGAACCCCGATTCCCGAATCCCGTGTCCCGAGGGCAGCATGAATTTTGCAGGCTGGAAAAAGCGCCTAGGCTTAAGCGGGCAAAAGCACGCGGGGCATTTCGTGGCTCCGACGTTCGCTTTGGACCTGGAGCCGGGCTTCATTGCCGGCGCGCGTTTGAACCTTTCCAAACGCCGTGTGCAAAGTGTCGCCGCACGCGAACTTCCGGCAGGGGTGCTGGCGCCTTCCCCCAACAAAGCCAACCTGACGGATGACAAAATCGTCCGTCGCACCATCGCCGAAGTCTGCGAAAGGGTAGGAAATACGGGTGGCAGGCTGGGGCTGCTCATCCCCGACGTGGCGGCGCGCGTGGCCCTGCTGCAATTTGAAACCCTTCCCGATGATCATCGGCAGGCGGAGACCTTGGTGCTTTGGCGAATGCGCGAGTATCTGCCCTATCCACCAGAGGAGGCGCGCCTAAGTTACCAGGTGCTGTCGAAGCAGGCTGACTCAGTGGAGATTCTGGGTGTGGCGGTGCGGAACTCGGTGCTGGCCGAATACGAAGCAGCAATGGCAGGGATCAACGGCGGGCCGGCGTTGGTGTTGCCGGCAACCGTGGCGTTGCTGCCGCTGCTCCCGGAAGAAGCAGGCGGACAACTCCTGTTGCATCTCTGCCCGGGAGCGCTGACGGCCGTGGTGGTAGCGTCGAACCGCGTGCGGTATTGGCGGACGCGTCCGCTGGAAGCTGGCGGGGCGAGCATTCTTGACGAAGTGGGGCGTGAGGCGGCACGCGTCCTCGCAACTTGCCAGGATAATCTGCATGTGCAGGTGCAAAATGTTTGGTTCTGCTCGCGTCCCCCAGCGGCGCCGGAAGTGGAGCAAGCCTTGGCACAGGCACTGGGCCGTGAGCTTTCTCCGCTCCCGGCGACCTTTCTCCCATCTGCCGGGCTGCCCTCCGGGCAACGCGAAGCTTTTGACCATTTCGGCATGCCTTTTGCGGGATTAGTAGCGAACTTGAGCTAACGGCGATGAAAATAACCCTCAACCTTTCCCCCGCAGCGAGCATGCGCGACCGATTTGCGCTCGTGTGGGCAGTACCGGCGACCCTCGTGGGTATAGCGGCGCTAGTCCTTCTGGTGCGCGCCTCGCTTCATGAGTATCGCGACTACCGGGGAGTCCAACGCCAACTCCTGGAAGTTCAGGCGCGCTCTGACGATTTCCACAAGCAGGAAGCGGCCATTCGGAAGAAACTGGAAGACCCAGCGTACCGCCAGTTGCTTCTTCAAGCCAAGTTTGTCAACAAGCTCATCGACCAAAGGGAGCTATCCCTCACGCAAGTGAATTCGCGGGTGGCAGGCCTTTTGCCGGAAGACGCGCAACTGACGGGCTTGGCGTTAATGTCCCCCAAGAAACAGGGGGAAGATTACACGATCCGGTTGGGAATCAACGCCACAAGCGAGGATGCCATCGAAACTTTCATCAATGACCTTGAAGATTCCGCTGACTTCAAGGACGTGTCCATCGTCAATCAGGGATTCCAGGAAGATGCCGCGCAGGGCGAAGAGATCAACGTAGTGTGTACGGCACGCTATCTGCCGGGGGCCGAGGAGAAGTTTGAAGCCCAGAGCCAGCAGCCAGAAGCTGCGGCTAAGAAGGCGGAAGTTGAAAGCAAGGTGACCGGAGCCAAAAGTCAGAAGACAACGGGCAAGACGCAAGAGCCTAAAGCCGAAAGTCAGAAGTCAAAGAAGGGAGCAGAGCCCTCACGTGCGGAAGAGTCGACGCCAAATCATAAACCGAGTCGTTGAAGCGATCGGCCTGATCGTAGTGGCTTTGGATGTGCTGGTTTTCTTCGCCATCTACCAGCCGCTGGGAAATCAGATTGCCACGGTCGAACGCCACGTCGAGGAATTGCGGAAGACGATACGGGACCAGCAAGTGCGCGTCGGTGTGTTGAAGAAGTTTCAAGAAGCCATGCCACAGACCGGCAAGGGGGTAGAGGATTTTATGGCCAATCGTATCCCCCCCCGCCGGGAGGCTTACTCGATCGCGGATCACTTGGTTCATAAGGTAGGGGATGCCGCGAACGTAAAGATTCTTGGCATGTCATTTCGCCTTGACCCGGACAAGACGGATCCGCTGCTGCGATTGCAGCTTGAAGTTAATGTGCAAGGAACGTATACCGCCCTGCTGAAATTCTCGCATGCCCTGGAAACCGCGAACAATATGGTTCTGGAGCGCGAATTCTCCATTGCCCCGGGAACCGCCGGGATACTCAGCTTGCGAATGGGAGCAGACATCTATCTAACGCCATGAAACTACCGGCCGGAATTAATAAATGGGGAGGGGCTGCGCTGGGTGTGGTGTGCCTGCTCCTCGTCGTAAATCTGGTGGCGCAATATCGTGACATGCAGCCGGGGAAAACCCATCCCACTCCGGCGAGCAACAGTCCCACGCGGACGGCGGGGAAGAGTTCCTCCCATGCAGCCGATGACCTTGCCAAGTACGACCCGACCGTTCGCTTCGATGAATTGAAGGCACTGGATTCCCGTCCTCTTCCCGACGAAGACCGAAACCCCTTTGAAGCTGTGGGGGGTGGGCCCGTGGCAGTTGCCAATCCCAACACCCCTCCCCCGCAAGCCGCACCCCCTCCTCCGCCCCCACCTCCCCCATTGAAAGCCATGGGGTATAATGAGTTACCGGGTGGGCAGAAGGAAGCCATGATTTCCTTCAACGATGACGTGGTGGTGGCTCACGAGGGCGACACGATCGGAACAAAGTACAAGGTTATGAAGATCGATCCCGCCAAGGTTGTGATCGAAGATGGTGACACACACGAGAATTTCGATTTGCCGTTTCCGCCGTAGTAAGGGCCGCCACCGGACTGGGACTGACGGCATCGTCCTGATCATTGTGATGATGGTTGCCACACTACTGTTAATTGCCCTAACAGCGACGCTCCCGAGTGTCTACCAGGAGGGACGGCGGGAGCAGGAAGCGGAGTTGATTTTCCGGGGAACACAATACGCCCGAGCTGTGGCGCTATTCCATAAGCAGTTTAACCGCTACCCTGTGAGCACCAAGGAGCTGCTGCAAACCAATGGGATACGGTTTCTGCGCCAGGAATATCTCGATCCCATGGACCGCAAGGGGAAGTGGCGGTTCATTCATGTGAACGCCGCCGGCGTGCTGATCGATTCCAAAAACCAGCCTCTTGCCGGTAACTGCGGGAACCCTGCGGGGATAGGTCAGACCAGCTCCACGAGTTCGACGTTCGGAGGGGGCACCTCCTTTGGGTCCTCTTCCATGGGATCTTCGCCTATGGGCAGCTCATCCATGGGGATGTCGTCACTTGGGACCTCGTCCGCAGGCTGCTCCAATGCCGCGGGGTTAATAGGGGGCTCGACCGGTTCCACTGGGTTACTAGGCCCCTCGTCCGGCATGGGAGCGAGTTCACAAGCGGGACAATCCAGCCAAATTGGCCCCACTTCGTCCTTCTTCGGGAACTCGAATGGGGTTCAGGGTGCTTACATCGCGGGGGTTGCTGCCACGAGCAATCATGAGTCCATCCGTATTTGGAATAAGCACCATCATTACGATGAGTGGGAGTTTATCGGGATCGACATGGGAAACTTCGGAATGCAAATTGGCCTGCCCGGTTCCTCCCCGGGTCAGGTGGGCACGGGGTCCCAATCCATGCAGCAGGGTTCCGGTTTCTCCCCAGGCTCTTCGCAAGGATCCTTCGGTTCCACAAATCCGCCCACGACCTTCGGACCTCCTCAAAACTGAGATTGTCCATAAGTTCTAGGACCAAAGTACTGTTGACGGTTACTTATTTCGGAGGTATTAATTCGTTTCGAGATAGTCAGCGGAAGGGTACTGGGCAGTGTCGGACCTTAATCCGCCTTCAAATCGAAGCATTACACAAGCGTGATGGGAGCCGGATTGATGATAAGAGGCCAACATCGTAAAGAGTGTGTTTTGGGAATCACCTTGGGCCTGCTGATGGCAATGGCGGGCTGCGGTGGCGGTGGAGGCGGAGGAACAACGTTACCCCCTCCCAACGACAATCCTGCTCCGACCGTCAGCGGCATTTCTCCGACCTCCGCCACGGCGGGGGCTGCGGCTGGGACCCTGACCATTACTGGAACGAACTTCCTGAGCACGTCGACAGTGACCTACAACGGTGTGGGACACACCGCGACGTTCGTCAGCGCGTCGGAGTTAACAATTTCCCTGACCACAAGCGATCAGGCTGCGGCAGGGACATACCCGGTCGTGGTGACGAATCCAGCGCCGGGCGGGGGAAACTCGACCGCCGTGAACTTTACGGTGAATAATCTCGCCCCCACTATCAGCAGCTTATCTCCGACTTCCGCCACGGCGGGGGCGGCGGAGCAAACCCTGGCCATCAATGGGACGAATTTCCTGAGCACCTCGACAGTGACCTTCAACAACTTGGGGCACACTGCGGCGTTCGTCAGTGCGACGAAGTTAACCATTTCCTTGAGCGCGAGCGATCAGGCCACGGCAGGAAGTTACCCGGTCGTGGTGACGAATCCAGCGCCGGGTGGGGGAGCTTCAAAGTCGGTGGACTTTACGGTCAATCCGGCATCTACCGTAAAGATTTCAATCACCAGCCCTTCCAACCCCGCGGCCGTAACGGTGGGCCAACAGTTGTCCATTAAAGCCTCGGTGACCGGCACTACGAACACCGCCGTCAGTTGGACCGTGACCGGCGATCTTGCCGGCACCATCCCCAATGGCAACTCCCTGCTGGGCACGATTCCGGGCACTTCCACAAGTGCGACTTATACTGCGCCTTCGGTTATCCCGGGCGGCAACAACCCCGTGACCATCACCGCCACCAGCCAGGCAGACGAATCTCAGTCTGCCTCGATTACGGTTACGATCGATCCTTCCACGACCACCCCAACCGAGGTTACGGTTTCCGGCGGCGATGCCACCGGAATCAACTTTACTCTTTCCACGATGACCACGACCTTGGGTTTGGCCGATGTGGGCACTTGCGTCGTCTCGGGAGGATCCACCTCATGCTCGGCGGGGGAGGGAGGAGTCCAAGTCTCACAGTCCGGGGCGAAGACCTCTTCCTGCCCGAACGCAACCTGCACTATTTGGCTTGTGGGGCGGAGCTTGACTGATTCCGCAGGTGACACCCTGGCATCAGGCCTAACCGTAAACGTGACCCATGGGAGCACAGCGGATGTGACGGTCAGCGGCGTGACACCCTTTCCTAATTATTGTACGGCCTCCGGCCAAGCTGCAGATTGTGGCTCAACGGCAATCTATTTCAACATCAAGGTGTCGAGTACGCAGGCGCTCGGAATTAGAGCAATTGTGGTGACGGTCGGCAGTGGTTCGACAAAGGAAACGCAAGAATACTTTGGGGGAATTCAAATTGTTAATTAGCAGGCTGGTGACGTGGCCCGGGTTTACCCCGCCATATGGCGGCGTAAAGCCGCCGCTACGTACAGCCGGTTAGAGGGCGTGAGCAATGAAGATGAGGGTTTTGGTTCTGGCGACAGTTTTGGCCATGGATGCAATTTCGGCCGCGCGGGCCACCACCATGGTCTCCATGTCGATGGATCAGCTTACCCAGGCGTCCAGCGACATTGTCCGAGCGCGTGTGGTGAACCAAGCGAGCGAGTGGAACGCTACCCGCACCCAAATCGTGACCATTACCACCTTCGAGGTATCGCAGACCCTCAAGGGGAATGCCCCGTCGACCGTGCAGGTTCGACAACTGGGGGGCAGAGTCGGCAACATGACCGTATCCGTACCGGGGGACATCTCATTCCGGCCGCAACGCGAGTACATCCTCTTTCTTGAACCTGCCGGCGGCTCCAACTACGACGTGGTGGGGATGGCGCAGGGCGCCTACCCTGTCTACCAAGATGCCATTTCGCACGATGAACGGGTGGTCCTGCCGCAGAGCCAAACGCAAATTCAGCGCGCCGTGAGCGGTGGGGGAAACCCGGGGGGAACGGTCCCTCTGCTGGGATTCAACAAGTATGTTGCCACGCTGGTGAACACCCGCATTCAAATTCCCCATGGGCTCAGTATTCCCGTGTCCATCGCATCCACGGAATCTAATGGCGTGGGCCGCCTGCATATTTACGGGAAGACCACGGCGCAACTGTTCCCCAATAAGAACGTGGCAATCCCGGTGGGGACGGATGTGGAAGGCGAGGCAATCCTCAGTGGTGGAAACTGGACAATTCATTGGGGCGATGTGAGTGTCCGGGGCGTTCACGCCACGATTTCCGCAGTCAGCGAGGAATCAGTGGGCAGCCTGCGCGGCCGCCATGTAATCCTAAACGTGAGGTGAGGACTGTGAGAGTGAGGCGGATAAAATTGAACCGTACGAGATTATTGCTGGGCGGCGTGGCTATCCTCGGAGTGCTTTCCGCGGCGGGGATGCTCGCCACGGAGTTTGAAATCCACCAGATCAGTAGCGGAGTTTACGCGAATGCCATGTGGCCCGGTTCGAGTCCCAATATCACCTGGAACCTGAACTTCCTCACTACCAGCACCCCAGCGAATGTAGTGGAGAACGGGGGCGTGACGGCTTCCACCGTCATCGCCAACTCATTCGCCACGTGGCACAATGCCAAATACAACAGCTCGTCCGTTACCAAGGTGGCATTTACGTTTGGAGGTGGAAGTACCTCCTTCCCTGCTTCCCCAACGATTGACTGCCAAAACGTGATCAGCTTTTCAGACCCCGAATCCAGCGATTTCCCCACGGGGATCATTGCCATTACCCAAATTGCGACCGTGACGAACGGCGAGACCCCATCGCAGTGTGGCTCAAACGCGCCGCCAGCCTGTCCGATCGATGTCTGCATCGTTGATGCCGATATCGTGTTCAACCCCGCCGTCACCTTTGCGACGACCTCGCCAGGGACCAACCAGTTCGACCTGCAATCCGTCGCCACGCACGAAATCGGACACTTGATGGGCTTGGACCATAGCGGGATTGCCAACGCGGTTATGTTTCCTTACGGGGATACGAGCGCGGTAGGGGTGCATCAGGTATTGTGGACCGATGACCTGATTGGAGTTTCACATTTGTACCCGGGCACAACCACCCCTAACGCCGGGATTGGGGGGCAGATCTCGCTGGTGCAGAGTGGCACCGGCCTCAGCACTCTTCTTTACGGGGCCCACGTCGTGGCCATTGATGCCGCCACCGGAAACGTTGTTACCGACACGCTTACAGACCCCTCGGGGAATTACAATTTGCTGACCTTTGGCGGAACTTTTTATGTGTTTGTCCAGTCTTTGGGTCAAACCACGGATTGGGGTCCGTGCACCATCGATAATTTTAAGGGACAGGCGGGTTTCGGGAACAACAACTTCGCGGATATCCCTGCGAACCCGACCGACTATACGGGAGCGTACTACTGACGTCCTCCCCAGCAGCGCTCTCGTTAGGGCCGGCTCGCAAGGGTCGGCCCTTGTTTTTTTCTGGGAGCGCGGGCATCCTGCCCGCCTCTGCCAGGGCGTTTGGCCCGCTTTTGCCAGGGCGTTTGGCCCGCGAAGGAGCGCATGGCTAGGATGGCCATGCTCCAATAGGTGAAACATGCATCCTGCCCGTTTCGATTTCGATCGAGGTTTCTTTTTAGGAGCAGAGAGGGAATTTCCGGTTGGCGGAGCGAGACGCTCCGGCGCCAGCGGGCAGGATGCCTGCGGTCCCAGGCTGCTTGCGCCGATCCCCTTGGATGCGCGCTAGCCCCCAGGCTCATCGCGAGTTGAACGAGGAAGGGCCTTGGGCGCCGTCGCGGCACCTGCAGGACGTCCCCCCGTGGTCAGCAATTTATTCAGAATCGGGACATGCTCGCGGTTTGATTCCACGAAGTCCACGCCCACCGCCGTGAGGGTGAAATCTGAGTTGTCCGCCACGCTGATGTAATTCTTGTTCCGCAGATACCACATCGTGAATTGCAGATAATCACGCGGAAACCCCATGCGCGATTCAACCTCGCCCAGTGAGACTTCCGGGGTGTAGGGGTTTATGCGGCGCTTTATGTAGAGCAGGGCCAGCACGGCCAACCGCCGGTTCAACTCACCGTCGATGCTATCCATAAAATCAATCGAATTGGATAGAGGGGGCGGCTGGGGGGCATCCTTTTTGTAGGTTGCATCGTATTGGGCGCGGCGCTCCGGGTCGGACAATACGTCATAGGCCTGCCGCAACAGGATGAACTTTTCAGCATCGCCGGTATCCGGGTTGTCCGGGTGAAGGCGGCTCGCTAGAAATGTATAGACGCGGTGGATTGTGCCCGGCTGGGCATTGGGGCTGATTTGGAGAAATTCGTAGTAATCTGATATTTCCATTTTGGCCTCTCCGGCAGTCGGAGTGGTTTACTCCCCCCGACTCGGTTCCGGATAAAAGTAATTCGCCCCCGGCTAGGGATTGCCTGTGTCCGCTGCCTCGATGGGCCTGATAACCTGCGAATCTCTTCGGCCTGGTTGGCCAACAACGGTTGGGGAAACTCCTAGCCTTCTTCTATCGTATCGAATGCCCCAATATTAGCACGGGCACCTGCGGAGTCAAGACCAGTTTTCTCTATCCTCCGTGGGCCCCTGGCAACCACGCCAACGATGTTCTGGGGCGATTTTTTCCGCCGGCGGATGGACCCCAGGGCGGCGTAAAGCCGCCTCTACGTCTTGACCTCATAACGAATTGTGCGCGCCCTTAAAGCTCCCGCAAGCAACCTCGCGGGAAGGGAAGCGGCGGCAATTTGCCGCGCTCCATCACGGTTATCCCCAGCTTATGCGCCGATCCCCTCGGATGCGGCGTTGCCCGCAGCCCCGATGAGCGGTGTGGGGGGAGGGATGAAGGTCCTGGTTGCCGCCACATCGTCTGTGGTGGAGTTTCCCACGCCAGGGGTCAACAGTTTATTCAGCACCGGGACATTCGCGCGGTTCGATTCCACGAAGTCCACGCCCGGCGCTGTGAGTGTGAAATCGGAGTTGTCCGCCTGGGTGATGTATCCTTTGTTCCGAAGATACCACGTCGTGAAGTGCAAATAATCACGGGGAAACCCCATGCGCATTTCCACCTCGTTAAGTGAGACTTCCGGGGTGTAGGGGTTCATGCGGCGCTTGACATAGAGCAGGGCTAGCACCGCCAACCGCCGGTTCAACTCGCCGCCGATGCTATCCATGAAATCAATTGAATTGGATAGGGGGACCGGAGGGGGCGCCTCCTTTTTGTAAGTCGCATCGTATTGGGCGCGGCGCTCCGGATCGGACAATACGTCATAGGCTTGCTTCAACTGCCTGAACGTTTGCGCATCGCCGGTCTCCGGGATGTCCGGGTGAAGCCGACCCGCCAGAAATCGATAAACGCGGTGGATTGTGGCGGGCTGGGCATTGGGGCTGATCTGGAGGAACTCGTAGTAATCCTGAATTTCCATTTTGGTCTCTCCGGTAATCGAATGTCAGGTACACACGCTACGGCATGGCGGTCGTTAACAAGGAGAGGGGGTCGGGCGGATATTCAGATACCTACCCTCTGACGTTTAACGTTGCGCGCATTCAGGCCAAGCAGGTCTAAAAGCAATCCCAGGCTTCAATTTGCAGGGCCTATTTGACGAAGGACACCGTTGGTTTCCTTCTGTTCTTTAAGGAGACTCTTGACCATGAAACCGACATGAATAAACCACATGCACATCACGGCCCCGACAGCACCCTCAAAAATTCCGAATCCACTTAGCATTTCACCATCCTCCTTTTAGTTGTCTGGTCGCACACTCGACGAAGTTTTAATGCTTTGGCGTGATCAGAATGCTCTCTGCCAGGGACTTTCCGGCAAATCCAAGCCCCATCTATTTTCCGTCCGAAATCACCATCTCGGAGATGCTTGACCCCGTATAGGCCCCGAGCTGTCACTCTAAGTGGCGTCCAATGCTTTGCCAATAGTACGGGGGTACTGGAAAATCGACCGTTAAGTTGAAAAGCCGGGTTTGAAGGTATCTTGTGCGCGGATGAAAGAAGTGGAGCAGGGTCGCGAAAATACAACTCTACTGCGGGTGTCGGCTAACCGGCCCCGTGGACATCGCCCGAAGCGTGTTCCCGACATGCTAGGCGTGAGCTGCCATAGCGCGTCGTGTTGCTTCGACGGTTCTCGCTACTCGTCGGTGGTCTCCGAGCATTGCGAGCAGGTCGCCCCTCTGCACTTTCTCGCAGAGGACGGTGCACATGGACATGGCATTGAACGGCCGAATGAATTCATGAAGACGGCGTTGATAATCGCGGATAGTTGCCGCGTCGATGCCATTCCCATATGCCCACGACCAGTCCGTGACCCAGCGCATCACAGTCGCGGTCCGATGGAGCGGGCTGCGCTGCAAAGGTTCGCTGGAACGGAGCAATTCGGCCAAACAGTTAGGCGCTGTCAGGAGAACTAGTCGTCCACTGTGCAGGAGGGCATCGGTCTTGAGCCCAGTCTCACCGAGACCGTGCGCAATGTCCTTCAGGCAGGTGGGCCCTGCCAGGATGACCACTTGTTGGCCGATTTCTAGACCGGCGATAGAAAACTGTAAGATGTCGGAAAGGCTCTTATCTTTCCGGATTACTAATTGGCACGGTCCGCCACTTCCCATCAGGCTACCGTGGGTCCCCAAATCGAAATTCATATTACCTATATTCGACGACATGTAGGGGGAAGTCAACAGAACATCGAGCGCGAGCGTCAGAATGTCGCCCACGTTTTTTTGTGCGGTTTCGCCTATTGTTCGCGCGCGCTTCTTCGCCCGCGTTTCACGATTCGCGAATGGGAGTTGGTATGAGCGCAACCCACTGCGTTCGGGCATACATGGGATGTCACAACGGTTTGCATGGGCGTGCGAAGCTTTAGAGTGCGGCAGCTTGCTGCCGCTTTCTTCCCAGCGAGCTTGCTCGCGGGAATTCGACCGGGAGCACAATTACCCGCCAGCAAGCTGGCTAGCGACAAAGCGGCAGCAAGCTGCCGCACTCCAAAGCTTCGCAGCGAATACCATCAGGGATGTTTTCTTGCAATGCACCTAAGGTCTGCCGCTGAGAAGAGCTGCCCGCCGCCCGCTTCCTGCCTACTGCTTACTGCTTGCTGCTTACTGCTTTTTTGTGGCGCCCACCAACCGCAGCCGGACGACGTTACGATACCCGCCTTCCAAAGTTATGGCAGGCATGCTCTCGCCATAATCCAGATCGGTATAAGCCCAAAGGTTAAAGATGTTGAACTGGACTCTGCCATCCGCGCAGACTTCCACGCGGGCGGCGGCAGTGCCGTCGGATTCCGCTCTGATTTGTTGCGGCGCATTCGCCAGGCCACACGACGCGCACCAAATATTTTCCTTGAGGCTGCGAAAGTCATGCGTGCCACGCCCTCCGGGATCGTCCGGCCCGAAAAGGAAGAAATCCTTGGTGTCCTCGGACCACGGGCCCACGGGCGGTTGGCGGTAGGTTTGCGCCGCGAAACTCGATTGCCGCCGGGCGATTCCCATTGGCCTGCCGATGTGGTCGTTGGGGTATGCGGACCAGAGAGCTTTCCGGTCCCACCACAACTGCTCGATGGAACTGGAAAGCACGTAGCTGATTCCAACTTCATTGGCCGCTTTCACCGGGTCGTGAAGCGTGTACGCGGTCGTGATCAATCCCTGGCCATCGATCCGGATCTCAAACTCCATGCTCATCCCGGGGCCTGAACCATGGCGGGCTACGTGAGCCCCCACCAGGTTGATCACCACTTCGTCCGCCGTCGAGGAGTGGCGCATATCAATCAGCCACCAGGGAGACAGCGCCGCGGGTCCGAGGTCCAGGAAGGGCCCTCCTTCGATGATTTTTGTGCCGCGAAATACTCCCTCGGTAACAAGGCCCGTGGCTTTACTGAGGACGATATGAAAATCTGAACCCTGCACGGTGAGGGATTGGGTGTCTTCGGTGACGTTCGGCGCCGGGCCTTGGGGGCCGGGAAAAGTTACCACCCGCTTGCCGATGCGGATGTGGAATTCATCGATCAGGACGTCGTCCGCGCCACGGAACTGCAACTCCAGAACCTCGCCATCACGCCAGTCACGCGCGGGAATGCGAAGGGTTCCCTCGGCCCCTGGCGCGGCATTGATGCTGGGCGGAAACAATTCTTGCCGACCGACCCGGCATAGCACCCTGAGCTCACTGAGGTTGGAGTGATTGAACCAATTCTTCACCGGAATCAATAGAGGTTGGCCGAAGCCCGGGTTGGAGAGTTCGCTCGCCGTAATTCGGACAGGAGAGTAGGCTTTCTTGGCGAGCCAAAACTCGGGTTTGGGCCGCCGCCATCCATCCACGATTCCCCATTGCCCGTAGCCGACCGGCGAATCAGGCAGCATAAACACTTCGTCAAAGCCCGCCCAAATCGCCCCACCCAGGCACCCCTCTGACAAGTAGGCGTTCTCCCAAAAGCGCTTGATAAAGTGTCCCCAGTAGTTCCGCACACCGGGATCTCGCATCAAGGTGTCAGCGTCATAACACGGGATGTGAGTGCACTCGTCATTGAGTTTCGGAAACTCTTTGCTCGTGAGGTCTCCGTCAAAGTCGGGGTAGTGTTTGCTGTAAACATCGTAGGCATCGACGCCCGCGGGAACGCTTTCCGGGTAGCAGAAAATGGCTGGACGCGAGGTGTCCTCGGCCTTCGCATATTGGCGTTCTTTGGCAAAATTTGATCCCCAATTACTTTCATTGCCTAACGACCACAGGATGACCGAAGGATGGCTCCGGTCGCGCTCGATCATTTCGGCAAATTGGGTGAGGAAGCGGGCGGTGAAATCGGGGTTGGATTCGGTGGGGGAGGCAATCGACCATGCTTGGTGGACAAAGCACACCGCCGTTTCCTCTTCCACATAGATTCCGATGCGGTCACAAGCATCCAGAAAAGTCTCCGTGGGAGGGTAGTGCGAAGTGCGGACGAAGTTGACATTGGCGTCGCGAAGGAGAAGGGCGTCCTGCTCGTCGATTTCCGGTGTCACCGACCGTCCCCACAGCGGGTGCGTGTCGTGCCGGCAAACGCCGCGCAACTTGACTTGATCCCCATTGACATAAAGTCTGTTGTTGTGCCATTCGACCTTGCGAAAGCCGATCCGCTTCGACAGTTTCTGAGTTTCCTGCCCGGAAACCACGAGCGTTGTATCCAGCGTATAGCGGTTGGGGCGCTCGCAGTCCCACCTCACTGGCGAGGGGACGGGAATGTTGACGACTCCCTCCGGTTGCCCTCTTGATAGGTCGATCGAACTCGTCTCGAGGGCGACAACCTTCCCCTGGGGATCCCGCAATCGTAGTTGCAGTGAGGCCGATTGCCCTTCATTAAACACTGCGTTCGCCGTAACTTTGAGCGTCGCATCTTGGTAATTCGAATCGAGGTCAGCCTCAACATGGAAACGCGAGACGTAATCCGCGGGCACCACAAACAGTTTCACGCCTCGCAAGATTCCGCCGATGTAATGCTTGGCGTAGTTGCTGGCATAGGATATCTCATCGGCACGATCGGTAACGCCGACGGTGAGCCACGCGGATTCTCCAGGCGTTACATAGGGGGTGATGTCGCAATCCCAAGAAGTAAATCCGCCGTGGTGCTCGCGAACAAACTGGCCGTTCACCCACACCCGCGCGTAGCTGAAAACGCCGTCAAATCTCAGGAAAACTTTCCTGCCTTTCGCGCCCGCGGGAATATGAGCAGACCGCTTGTATGGGTATTCGCTGTCCCTCGCAATCGGCTGTCCCTGAGCGGTGAGTTCGCCGGGGACGGCTACATCGGCCCACCCCGAGGGATCCACACTGTTGGACCAGAATTCCGGGGGAGGGAGAAGGCTGAACTTCCACACGCCCGCCAGGTCCGTAACGTGAGGGGAAACCCCCGCGGTCACCGTGGGAATGGGTACAATAACGGGCCTCGGCCACACGGGGTTTGCTCCGGGGCCGGCCGTTTTAGTAGCGGTCGGGTCTTCGCAGAAAGGCACGGGCAGTCCAGCGGCTTTAAGTGCCGTGACCACATCTCGATTACGGAAAGCCAGAGCGGAAAAGAGAGTTGAGGATCCTAACGAATGCACAAATCTTCGTCGGTTCACGAAAGTGTACCCTTGTGATGAAGTATGAGCATACCCTTGGCCAATCAGAATGGGAGCGGTCTATGAGACGTTTTGCGAGGCGGTCATAGGCCTTGCAGAAGCTGTCTTTTGTATCACAAGAGAGGCGGCACGACAACAGCCGATGTGGGCCGCGAAGTGTGCTGACTTGGGAATGCAAGTTGGCAAGAATCCGCAGGTGGCGGGAGAGCGCTCCGTGGGATTGGCGTTGCAGTGGCGGTTATGCGTGAAAGTGTAGGGCACGCTAAACCGCCACCGCCGCCGCGTTAGAACGCGAAGGTCGCCTGAAAATCAATCCGACGATTCGAGGCTTGGGCTCCACCGCCACCGGGGCCTCCGAAGAGCCCCCCTATCGAGTTCGATTGACCAAACAGGGGCGAGCCAATTGTCCCCTCCCGCGATCCGAGATTCACGTCGTTAAAGACATTCCGCGCGTTGACGCTCAAGGTGAGATTGAAGCGCCGGTTGGTGTTGGCCCCGCCGCCGAAGAAACCGCCGGGCCCGCCGCCACCCCCGCTCAGCCCGCCAGGGCCGAGGCCGCCCCCTATACCCCCGCCGCGGCCCCCCCCACCTCCACGGCCTCCGCCACCTCCGCCAAAGCC